>JAIFLV010000138.1 GCA_020048895.1 Rhodoferax sp. | reverse complement strand
TAGCTCGATGGCTTCGAGGGCGCGGGATTTTTCGACGGTGGCGATGCGGAAGCGGTCGGCTACGACGTCGAGGATTTTTCTGCGGGTGGCGACGGTTGATTTGGGGTCAGAGCCCGTGGACTTGGGGTTTTGCCATTTCGTTTTGGATTTCTTTTCTCCTGCTTTGCTGCGTCCTGAATCGGGATCCGACCCCAATTCAACCTCTACTTCGCGCTCGGCGTGCACTCTTGTGAAGCCACTGGCGCTCAGCCATTGGGTCACTTCCTCGGCGGTGGTGTCTGCGGGAAGTTCTACCGGAAAGGTCAAGACAAGTCGCTGATTGCCCTGTGACGCTCTACGCAGCAGTTCCGCGTAAATGGACTCCGGCGTGTCGTGCTGTACAGGCTGCGCGGTGACCTTGTCAAACAGACTGCCGGCGCGCGAGAAAAGGAGTTTGAGGTGGTCGTTCAACTCGGTCATGGTTCCCACCGTCGAGCGGCTGGAGCGGACCGGGTTGGTCTGATCGATCGCGATGGCCGGGGGGACGCCTTCCACCTTGTCCACCGTCGGCTTGTCCATGCGGTCCAGAAACTGGCGTGCATAGGCCGAGAACGTTTCGACGTAGCGGCGCTGACCTTCGGCGTAGAGCGTGTCAAACACCAGGCTCGATTTTCCCGAGCCACTGGGACCGGTGACGACGGTCAATTCACCCGTGCGGATATCCAGGTCAAGGTTCTTGAGGTTGTGTTGCCGTGCACCGCGAATGCGGATGGTGCCCTGGGACATGGTGAATGCTCTGTTCAAAGAAGGACAGACATTCTAGGGATATCCGGCGAAATCTCCGCCAAATACGAACTTGCCTCAGGAATCAGCTTTTGAGTGCGTTTTCAAACTCGCGGCAGGCTTGGACGCCCAGCGCATCCTGCAGTTTCGGCAGCAGGGCCACTAACTCATCAACCCCGGAAGCAGACTCGACCGCGAGATTGAGCATAAAACCACGCAATCCCAAGCCGGCAGCCAGCTTGGTAGCCAGGGGCTTGGCCAGCAAATAGCGGTCTCGCGTGCTGATCGCTGTCGCTGACACGTCGACTGGTGCGGTGACGCGTTCAGGCGTTTGCCCGGTTTTCACCGATGCCGACGCCACCACTGCGGGCGCTAACAACTCTTTCGAAACCAAGTAATCGATATCTGCCTGGCTCACGCCTAACCCGGCAGTGGCCACCAACACCCGGTCGACCGTTTTGATGCCGTCAAACAGGATGAAAGCGGATCTCTGCCTGGCACTGAAAAGGGGCGAACGCTCCTTGAATGCAATCTGCCCCGCTTCGGTCTTGACCAGCAACATAGCTGCGGCGAAACGAGACGGGTTATTGCTTCGGTGCGCTGGCCGGTGCGACAGGCGCGGAAGTCGTGGGTGCAGCAACCGGGGCAGCCACTGGCGCGGGCACTTCTGCAGCAGGTGCTGGCGTATGGGTGGTATCGCCATGTTTCTCACCACCCATATCGATGTCGCCACCCTTGCTCAGGATAAACAGCGCCAATCCGGCAAACACAATGAAGCCAACAGCAATCTTCCACATAGTCGTTTCCTTTAAAAAAAGTGGGCTCTCGCGGGAGAGCCCATCCGATACGCCGGACCATGACAGGGCCGGCGCCCACTGTACCAAAAACCGATCAGTCGTTGGCGTAGATGTCCACGTCTTTGGTTTCCTTGATGAACAAGGTACCAATCACCAGAGTCATACCCGCCACGATGATGGGGTACCACAAGCCGTTATACATATTGCCGGTCTGGGCCACGATGGCAAACGCCGTGGTAGGCAGCAACCCGCCAAACCAGCCGTTGCCGATGTGGTAAGGCAAGCTCATGGAGGTGTAGCGAATGCGGGTAGGGAACATTTCCACCAGCATGGCGGCAATGGGGCCGTACACCATGGTCACCAGAATCACCAAATAGGTAAGGATGGCGATGACAGTCACCTTGTCAAACTTGGCCATATCGGCCTTGGCGGGGTAACCGGCAGCCTTCAGCGCCGCATCCAGGTTTTTCCCCAACAAAATGCCGCCAGCAGTTTTCTCGTTGCTGACATCGGCCACAGCCTTCTTGGCAGCTTCCACGGCTTTCGGGTCCTGCGGCTGGGCAGCAGACACTTCTGCCAGCTTCGCCTCTGCCGCAGCCTTGGCCGCAGCAATATCTTCAGGTGTGTACTTCACTTTGACAACGGTTGCACCTACCTGGATGGTGGCGGGCGTGCCAGCGGGGGCAGCGATGTTGTCGTAGCTCACCGAGGCTCCGGCCAGACGCTGTTTGGCAATGTCGCACGAGCTGGTGAACTTGACGGTACCGGTCGGGTTGAACTGGAACGAGCACTCTGCCGGGTCTGCAGTCACGGTCACCTTGTTGGCGGCTTGTGCAGCAGCCAGGTCAGGATTGGCCGCTTTGGTCAGCGCAGTAAACACCGGGAAGTAAGTCACCACCGCCAGCAGGCACCCCGCCATGATGATGGGCTTGCGACCAATCTTGTCAGACCAGGCACCAAACACGATGAAGAAAGGTGTGCCGATGATCAGCGAAATGGCCACCATGATGTTGGCAGTAGCACCATCGACCTTGAGCGCTTGCGTCAGGAAGAACAGCGCGTAGAACTGACCCGAGTACCAGACCACCGCTTGACCGGCTGTCAAACCGATCAGCGCCAGGATCACGATCTTCAGATTCTTCCATTGACCGAACGACTCGGACAAAGGCGCCTTGGAGGTCTTGCCCTCAGCCTTCATCTTGGCAAACGCAGGCGACTCGTTCATGCTCAAACGGATGTAAACCGACACGGCCAGCAACAGAATGGACACGATGAAAGGCACGCGCCAGCCCCAGTCGGCAAATGCGGCCTCGCCAATGATGGTACGGGTTCCCAGAATCACCATCAGCGACAGGAACAGCCCCAACGTGGCCGTGGTCTGAATCCAGGAGGTGTAGGCACCGCGCTTGCCATGGGGGGCGTGCTCGGCCACATAGGTTGCCGCACCGCCGTACTCGCCGCCGAGCGCCAGACCTTGCAGCATGCGCAGCGCAATCAGAATGACCGGGGCGGCCACACCGATGGAGGCGTAGTTGGGCAAGATGCCCACGATGAAGGTCGAAACACCCATGATCAAAATCGTGACCAGGAAGGTGTACTTGCGACCGATCATGTCGCCGAGCCGGCCAAACACCAGCGCGCCAAAGGGCCGCACGATGAAACCGGCGGCAAAAGCCAACAGCGCAAAGATGAAGGCCGAGCCTTCGTCCAGTCCGCTGAAGAACTGCTTGGCAAT
This sequence comes from Rhodoferax sp., assembly GCA_020048895.1. Taxonomy (GTDB): domain Bacteria; phylum Pseudomonadota; class Gammaproteobacteria; order Burkholderiales; family Burkholderiaceae_C; genus Allorhodoferax. The sequence continues at coordinate 13,235 of JAIFLV010000138.1, read as the reverse complement.
AATGGCTGCCAAAGAACCGTACAGGTAAAAGTCGTACCACTCAAAAACGGTACCCAACGATGAAGCGAAGATAACCTTCTTCTCTTCAGCGGACATCGGCCGTGCGGCTGCTGTTGCCATAGTTTGTCTCTCCAGATAAAAAATAATTGCGTCGCCCAAGGCTTTTGGGTAGACGGACTGTGAGGGCAACATCTGACCCAGTTCTGACGACCTCCCAACAGCAACTTACCGCTAGCTGAATACCTGCTTACGAAACTAGCAGTAACCCTGACGCTGCGTTTCTTATGGTGATAAATCAGGGCTTTTTTGGGGGTTTCTGGGTCTCTCAACCTTCCACAACCAAGGGAAAGTCCCTAGTTTTTTCTGCGACGCGTAAGGGCTTAGTCAGTAGCTGACAACACTATCGCGCCGTTGCCAGCCCATCCTGGGCAAAGGCAACGGAAGAAAACCCCGTAGGAGAAACGCAATGATCGACCCCCTGGTGGCCAAAATTGAGGCCAGTCCCAAGTACCATGAGTTGCGCAGAAAACGTAACTCTTTTGGCTGGATGCTTACCATCATCATGATGGTGGTCTATTACGGCTACATCGCGCTGATTGCGTTCAACAAGCCTTTCCTGGCTCAACCCATTGGCGACGGCGTGACCACCTTGGGTGTACCCATCGGCATGGGCGTCATCGTGTTCACCATCGTCATTACCGGAATTTACGTGCGCCGAGCCAACAGCGAGTTCGACCGCCTGACCGCTGAAATCCTGAAAGAGGCTTCCAAATGAAATTTGTGACTCGAACGCTATGGGCCCTGGCAGCCTTGCTCGGCACCGCAACGGTGTTTGCCGCTGGTGCTGACCTGGGCCAGGTCGACAAGCAACCCACCAACTGGGTCGCTATCGGCATGTTTGGCACCTTTGTGGTCGCCACCCTGTTCATTACCAAGTGGGCAGCTGCCCGCACCAAGTCGGCTGCTGATTTTTACACCGGCGGCGGTGGCATCACCGGTTTTCAGAATGGCCTGGCGATTGCCGGCGACTATATGTCGGCAGCGTCCTTCCTCGGCATTTCTGCCGCAGTCATGGCCTCCGGCTACGACGGGCTGATCTATTCCATCGGCTTCCTGGTGGGTTGGCCTGTCATCACTTTCCTGATGGCCGAACGCCTGCGCAATCTGGGCAAGTTCACCTTTGCCGACGTGGCCGGCTACCGCTTTCAACAAATGCCTATCCGCGTGTTTGCGGCCTCGGGTACGCTGGTGGTGGTGGCGTTTTACCTGATCGCCCAGATGGTGGGCGCAGGCTCTCTGATCAAACTGCTGTTTGGTCTGGAATACTGGATGGCGGTGGTGATCGTCGGCGCGCTGATGATGATTTACGTGCTGTTTGGCGGCATGACAGCGACCACCTGGGTGCAGATCATCAAGGCCTGCCTGCTACTGTCTGGCGTGACCTTCATGGCCATCATGGTGCTGGCAGAGTTTGGCTTCAGTCCGGAAGCACTGTTTTCCAAGGGCGTCGAGGTCAAGACAGCCATCGCCAGCGGCAGCGGCAAAACGGCTGAGGACGCGGCCAAAATCGGTCTGGCCATCATGGGGCCGGGTGGTTTCATCAAGGACCCGATCTCCGCCATCTCCTTCGGCATGGCGCTGATGTTTGGTACCGCAGGTTTGCCCCACATTCTGATGCGCTTCTTTACCGTGCCAGACGCCAAGGAAGCTCGCAAATCCGTGTTCTGGGCGACCACCTGGATTGGCTACTTCTATGTGTTGATTTTCATCATCGGTTTTGGTGCCATCACGCTGGTGCTGACCAACCCCGAGTTTGCCAATACCGCCACAGGCATCATCAAGGGCGGCGGCGGCTCGGCCAACATGGCTGCGGTGCTGGTAGCCAAGGCGGTGGGCGGCAATGTGTTCTACGGCTTTATCTCTGCCGTGGCCTTTGCCACCATCCTCGCGGTGGTGGCGGGTTTGACACTGTCTGGTGCGTCTGCCGTGTCCCACGACATTTACGCCACGGTGGTCAAGAAGGGCAATGCCGACAGCGCCTCGGAACTGAAAGTTTCACGTATCACTACGCTGGTACTGGGCGTCGTCGCCGTGACATTGGGCATTTTGTTTGAGAAGCAGAACATTGCGTTCATGGTGTCACTGGCGTTTGCCATCGCTGCATCGGCCAACTTCCCGGTGCTGTTCATGTCGGTGCTGTGGAAGGACTGCACCACCAAGGGTGCGGTCATTGGTGGCTTCCTGGGTCTGATTTCTTCGGTCGCGCTGACCGTGGTGTCCCCGTCGGTATGGGAAGCTACGTTGGGCAACCCCAAGGGCTCGGCATGGTTCCCGTACTCCTCACCCGCCTTGTTCTCGATGACCATCGGTTTCGTGGGCGTCTGGCTGTTCTCAATGCTCGACCGCAGCCCGCAGGCTGCCAAGGAACGCGAAGCCTACAAGGCGCAGCAGGTGCGTTCGGAAACCGGTCTGGGTGCGTCGGGAGCATCCGGGCACTGAGTCGAACAGACCCAGCTTTGAAGAACCGGGCCATGCCCGGTTTTTTTATGCCGCATTGGCTTTGAAAGGTTGCGCAGTAAGCGTGAGCTGCTAGACTTTTTGAACGAACAAAGAGATCCCTGCTCCAACTTCAGCAGTCCTATGAATCCCACCCCGACCCACTTTTTTTTCACCGCACCTTGGGAACCGTTATCAGTGCGCCGTGGCGATGCACTCGGTCTAGGGGCTCTCGCCGATCAATTTGCCGACGCGGTAGCGCCCGACTTGAGCAACCGCATCAGTGACGGACGATGGGTCACGCTGTTGGCTTGGAGCCTGGTGCAATCCCAACACGGTTTTCAATCCAGCGGTGGGCGATCAGTGGTGACTCGCCAAGAGCAAATCCAGCGCTATGCCTGGCTGCGCCCGCTGGAACTCCTGTGGGTGGCACGGACCATCAGCCTGCTCAAAGCAGACACCGAAGACTGGAAACAGCGCCCTTTGCCAGGACGTAGGCGTGTGGCACCCTGGGTTGATAACAACATGAAAGCAGACCGGTTCGGCATGACCCCAAAGCAATTTCAAGCCTACCGCCAAACCGGACCTTACGGCGGCTACCGGCGGGCTTTTCGGAAATGGCCAGGGCTGACTACGGGTGACGGCTGGACACCTGGCCCGCAAAGCAAGGCCCTATCGAGCTGGCTCGATGGCAAACTTAAAGGCGCGCGCCTTCAACTTGCCGATGATGTGAGCCGCAGCGCGAAACTGGCACGCAACAAAGAGGGGCGTGACGGTGAAAACAAATGGTGGCTTGAACACTGGCAAACTTTTGATCAAGCTGGCAAAGCGGCTGAACTCAATACGCTGCCACGCCAGCGTGGCGACTTCTCTGCGTTGCCGGAGGCAGCGTTGCTGAAGCCGCTCATTTTTGGCAACGATACAGCGGGGAGAAAGCGTTTGACAATCGCACAGTCCATAGCCAAATCCGGTGCAACCGACCATGCGTCGCTATGTCAGTACCTGAGCCAAAAGTTCAGCAACGACCCGACGATTGCCCGCTTGGTCACTTTTTCAAACCTGGCTGACGCGGGTCTGGAAGCCATGAATTACATCAATGACGTGCTTAAGCGTGAGCCCAAAGTGGCGTTGACCGAAGTTGCCAGGGGCAGCACAGCCAAGGAAGTTTATAAGGCGCTTCAAGCGGCGGCACAGGCCTGGCTGGCGGTGCAAGCCAGGACGGCAGCCCATGCAACGTCGCTACGCCATGCTGATGCCGCAGACCGCTTTGCGCAGATCATGGCCACTAGCGCCGCGCCGCTAGATTGTTTTCACCAGTTGCTGCGTCACCACGAAACCTACGGCGGTGGTTTGCGGTGGTTTGTTTTGCGTGACGGGCACGTTGAAGCTCGCACTTTGTCAAAAGGCGAGGCTTCGCGCTACGGATTTCGCTTGTGGGCCTTGTGCCGCTTGGCGGTGCAATGCGGGGTATTGACAAAGATGCCCAAAGCTTTGCATGACGACATTGACCTGGACAACGACGATGACGATGCGTAATGACACCGGATTTGGCTGGCAGACGCTGATCAAATCTGTCGCCCCTCAAGGCTGTGCCTTCGCGGGGGCGCTGTTGACCACCTACGACCGGGCCGAGACGCGCTTGCTGGCTGAGACCCTACTGCCAGAGTGGCTTGCGCTTAATCACATGCCGGGTGATGCTGATGCGCTGGAGCAGACCAGTTTTTCACTTGAACTGGATGGGCGGCTGAAAAATTTGCATAACCGCATCGTGGTGGTGTCCTCGACTGTGCGAGAAGACCACGTTGAGGCGGATGTTGCCACCGCTGATGAGAGTCTTTACCCCTGGATTTGGCGCTCGATCCGCCAGCTCACGGTCGGCAAAAACGGTCAAGCGGTGCAGCACTCCAAACTTTGGCTTCTGCATTGGGTGCATCCCGAACAAGGAGAATACCTCGAAGTCGTTGTTTCATCGGCCAATCTGACACGCGCCGCGTTCAAGGACCAAGTTCAGGCGGCCTGGCGAATCTGTTTGCCGCTGCGGCCCAAGTCGTCAAAAGCCAGGGCAGGTGCCTGGGGTGTATTGCCCGGCTTTGTGCGGGCCCTGGCGGACTCTTGCGGCGATGCCACACAGCTTGACCACTTTACTGATCTGCTGGCACGCGCTGAATGCCCAGTAGGAGTCAGTTTTATTGCCAGTGTGCCTGGCAAACATGCGTCGCGCGCGCAGTGGGGTGCGGGCGGTTTGCGCAGTGCTACCCCGCCCGGTCGAGGGGCGGTCAAGGTCTCGATCTTGAGCCCGTTTGTGGGCGCCTGGCGGGCTGATTCCTTAGCGCAATGGTGTGCCCAGTTTGAAGGCACGCCGACACAACTTTCGCTCGCCTGGATCGAAAAAAACCATCCATGGGAGCCAAATTGGCTATTGCCCGCTGCAACGTTGACTGAGTTGGAGGCGGCTGGCAGCACGCTATTGCAACTTACGTTGGAGCCTGGCAATGACAAACTGTCTCATCATTTTCATAGCGAACACTACAGCAACGACGTGCGTTGGAGCCATGCCAAGCTGTATGCATTCCAACGTGGCAATTCCCGTCGGCTGCTGCTAACTTCGGCCAATTTCAGTCAGGCAGCCTGGGGCAAGCGGGCCATCAATGGAGACCTGACCATTGACAACTTTGAACTCGGGGTTTGTATTGAGCAGGCGGCCTGGCCACTGGGTCAATTGGCCGCATTTGCCACGCTTGAGAACTTGGCCATTCGGACCGACAAACTGATGCGGGGTCGTTGTTTGATCCCTTGGGCCGAAGCCTCATGGGACGGCAAGCACATTCGGCTGGAATGCAAATGCCAGTCGACGCTGACGGGCGAGGTCTTGAGCCGTAAAGCTTCGCTGAAAATAGCGCGCTGGCAGTCCGGCAGCGGTGCCTTGTTGTCAGCACAAATACCCTGGGCAGATGCCAAACACTTGCCGCAGTCGGTGGCGCTGCACTGCGAGACTGAAACCTTGAATGTGCCGATCTTCGATATGCGGGAACCCGTAGCGCGTGAATTGTCGTTTCCAGAGGAAATATCGGATGCTGAGGTGCAAGCGCTCAGTGACCAACTGCTGCTGGAGCGCTATGGCGGCAAAGCGGTGACTGAGGATGAGACTGACGATGCGGCAGACTTTGACAGCCCTGTCGCCGATGACGACGAAGCCCTGCGCAATGACGGCACGCCTAATCTAAATGACGGTACCCCAGGCGATGCCGCGTCAGCCGATAGCTATGCCGTAGCAAGCTTTGTTGTCGCGCGTCAGATGTTGGACATTGTGGACAACTGGGCCAAATTAGTGACGCAAGCCCAGCGGGGTTCCAGTGCGTTCATCTTGGATGGTTTGCTGCGCGACGGCGCGCTATTGAATGCGGCGTTCAATCGGAGAGCCAGTGCCAAAGATGACATTGCGTCTGAAACATTGGGATCAATGAACCATGCTGCCTATCGACAAACTGAGCAACTATTCGGCAACCCAATGGCGGTTTTTGTCGAATCCGGAAAAGTATGTAGCGCTAAGTCAATCCAATGCCCCCACCCTGGCGATCAAAGGAAAAACTGCAAACGTATCAAACAGAGTGCCTGCCGAACAGCCTAGTGTGCGCCCCTTGGCACTTGAGAGCACGCGGCGTCAATTTTTGACGACTGAAGACATTCTGGCACGGCTCGGCGGCTGCTGTGGTCAAGAGGTACGCAAAGGGGTTTTGTTGGCAGACGATGTGGGACTTGGAAAAACCACTGTGGCGGCTTTGGTGGCGTGGGTGTTTGCGTCAGCTGGCGAAAAGCGCAGTGTGCGCATCTTGGCACCTAATGACGTGATGGTGCGACGCTGGGAAACTGAGCTCAAATCCCACGTCGAACTGCTCAAGCAATGTGCAACTAATTTGCTAGATATTGACGCAAAACGCATCAAATCCGCTGCCAACAATCTGACAGTAGGCTCTATTCAAGTGGTGAAGCACTCTCACGCAGGCAATGGCAAAACCCTGCAATGTGACTTGTTGATCGTTGATGAAGCGCATCGAGCCAAGGGTGACCAAACGACATTTAGCAAAGAACTGAACAAACAAAGCAGAAAAGCCAAGCGGGTTTTGATCCTCACCGCTACACCGTTTTCAATCCACCTTGCCGAGTTGAACCGGATGCTGACTTTGGTGGGTGCCGGGCATGCTCACAGTGCTGTCAAAAGTTTCAGCCTAGCGCTAGATAGGCTTAATAACGCCCCGCCGACTCGCCAAGCGGATGTCGCAGCGAAAAGCCTGATAGACAAAGCGGCGAAGGCGATAAATGCCATTCAGAAACAGGTCGTCCGCCATAGTATCGATGATCTGCCCAATGAAAGAGCTTCTCTAGGCGCGTGTGAAGAGTGGAAGCTTGCGGACACCCATGCCAGCGCTGATGAGCTGGAGTTGCTGCTGCGTATGGATCGCCTGCTTCGTATCGGCAAAAGCGTGGGCATGGACACCGGCGCCACCAACGATGCGCGCTTTCATGTCGGCTGGCAGCACCTTGATGAAACTCTGGCCGACTTGGTTGAGCCCATCAACGCACTTGGTGAACCCAACAAGTCGCTGATGGGGACCCACGTTCGGCACATCAACAAACTGCGCAAAAAGCTGCTCAAAGAGGTCGGGCCCCATTCCAAAATGCTGGCGGTGGCACTAGAAGTGATCGCGACCGTGGGCAAAGGCGAAAAGGTTGTCATTTTTTGCCATCACATCGCCACCGCCCAGGAATTGACCCTGTGCCTGGCGGGTAAAGTGCCGCCCATGTCACCCACAACCAAACTGAATGCCACGGTATGGAAGACAGCTTGGCAGCAGGTGTTTGAGAAATTGGACGCAGCGAAACAAAACCCCACGCTGCGTGACACTTTCATTAACTGGCTGACCTCTGATTTGATTTGTGCCCAAACGCAAAGCTGGTTCAGCAGCAACCCGCGATCTGGCGCGGCATTGGTCAAAGCGTTGACAGAGCAGCGCGCACGCAACCATCCAAAAGAAACCATTGCGAAGGCTGCGCTCAGCCTTTTTCAAGAACTGTTGAAGTCAAAGTCTGGCAAAGGAGTGTTGCGGGAGGCGGCCAACTACCCTGAATTGATGCCTGGCACCTCCGGAAAAAAAACGACCGGCCGGGTATTGGGTGTTTGTGAACCGAAAGTTAACGCCGCCTTATTCATGCGCAATAACCAGCCCGACACAGTGATCCAGGTGTTTGGCAGCCCATTTGGCCCGGACGTGCTGGTGGTCACGGACAAGTTGTCCGAAGGCATTGACCTGCATAACTATTGCCGACATTTGATTCACTATGAACTCGATGCCAGTCCGATCCGCACCGTGCAGCGCAACGGGCGTATTCGCCGGGTCCAAAGCTGGGCTGCGGTAACGGGTGAAAAAATTCGTTACGCCTATCCGGCGTTTGGTGGCACGCGTGATCAACGCTTGGTCGAAATCATGAAAAAACGTGTGGCGACCTTCTCGCTGCTGCTCGGTGGAGTGCAGGACTTTGATGATTCGGAGATCGATATGACCAGCGCCGCGGATGAAAAATGGCGCAGCGCGGTAGTGCAACAGGCGCAAAAACAACTCAAGAAGGAGGGCGCACGGCTGGTGGCACAAAAGCCATGAAAGAGTCGCGCGGCGACCAGGCCTGTTGCGTCAGTTAGCGCTCTTCACGTGTATGCCAGACCCTCAAAATGTAGATGATCGAGTCGGCCAATTCGTAGCGCATTTCATAGTTGCCGACGATGATGCGACGAACCTCACGTGGCAGGTATTGATCCAGCTGTCGGCCGCTCTGGGGACGATCCAGTAGTCGTCTGGGAGCCAAGGTCAAGGTTTGCGCCGTGCGTGCGGCGGCGGTCGGGTTCATTTTGGCCAGAAAGTCTTGGAGCCGCACAATATCGGCCACAGCTTCACTGGACCACTTCAAATTCATTGTCGCGGCACGGGCAAGGGTTTATCGCTTGCCAGGCTCGCCGCCCACGCCTCTACATCGGCTTGGTCAACCACCCGACCGGCGGTGACGTCTGCCATGCCCGCCAGTGTCAAGCGGTGACGCTCTTCTTCCTCACCGACCCATGCGGCCAAGGCCTGCTTGACAATCCAGGCCCGCGGTCGATCCAGTCGTGTGGCCAGGTCGTCAATCTTTCTGGCCAGTGGCAGCGGCACATGGGCAGTCATCACTTTTGTATCCATCGGTAGCCCTCTCTTTAGCGAACATCATCTTAGTGATTTATCTCGGCCGTGAACGAAAACACATGCGCCGCAGTGGCTTTGCCATGGACTTGCAGTCGATTCCTGGCAAGGCACTCGTAGTACGCGCCCGCCTTGCGCGCAACGGCAAGGCTGGGGGTGTTGCCGTCGGCCACGACGATTTCGACACGTGCAAGGCCCAGGCGCTGCAGTCCAAGGTCGCGCAGCGCCAGTGTGGCTGCGGTGGCGGCGCCGCAGCGCTGTCGCGATTGGCGAACCCAATAGCCCAGGTTGCAGAGCTTGTTGATCCGCGAAAACTGGTTCAGTCCGCATCCGCCAACGAACGAGCCATCTGCGGCGAAGATTCCGAACTCATGGGCGGTTCCAGCGGACCGTGCCTGATTGCAAAACTCAAACCAGCATGCCGCGTCGTAGTCGTTGAAGTCGGCCTTGGCCCAGGACATCCAGCGCCCCACAGTCTGTGCCGACTCTCGCACCGCTGCGCTCATTTCGGCTGCATCGGAAGACAGGTAGGGGCGAAGAAGATACTGGCCAGCTGAAATCATGTTGGTGTACTGCGGTGCGATGGAGTAGACGCAGGTCAGGAGACTGCTGCAAGACAGCCATTATCGGATCACTCCAACTGCCGCAGCTTCAAGTATGCCAACGCCGCCATCACGGCGTCGTTGAGCGCGTCATGTGCTGACCACAAGGGCAGGCCCAGATCCTTCATCAGGCTGTCAAAACGCAGATCGATGTTGCGACTATCACGCGCGTGCGAGGGCAGGTTGCGGTACTTGTAGTCATAGTACAGCCCCGACACTTCGATCTTTTCCTGGGGCAGCCCCATGCCCAGAATCGGAAACAGCACCCGGTTGACCATCGCCACATCAAATTCCAGGTAATAGCCGACCAAAGGACGACTACCGATGAAGTGCATCAGCTGCATGATGGCGTCGTCCACCGCCACACCTTGCGCCACATCCTGCGCGCGCAAGCGGTGCACACGCACACTTTCGGCCGAAACCTTGCGTTTGTCGGGCCGCACCAGCAACTCCAGCCGCTCGCTGGTCATCACCCGGTTGCCGCGGATACGCACCGCACCAATGGCGATGATGTCGTCGGTCTTCACATCCAGGCCGGTGGTCTCGCAGTCCAGCGCCACCCATTCGTCGGGCGGCGGCTTGTCCCACATGAAACGAAACCGCGGATCGCCCAGGTGGTAGAGCATCCACTCCCGCTTGAGCGCCGCTATCCAGGTAGCAAGCGGAAAGTCGGCCGCCATTACAAAACTTCCAGATGAAAGCGCTGGTTCAGCAGCACCTTGAATTGCTTGACCACATCCAGCGTGTCGTTGAGCAGGTCGCGGTCCAGGCTGCTGAGTTTTTCCAGTTGGATGCCGCCGGATATGGCGTGGCCGGTGTCCATTTCCTGCAAGCCAACCTTGAGCTTGAGACCCATGAAGAAGTGCAGACTGTCGATCAGGTCGGCCCCCATCTTGGCCGGCAATTTGCCACACGCCATGAGCGCCTCAATGCGCTGTGCAGTGGACACGGCGGTAAGGTGCTGCGCCAGCGCCATGCTGCGGATGCCGTGCACCAGGGGGAATGTGCCGACCTTTTTCAGGTCCAACTGGTCGCCGCCTTTTTCGCTGCGCGATAACAAGCGGTTCCACCAGCCATTGCTGCTGCCAAAGAAATTGATGGCTGCGGCAAAGCGTGCCAGCATGGCGTCGTTGTCCGCCGTCAGGGCAAACACCGAAGCGCGCACCTGGTCAAGCAAAGCGCTGTCACCACACACGGCGTGGGCATCCAGAAAGATGGCGAGTTCCATCAGCGTATCCGGGCTGGCGGTCACCGACCACATGCGCACCATCTGGCTGAAGTCGGCCACACTTTGCCGCCAGTGCGGGTTGCTCACCATGATGTTGCCCGGGCACTCGGGGTAGCCAAAATCGGCCAGCGCCTGCGAAAACTGACGGCACACTTGCGCAATATCCACGCTGCACACATAGCCATCGCGCAGCACCAGTCCATTGTCCTGGTCGGTCTTGAGCAACTGCTCGCCACGGCCTTCGCTGCCCATCACAAACAGGCAACTGTTGTCCACCAGGTCTTTGGGCGCTATCAGCTGCCAGGCACGCTCGAACAGGCGCAGATTGAGCTCCTGCACCAGCCGCGCAATCATGTTGACCTTGGTACCGTTGCGATGCAGCAGTGCAATCAATCGCGTAATCTGACCGGCGGCAGCCTTCAGGGTCGGCACATCCTTGGCCGACAGAATTTGCTCGTTGATCTGGTACGACTGGTTGGACAGGAAACCAAACAGGTCCAGCGCTTCGAGCACCCCGTGAATCGTGTCGCCGTCCGCCACCACCACCCGGTGCACTTTGTGTTTGATCAGTGTGGCCAGGGCGTCGCCCATCAGATCGTCCGGCTTGACCTTGATCAGCGAAAAGTTGGCCAGCTCGCCTACGGGCAACTGGTCCAGCGGAGTGCCGTGCAGAATAGCGCGCTGCAAACCGGTGCCGGTAAAAATGCCCAGCGCTGGAGGATCCACGGTGTGGTCCTCGACCATCACGGTATTGATGCGCAGCGCGTGGAATTTCTTCACCACATCCAGAATGCTGATCGTGGCATCGACAAAATGCGGTGGGTGGATAAAGGCTGCGTCCACACGTGCCATCGCCAGAGACTGCAGTTCGTGCTGGCTCTGACGGTCCGACAAGGCTGTGAGCTTGTTGGACAGGTCGGAGAACAGCAGCGCGCCGAAAGTCACGTTGGCGGCAATCAGGTCGCTCACGGCCTGCTTGGCCAACTGGTAGGCCACCACCTCCTCTACCGCCACAAAACGGCTGCTGACCTTGCCGGCGACCAGCCCGCGGCCATCAAAACAGTCGTCGGGCCCGTAGGTCGTCACGACCTCGTTGCCGTCGAACTGCTGCACAAACCCTTTGATCACCACAAACAGGTGCGTGGGCTGGTCTCCTACCGCCAGGACTACTTCACCCTGCGGGAAGTAGGCAATATCAACGCTGTCGCGCACCAGCCGTTGTTGCTCGAGCGTCAAGCAATCGAAAGGCGATGCAGAGAAATTAAAACCACTGGGCATTGGGAACTCTCACAAGCAGAGCCAGCCCGGAGCAACGGGACGTGCAAGGGTGCTGGCGTTAGCGCCGCGCCACTCCCGAAGGAAGTTCGACAACAGCATTCCATTGGGGTCCATCAAACCATGGATTGCCTTCAAGATACTGACGCAGCATCGGTAGCGAATCGAGCCCCCAGAAGACTTTGCCGTCCACCTCGAATGCCGGCACGCCAAATACACCGGCGGCAATGGCGGCATCGGTATGGGACTTGAGTTGCGCCTTGACGGTGGCATCGTCAACCGCCCGCGCAGGTGCGAGTTGCGTCACCAGAGACTGCAGGCGCACCGGGTCCGCAGCGTCGGCGCCACCCACCCAGACATGGCGAAACAGGGTTTCGCACACATACCGGTTGGGCAGCCCCTGCACGTCAGTTGCAACGGCCAGACGCAACAGGCTCAAGGGGTTGAACGGGTGGCTCGCCGGCATCTGCAGTTCCACGCCCTTGGCATGCGCAGCCCACAGCACATGGCGGTAGGTCCAGTCGCGCTTGAAGGGAATTTCGGCCGGACCCTGGTGTCCGAAGTGCTTGAGAATCGAGCCAAACAGCACCGGCTTGTAGGTCACCGAATACGACAGGCCTTGCAGGGCTTGTGGCAACTCCTCAAACGCCAGGTAGGCGTAGGGCGAAATAAAGTCCAGGTAAAAGGTGATGTGCTTCATGGAGCTCTTTGGAATAGCGCGTCCCCGCGCTGTGCGAGCTCCGCCAACACTTGCCTTTTTCGGGCTTCGCCCATGCTGCTCCAATGTGCGATCTCATCGATCGTGCGCAAGCAGCCTTGACACAAACCAGTCTGCGGGTCCATCTGGCATATGGAAATACAGGGTGAAGGCACATTTTCGGCCGTAGCGCCCGCAGATTGAGCGTGAGCAGCTATCAAATCAGGAGCATTCATGGGCGACCTGAAACTCCGGTCACACCACAGTGGCACCAGATTGGCGTTTGGCGAGCAGCGCGTTGGCGGCGCGGGAATTGGGTTTACGCTGCAGAAAATCGCTGATGAACTTGCCGACATCGATCAGGGCGTCCAGATCGATACCGGTGTCGATGTCCATGCCCCGCAGCATGTAGACCACGTCTTCGGTTGCCACATTGCCGGTAGCCCCTTTGGCGTAGGGACAACCGCCCAGCCCGGCCACCGAGGTGTCAAATTGCCAGACCCCCAACTCCAGACTTGCCAGCGTGTTTGCCAAGGCCATGCCGTAGGTGTCGTGAAAATGGCCGGAAATGTGGTCAAGGTCGTAGTGCGCCAGGGTGGCTTCGATCGCACGTTGCACCTGGCGCGGCGTGCCCACGCCTATGGTGTCGGCCACCCCCACGTGCTGCACCCCAATGTCGGCCATCAGCCGCGCAAGGTAGGCCACGCGCT
>JAIFLV010000134.1 GCA_020048895.1 Rhodoferax sp. | reverse complement strand
ATTCCGGCCAAAGATATCTGGCTTTACCCGCTGCGCAAAAACTTCTCCGCACTTCTGTGCAAATAGCAAGACGGGTTCACCGAATCATTACCCGTGTTAGCCCTCGTTACTGCGTAAGTGGTTGATTTACCAATGAAAAAGGCCGCTAAGTGGTTATTCTTAGCGGCCTTTAAAGTACCTCTTGGGGCGAAACCGCTCTAAAGATACCTTGCAACCCGCATGGATACTAGGCTTCACACGTTCCAATTTCAATTTGTACCCCCGTCTGTACCCCCACCTCACGCCTGATACCCAAACTAATCATGCTTTGCACATTTGGGTTCTTCCCAACGAAGGTACGCCGGTAGATCGACGCTGAGTATATTTGATGTACGGTTCCAGCCAACAGAGCGTTGGTTGATCCCACCCAACTGCCTGTCCCGTACTTGTGCAAACCTGATGAGACGTTTCAAGTGAAAGTGTTTTGAGAAGCCCTTTAGAAGCCGCTGGGATCGCCCGGACTGCGTTGGGGCCTGCTGGGTTAGGAGGTAAATGGTTGCATAGGGGAAAACACTCCGCACTGACCTTTACGCCGTCGTGTTCCCTCAATGCGCTGCTCTTACGACGATGTTGGTCGGCTCGACGCAGAGCAGATTGCAGCTTAGGTCTTATGAAATGTTGCAGACAAACCAAAATGGTCGGACAGCCATCGTTCTGGCACGGGCACGTCGGGCCACCTGACGGGTGGATCGGCCTTCCACTTTGAATCGCTTCTGGCACAAATATGGTCGATGCACGCGCAAGGAGGTGAATCGCGCCGTATTGGATCACCATCGCCGCCGGTTACGGCCACGAGGCCGACATTTTTCAACGCATTTTCAAGTGCCGTGCGATTTGCGCGAGAGCCGTAATAGCGGGGAGGATTCTCAACCATGTCTTGGTTGAAGTCTCCCAGCAAGAAGAACTCATCTTCCGGGTAGTCTTGCCGGATGCGTACCCAGTCGTTGGTCTGTACAGCAAGTGACTCTCGGAATGCCACGCCACCGGCACCTGTATAGGTTCGCCAGATGCTGCCTGTCCAGGGAAGTACCGTTCCATAGACGATGAAAGGTGGGCCGGAATCAGGCTTTATCCGAACGGCGGCAGTTCTCATCTCATCCGAGGTAACAAGGGGTTTAATCGGGTACCGCGACCAGATCGTTACCCAACGGTGTTCCTGCTTGTGAAGTCCGTCCCGCCCGGCCATTGATGAGTGCGAGTACTGAAGACCGGGGGTGAACCCATCGTGTGTTTCGGTGAGCACCCAAACATCTGCCTGCTCGCGATCTGTGTACGTTCGCAGCGCCTCACGGCGACGCGCAGCCACCGGCAACGCAACGTTCCAAGTGGCTAATTTCAGAAACATAAATTCACCTTCGGTTCTGTACCAATTTGTGCTGCGTACATTGTGTTCAGGGAGTCGATGGGTCTACGGTCAAGCAGTGCATTGCCAATTAAATTGGTGACTAGCGCGTCGAACTGCCGATATCATTCCAGAGTTTCTTGGCCTCTGGCGAAGCTCCATCCATCGCCTTCTGTGAAGCATTTCCGCTTCCCGTGAGGGCAGAGTTCGCCTTACTCAAGTCAAGAAGCGCGTAGCCTAACGATCCAAGGGCTACGAAAACCGCCACGACAATCACTGCAAACACTACTTTTTCACGAGGATTTGAACTGCTGAGGCGGTTCCAAGTCGAATTACCTTTGGCATTTATAGGTCGATTTGCGGCACTCTGTTTTGATGGCGGTTCTATCGCGCCTGCAATCTCGCTTCCACAATAGCGACATTTGGTGGCAGCTTTTTGAATCGACTCGGCGCAAATTGGACATGTTTTCAGACTACCGCTGTTGGCAGAATTGATTGCCTTGGATTGAACAAGGGTCCCAAATCCAAAAAGTAAAATTCCAATTACAGTTAACGATGCGCCGACCAAGAGGTGATTGCGTCTATCGTCCATCAGCCCAAGATTTTTGACTTCCATAACAGGGACTTGAATTGAAAACTGACCGCTTCCAATTGTTGTGCCACCGGTCCGTACTGTTGTCTGCATGTTAAATGCAATCACTACCCAGATTACTCCCACGAGCGTCAGGATGATCCCAAGCAGACGCATTGGGGAATTCCCAGTAACTTCATGGGTAGGACCTAGTTGTGCTGACGAACTGCTCGTAAATACTTTTGTGGTTGACCTTGCGGGGTCTAAAGTTGGAGGTAACTGAGTATAGGGTGTTTGGCATAAAGGGCAACTCGTGTCACTTCCCCTGTAACTACTTGGCCGCTCATACTTGCAATTGGAACAAACTAGGCTCATTTTTCTCCCTTTTTGGTTTGATTTTCGATGACAAAACTTGCCATAGAAACGACACCCTTAGCCGCGAAATCATAGTTCATTCGATTCTGCAAAATTGAAGCCATTGTTTGCCGTGATGAAATAGTTGCTTCTTGCTTTTTCATGTCAGATCAAGCCCGTCTCAGCAAAACTGAGGGCGTTGTTCCCGGCAATCACCAGGTGATCCAGCACCCGCACATCCACCAACGACAAAGCCGCTTTCAGGGTCTGGGTCAGGTGTTCATCAGCACGACTGGGGGTAACCGATCCGCTGGGGTGATTGTGGGACAGCATGACCGCCGCTGCATTGAAGCGAAGTGCTGATTTGACGACTTCCCGGGGGTACACCGATGTTTGCGTGAGCGTACCCCGGAATAGCTCTTCCACTTCGATCAGGCAGTTTTGAGCGTCAAGGTACAGCACGACAAAACTTTCGTACTCCCGCCCAGCGAAGTGAAGTTTCAGGTAGTCCTTTACAGCCTCGGGTGTGGCAAACGCTGTGCGCCGTTCCATTTCTTCCGCTAGCCATCGTTTGACCAGTTCCCGGGCGACCAGACATTGACTTGGTACACCCTCACCAGAGGCCATGCCGAAGAACGGCTGTAACGATCCGCTGTATAGACGGTGGCATTCTTGGGTGCCGATAAGTTGGGACAGCAATTCCATGTCTGAAGCACGGTGCGGTGACAGCACAGTGTCGGACCTCACAGGACGGCCCCTGAAGCGTTACTGTCAAACAGGCCAGCATCCCGGATGTAACGGGACAGCATTTCAACCGAGCGGTGGCCTGTCTGTTGCTGGATTTTGTGAACTGGCACTCCCGCCTGTATGGCGCTGGTGACTAGACCAGAGCGCAGGCTGTGACCGGAGATATTGGTCGGGTCCAGGCCGATGGTTTTGGCGTAGTCCTTGAGCACGAGTGCAATTGATTGCGCGTGCAATTGATTGCACCCGACCTTACCGGCACGATTTACCGTCCTGAAGACCGGGCCACTTTCAATCTGTGCAGCATGAAGCCAGTTTTCGACGGCTTTTACAGGGCAAGCACTGGTTCTGCCCCAAGGCACGCCAATCTTGCGCCCCTCAGCAGTTTGGTCAGTTTTGCTCCGTCGCAGGTGCACCACCAGGCCTTCCCGGACGAACTCAATGTCACCAAAGTCCAAGGCCGCCAGTTCTGACCGTCGCAGCGCAGCGGCAAACCCCAGTAACACCAGCGCCCGGTCTCTTACGCCGCGTACTCCCTGCATCTGTCCAGTGATCGCCAGTACATCGGACCGCAGCAACGGGCTTACTTGGCGCTGGGCGGCTCCCTTCACTCGACGCACGCCACGCAGGACAGTTCTTACTAAATCGGTTTTGGCCGGATCGGCATAACCTTGACTTACATGGGCGCGACCAATACCAACGATTCGTCGGGTGATAGTTTGGGCCGAAGCAGTTTCCGCCCGATCCGCGACGTACGCCGCCATCTGTTCAGGCGTGCATGGCACCGTGCCACCCCAGTGCAAGAAATCCCGGAGGTCCTGCTGGTAGGCACGTCGCGTGTTGTCAGCGATGGCGGCGTTGATGTACCTCGTGACAGACGGTTCGACTGCCACTGCGTGTGCAATTGATTGCACGTCCTGGACTGCAACTGATTGCACATCGTTACTGAAACTTGGCACCACGGAAACCGGCGTACCGGCGACTTCGATAGGTAGTAATAATTGGGTATTAACACTAGCTATCCGGTAGTTTTGGCAGTCCATCAAGCGCCCCTCCAGTGCATCGAAACGCCGGTACAGCTTGGACCGAACTTGGGTCGCTGACTCTCAGGAAGTGCCGGATAGACCCGCTGCCAGAAATCGGCACCCATCAACATTTTCTGTTTGGGTTCGTCCAGTGCAGGCCTGCCCCATTGCACCCAGCAGCGCCTGGGCATCGGGCCAATGGTCAGGCAGAACACGTTGGAGCGGGTCCAGGTCATGCACAGGTCGATATCGAGGTTGTGCATCAACCAGGAGCCGAATGCCAGTTTGTCCACCGCCCCGTCTTCAACGCAAAACGGCAGTATGTCCACCCTGGCGTAAATCTGTTCGCCAAATGTGTGGCGATCCCAGTGGTGGGGACTGCTGCAATGGGGGTCGAGTAGTTTCCCGGTCTTTGCCAGATCGCTGTCCATGGATTCCCTCGACTGGTAGCCGTAGGTGATGGCAAAGCGTCCGAACTGCGTCAGGATGGGTTCTAGCAGCCGTTCACACAACGCACGTCCAGCCTTGATGACCTGCTCGGGGTTCTCCGGGTAGTTGCTCATGCCCCGCGCCGCCGAGGCGGTACAGAACAGGAAATCTCGGAGGATAAAGTTGCGGGACAGCCGGGTACGGGTCAGTTGATCGTACTGGGCGGCTGTTCTGCGGGGGTTGTGGGTACCGTCAACTGCCCGAGAACTGGGCAGCGATTGGCTATCGGAAGGGGTGAGTTTGAATGTGCTTGGTTTCACATTCAATTATATGGCAAATCATATAATTTGTCAAGATATACGTCTAACGCCGCCTAACGTGTTCCTTATTGTTGTCTAAATGACGTTATCGCCTTTTCTATTTGGCAGATTAAAACCGTCATTCAAGTTAAATTTTCTCTGTTCCTCCTTCTTGCCCCGACTTTTACCTACTGGATGCCGCCACTCTCTAGGTCAAACTGGTGGTCGCCTCTCAAATTGAATACCGTTATCGCCATCCACTGGCTTGTCATGGGCATCACCATCTGACCAGATTAGGTCTGGGATAACGTCGAACGCCTTGCAGGCAGGCCCGTACTCACTCCAGTGGCGGCACTGAACACAAACTGGCTCGGATAACGTCATTCCACCCATAGCAACAAATTTGGTGGACTTGGCTTTTTTAATTTCTTCAGGTGTTTTCATCCCAGTTCCAGTTTGTGACCAGCGCCACGTCATGCTCCCCAATGGAGCAAAAAGGATTTCGTCTCGTAGGTCGCGATGTTACGTTTCCGAACTGCATCTCGACTGAGAAACTACGCCCCATTTTTACCGCTGCAAAGCCTCCATGATTCCCCAGATTCGGCTGAAGGCGCTGTGCAAGTCCTGGTCCTTCACAGAGTCCTTGAAGTTGTCGTAGTCAATCTTGCTGATGTTGGCGGCCACGGCTTGCGCCACGACTTCGCGTTGGATGAAAGCCCGGTACAGGTAGTCGGCCCCGGTGTCGGTGAAGGTCTGGGCCGTGGGAAATACCCGCTCGATATGACCGGCGATTCTGGCACGGACGAGCAGGCGATCTGGGTTATCTCGGTCAGCCACGACTGATAGAAACGCATTTGACGTACATAGCCACATAGGTCAGCTCCTTACCGAGATAGCCGCTGTCGGTTGTCGGCCAGCCCTCAGGGGGCTATGGGTTGGTAGGTGATTCCGCCGTCGCCTGGCAGGGACTCCCGGTGATCCAGGTCGCCAGACATGATGCCAACGAGAATCCCATCGGGGTAGGCCTTGCAGGCGCTTGTGTCCCGCACCCAATGAACGCAGGTGTAGCACTGGGGTTGCGAGACTTCCAACTCCTGATGAAACTTGTCTTCCTGATCGCCATCGGCCATCGCACGGATGACCACCAGACGTTCAAGGATTTGCCTAAGCTGACCGCTCTTGACTACCCCCGCACGGTACCCGGGTGAAAACCTTTCGCCCCGCACACAGTGGGTCAACATCGTGCGGATATCGTCGACGGAGGCTCGCATGATGAAATGCGGGTCAGCCAGCATCGCCGGCACATCTTTGGTCGAGTATTCCGGGTCTTGCCACGCCTCGGCTGCTGCGAGCTTGAAAACGTGTCGGATTTCATCGCTGTACACCGGGTAGGACATTTTGAGTATCCTAGGCTCCTCCGGGGAGCCATCACCACGCTCTTCAATTACCACCGGGCCATTGCCGTAAATGAGGGGTAAACAGGCGATAAGCCCGTCCATCTCTGCTGTTGTTGGTGCGGGATGCTTCATAGGTGATTTTAACCTATCGACTACAGTTTGTCAATAGTCTTGTGCAATCAATTGCACAATGTGAAATTTACCGTGCCTTAACTAAGGTCGGGAAGTCCTGATACCACGCGGCGTGAGCACCCGCGGTTTCAGTTCCGTTTACCAGATTACCTCGTGGCTCGATGTAGCTACTTATTTTTCGCTTCGGACTCTCATGCCATGAGATGTTGAACGCCGCCAGCTTGGGGAAAAACTGCAGTTCACTGTAAGGAAGGTGATCATGTATCCAAAAAGCCATGGCACGCCAGTCAGTACCACCGGCATAGCGGTCTGCAAACCAAGGGATGACTACACACGCAGTGGCCCCCTTTTGGCCCTTCTTGTCCAGGCGGTCCCATATGTGTCCCGCGTAGTTGCTCTCGTTCTTGGCGCAGTTGTCGCCTTCTTCATTACCCTTCTGATTGACTTCACAGGAGCGGTATGCCGACCTGATCGCCAAGCGGCCAAAGGTGGCGTTCAGCGGCTCCAGTAGCTCCTCACACAGGTGCTTGCCGACCTCTATGGCGAGGTCAGGATTGTCCGGGATGTTCAGCAACCCGTACTTGGCAGCAATCTCGCTGTACAGAAAGTCCCGCATGAAAAACGACTTGGACAACCGGGTACGACCAAGGTCTTCAAGGGTCTTGACGGACATGGGAACGGGCGTGGTCATCGCTTGCCTCCTCAGATATGCAGGGGATTGCTGAAAATTCTTCTGGGGCAAAGCATAACGCATACAACCGTATGCAGACATTGAACGACGGATAGGTGACCCTTACTCTCATATGCGGGATAAGAAGCTGCCAACAGTCATTTTTGGGGAGGTTTTGAGAGAACTGCGACTGCAACAGAACCTGACTCAGGATCAACTTGCGGAATTGGCCGACACCGAACGTAGCCATATCAGTGCCCTGGAAAGGGCTGAGAAGGGTCCAGCCCTTGCGACGGTGTTCAGCCTCGCTGGTGCTCTAAAGTTGCCAGCAAGTGATTTGATTGGGCTGGTCGAAACCAGACTGAAGTCTAGTGTGACGTGATCTCTACAGAGGTGTCTTCGACTGCAAAAGCACAGGCGTTGCAGGGTTAATGAAAAAAAGTTCCCTGAGAAGCCCGGGCCAGGTATTCCACAGTTTCTCTGGTGTCCACCAAGCTGGCGTGCCACAGCCAAGACGGTCCCGGAAAACCTTGCGCTGGTACTTGTCGTCAATCATTAGCAGGGCATCGTGAGCACCGCGAACCTTCGCCACGGCCATAAACAATTTCCAAACCTGCTCAGGGTGAATCGTTACGCTTGCGGCAGCGGCCAGTATCAACTTCAAAAACGGATTGCCCAGAGCCTGAAGACCGGCAAGCCCAAGGTCAGGATGTAGCCTGATTTCCAGTCTGGTCGTGGGTTCGGAAGGAATCGCAAGTTTTAAGTGCTTTTTCGCGTTTAGGTGACGCACCTGCTGGGCTTTGTCGTAAAGGACAACCACCTTCGCACATTCGTAGCCACCCATGTAAAGGGTCTCGGTGCTTCCAGATTTGTAATAACCCCTGCTCACCTGCATACCGGGATAGGCAACCAGCAAGTCATCAATGTGAATTCCGGTGAAATCCACAGTCAGGTCAATCCTACTGACTTTGCCTTTCAGCGCCACATCCTGTAGCCCACCGGGTAACACCGATTGCAAGAAGGCGGCGACACACTCCATATCGCAGTGCGATGGATTGAAGTCAATCCTGAAGAAGCTAACACCAGAAGCCTTGGGGCCGACTTCCACAAGCATCTGCATCTTGCTGGGGTACTCGCCTTCGTAGATAAAAATGCCAAACCGGTACTGCTTATTGGGGTAGCTCTTTGCGTGCAAATTCAGACCTAGGAACTCCTTGATGTTCGCAAGCAGAATCTGCTGCTCCCCCGGTTGTTGGTAGTCGATATTGATGGTCAGCTTGTCACAGAACACGCTACTTACCAGCCCAGTATTCTTGGATGTTTCGCCAGCCATCTAGTAAACTCGATCGCCATTGGCTGACGCTTTTCCCTTAGCTCTTCTTGTCCCTCTATCTGCTATTAGATTGGTGGTGAAGTTGTCAGCCGAAAAGTGCTTCGGGAATTGACAACACCCACCACCATGTGCGTAAACTCTGGGCCTGTGCATCGCACACCTACAAAGTCTTTTGCTGAAGACGCTTCGCGTGAAGGTCATTCACCAGTTCACGAATAGTAGCCTCGGATTGACCTGCGATTCGGGCTTGATTGATAGCCTGAATTTCCGATGAGGGCCACCCGACTGATCTCTGCCCGATCAAGACCGGACGTGTGAACGTCCCGGCCTTTATGGCGTTGTAGATAGACGCATGACTGCGGTGACCGGTCTCAGCCTTAACCGCTGGCATTCTCAAAATTGACATTGAATCCCCTTTTGTACGGCCGTGACCGTTGTTGCACTGGGGAGAATGTCGTGTGCTTTGCCCTTCCTGAATAGCGTCAATTAACCCTGGCGACTGGGGTCAGATAACCGTAGGTTCCCCAGAGAACCCGCATCAGCATTGGCTTTGCGGGTGTCAGACAACTATGAGTGCGGACCCGTGGGAATGTCATCACCTCTCAGCATTGATGCAATAGACGAAGCCCGATTCTCCGAAAGGGAGAACTCTTTTCTAAGCCACGCGATAACGTCTTTATTTAGCGGCGCAGTTGTAACGTCTGAAGAGTCATAGTTCACCCACCAACGTTTTGCAGCCTGCTCTAGGTACCCAAGTGTTTTTGTGTGATGGTCGCCCCAAGGCCAATGACCTCCCGGCCCTTCAATTGAAGACAATTGAGTTCCAGCAAATCGGTACAGTGATTCCACTCCAATGGCAGCGAGCCATCGGGAAAACTCCTGTCTGCTAAATCGTTGAGCTTCAAAGGCTGATCTACTGGCATCTGTCATCCAAAGAGCAAACTGCTTGCCATCATCAAAATCAAACTGCATTGACTGATAGTGCATTTCTATGCTGTCAAGCATCTGGTCATGGTTGGTTATGCCGATTTCGTCCCAATGAACAACGGCATTGTCAGGTAATTGGAGCCAGCTTTTCCTCGCGCGATAGCAGTGTTCCATGCGCTCATAAAGGTGCTTGCTCTTTGTCCGCAGGTAACCCGGCTCGCCTGGGTCAATACCAATTGCCAATGCCGCAGCTTCTTCGGCATTGAAAGCGATTGCTGCATCCCAATGAGTCAAATTTCCCATCCAACTACTCCCTGTCGCGTTCTAGGACGAAAACCAACTTCGCCGGTTCAGTACGTCCCTGTTTTGCCATTGTGGTTCACCAGATGAAAGGCGTGACCAAAACAGTCACACCGCCTTGAACTGAATCACGTCAGCACCTGATGCCAGCTTATCAAGATAGTCTGCCCATTGCTGCATCATGGTCGTGCGATGCTTCAGGTATTGGGTCCTGTTGTAAGCACGGCCATTCGCGTCCTTCACCGCATGGGCTAACTGTGCCTCGATCACCAGCGGATCAACGCCCAATTCTTCAGCCAGCAATGTGCGTGCTGTTGCCCGGAAACCATGCACGCTCTGTACGTCAGGACCATATCCCAGCGTGAGAAGTGCTGCACGTAAAGTGTTGTCGCTGATCGCCCTGTCGTGGCTGCGCTCACCGTAAAAGCACAACGCGCTATGGCCGGTGATTGGGTGCAACTCGCGAAGTATTTCCACAGCCTGCGTTGGCAGTGGGACTAAATGGGGATCGCCATTCTTCTTTCCATCAACGCTGCGCTTCATGCGAGCCGCTGGAATCGTCCATAAAGCCCCTTCAAGGTCGAATTCTGCCCAAGCGGCCATTCGCAGTTCGCCGGGTCGCTGAAACAAAATGGGGGCCAATTGCAATGCGGCGCGGACGATTGGTCCACCTTGATAGCCACGAATTACCCGGATCAGTTCACCTAGCTTTTTGGGATCGGTGATGGCGGCAAAGTGTTTGCCATGATGGGGCTTCAATGCACCGCGAATATCAGGGGTAACGTCTCGGGGTGCTCGTGCCGTTGCCACTGCATAGCGCCATACCTGCCCTGCGGTAGTCAATACCCGGTGAGCCACGTCCAGCGCCCCGCGCTCCTCCACCCGTCGAATTACCGCTAGGAGTTCAATTGCCTCAATGGCAGCAATGTTGCGATCACCCAAAAATGGGAAAAGGTCTTTTTCCAGGTTTCGCTTTTCCCGAATGGCGTAGTGGCTGCTCCAGCTTTCAAGTTTGAGCGCATACCACTCTAACGCCGTGGCGTTGAAAGTGTTCGCCGCTGGCGTAGTGGCCTTCAGCTTTTCGACCTTACGCAACTGCACGGGATCATGGCCCTCAGCTTTTTGAAGCTTCGCGGCATCACGGGCCTTCCTCGCAGCGGCCAAGGTTACATCGGGATAGTTTCCAAACGCCAACTGCTTTTCTTTGCCCTCGATACGGTATTTGAGAAACCATCGTTTCGATCCAGCCGGGCTAACTTGAAGGTACATCCCCCCTGAGTCAGCGAATCGGGCCTGCTTCTTACCAGGTGGGCAAACTGCTTTTTTGCACTCGGCATCGGTCAGCATGGGGGTACAACTCCATTAAATTGCCGGGGGTACAACGGGTAAAAGCTGGCGTTTTCACCGGGAAACGGGGGTACAACCCTCCGATTTCCATCCAAAAAGCCATTTGTACCCCCTCCTGTACCCCCGCATTGCACTGGCAGTCAGTATAGACCTTTGTAGGCCATTGCAATGTAACTCCATGATTTACCAATGAAAAAAGCTTCTGAGTATCGCTACTTAGAAGCCTCTATCATTCGTAATGGTCGGGGCGAAAGGATTCGAACCTTCGACCCTCTGGTCCCAAACCAGATGCGCTACCAGGCTGCGCTACGCCCCGACAGGCGGTATTCTAACCGCATGGCATTGAGGGCCTTACCTTGGGTCAATTTATTTCCGCATACCATTGGCTGCATGTCGCAACCCTCCCCTGTCTTGCCTTTGCTAATGCCCGGAGATGAATTTCCGGATGTGGCACTGGCGTGGGGGGAAGCGTCGGACGCACCGGGTTTGCTGGCCGCTGGCGGCGCGCTGTCGGTGCAGACACTGCAACAGGCGTACCAGCGTGGCATTTTTCCCTGGTTTAGCCCCGGCCAGCCTACTCTGTGGTGGAGCCCAGACCCGCGCATGGTACTGCAGGTGGCACATTTCCGGCTGCACCACTCGATGCGCAAAACCCTGCAACGCTTTGCGTGCTCCCCGCATTGCGAAGTGCGCATCGACAGCGCGTTTGAACAAGTGATTGCAGCGTGCGCGCAATTGCCCCGAGGTGGCTCCAATGGCACCTGGATTGTTCCTTCCATGGTGGACGCCTACACGCAGTTGCACACTGTCGGCCTTGCCCACAGTGTGGAGACTTGGGTGCATGGCGAAATGGTAGGAGGCCTGTACTGCGTGGCTCTGGGGCATGCGGTGTTTGGAGAGTCGATGTTTGCGCGCCAGTCTGACGCCTCCAAGATTGCGCTGGCGGCGTTGGTGGGGTTTTGTCGGCACCATGGAGTCACTATGATTGATTGCCAGCAAAACACCAGGCATTTGGCATCGTTGGGCGCAGCTGAGATGTCGCGCAGCCGTTTTGTGGCACACGTGCAGCAGGCCGCACAGCGGTCTGCGCCAGACTGGCAGTTCTCGCCTCTATACTGGAACCATATTTTTCGTCTGCCTGAATTGCCACCATGACAGACCTTAAAGACCTCCCCCTGCAAGCCCTGCAGTTTTACGCGACGTCGCCCTATGAGTGCAGCTACCTGCCCGGGCAGCAGGCGCGCTCGCAAGTGGCAACACCCAGCCACCAGATCAACAATTCCACCTATTCAGAACTGGTGCGCAAGGGTTTCAGGCGCAGTGGTCTTTTTACCTACCGTCCCCACTGTGACCAGTGCGAGGCTTGCAAACCACTGCGCGTGCTGGCGTCAGACTTTCGCGCCTCGCGCAGTCAGCGACGGGCGTGGTCCCAACACGGCGCACTGGCAGTGCGGGTGTTGGGCCTGGGGTTTGTGCCAGAGCATTACGCGCTGTACCGCCGCTACCAGACCAGCCGCCACCCGGGCGCTGGTATGGACGAGGATAACGTGGACCAGTACACGCAGTTTCTGCTGCAGAGCCGGGTGAACTCACGTCTGGTGGAGTTTCGGCAGCTTGGTACCGATGGATCGGTCGGGGAGCTCAAAATGGTCTCCATACTGGATGTCCTCGACGATGGCATTTCTGCGGTGTACACCTTTTATGACCCCGAAGCCGGTGCCAGTTACGGCACCTTCAACGTGCTGTGGCAAATTCACCAGGCCAGGAGCCTTGGATTGCCATATGTCTACCTTGGGTATTGGATAGAGCAGAGTCAGAAGATGAGCTACAAGTCGAATTTTTCTCCCTCGCAACTGTTGCACAACGGCCAGTGGCGGCTTTGCCAGACAATACGGCCATGACAAAAAAAGATCCCAGCCTGCCTAGCGTTCCTGCGGTGCAGGTTATTGAACGCATGTTTACCCTGATCGACGTGCTCGCATCCAGGGAAGATGCCATCAGCCTGAAGGAAATCAGCGAAAAAGCGGGGTTACACCCGTCGACAACCCATCGCATCCTCAATGATTTGGCCACGGGCCGGTTTGTGGACAGACCGCAACCGGGTAGCTACCGGCTGGGAATGCGCCTGCTGGAGTTGGGCAACCTGGTGAAAGGCCGACTCAATGTGCGTGATGCTGCGGTAGCGCCGATGCGGGAGTTGCACAAGCTCATTCAACAGCCCGTGAATTTGAGTATGCGCCAGGGCGATGAAATTGTGTATGTGGAGCGTGCCTACAGCGAGCGCTCGGGCATGCAGGTGGTGCGGGCCATCGGCGGTCGTGCCCCGCTGCATCTCACATCGGTGGGCAAGCTGTTTCTGGCGGCAGACGATGCACAGCGCATTCGCGCTTACGCAGAGCGTACCGGCTTGAAGGGGCACACCAAAAACAGCATTACACAGATTGACGCGCTGGAGCGGGAACTGGCACTGGTTCGCCAGTCTGGCCAAGCCTCGGACAACGAAGAGCTGGAGCTGGGCGTGCGCTGCATGGCGGCCGGCGTCTATGACGACCAAAACAAGCTGGTGGGCGGGCTGTCGATTTCAGCTCCATCGAGCAGGATGGAAGAGAACTGGCTAGGGCGATTGCAGGAGACGGCACGGCAGATTTCTGCCACTCTGGGCCACAAGACGGTGGCCTAGTTCAACATCATCTTGGCATCAAACTCGGAGCGTGCCATAGGCGAGAGTTTGCTGGCCTGCACAGGCATGGCTTCTACCCAGCGCCGCACACGCTCGGCGTCGGCAACACGGCTCAACTTGCCAGCGGAGTCCAGAAACACCATGATGAGTTTGCGCCCTGCCACCTTGGCCTGCATCACCAGACACTGACCGGCTTCGGAGATATAGCCGGTTTTTTGCAGGCCAATGTCCCATGCAGGGTTCTTCACCAGGCGATTGGTGTTGTTGTAACGAAGGGTGCGTCGGCCTACCTCGACTTCATGGCCGGTGGAGGTGGACAGCTCGCGCAGCGTGGGGTCGCCATGAGCAAAACCCACCAGCGTGGCCAGATCCCTGGCACTGGACTGATTCTTGCTGGACAAACCGGTAGGCTCCACGTACCGCGTGTCGTGCATGCCCAGCATGCGTGCCCGCGCGTTCATCAAGCTGACGAAATTCTCAATGCCACCAGGATAATTGCGACCCAAGGCGCTGGCGGCCCGGTTTTCGCTCGCCATCAGCGCCAGATGCAGTAATTCACCACGGCTCAATTGCGTGCCGACGCTGAGCCGGGATGAGCTGCCCTTTTCGGTGTCGACATCGTCCTGTGTGATGGTGATCATCTCGTCCATGGGCAGCTTGGCTTCGCTGACCAACAGACCGGTCATCAGCTTGGTGATGGAGGCAATCGGCAAAACGGCCGATTCGTTTTTGTGAAACAGAACTTCCTGGGTGTCCTGGTCCACAACAAACGCCACGCTTGAGCGCAGCGCCAGTAAGTCGGGGGCACCGTGAAGGCCTGCCTTCTGCCCAAAGGACGGCTTCCGCGGGCTCGCTGCAGCCACCTTTTTCCTGGCGACGTAGGTCTTGTGGGCAGGTTGCTTGGCGGTGGGTGCACGTGCCTTGCTTTCGCCCGCATGCGTGGGCAGGGAGGCTGTGAAGACCATACCTGCCAGCAGGCCAATAAGAAAAATATGTCGGTTCAAAACGGCTCCTGACCTTGTTGCAATGCAACCAGCGAGCGATTTAGCCAGAAGGAATGCAGAAGGTCAAGAGTTTAATCAATTTTCTTACGCAATATCAATCACTTGCAGCGCAAACTTCAACCACTGAAGCAGCTGGACAGGTCACCCCTGCGCAGCCACCCGGTCGGCTTTGTTGCACAGCTTGTTGAGCGCACTGAGGTAGGCCTTGGCGGAGGCCACCACAATGTCTGGGTCGGCACCAACTCCGTTCACAACGCGACCGCTGTTTTGCAGACGCACTGTCACCTCGCCCTGGCTTTCGGTGGAGCCGCTGATAGCATTGACCGAGTACAGCACCATCTCAGCCCCGCTCTTGGCGTGCGACTCGATGGCCTTAAGCGAGGCATCCACCGGCCCGTTGCCTTCGGAAGTGCCGCTGACCTCGTGCCCACCCATGGTGAAGACGATGGATGCGGTGGGGCGTTCACCGGTCTCGCTGCGCTGAGCCAGCGACACAAAGCAGTAATGCTCCTTGTCGTGTGCAACGCTTTCATCACTGACCAGTGCGAGGATGTCTTCGTCGAAAATTTCGCTCTTGCGGTCGGCCAGTTCCTTGAAGCGCGAGAACGCGGCATTGATCTCCCCTTCGCTGTCGAGTTGCACGCCCAGTTCCTGCAGGCGCTGCTTGAACGCGTTGCGCCCGCTGAGTTTGCCCAGTACGATCTTGTTGGCCGACCAGCCCACATCTTCGGCACGCATGATTTCGTAGGTGTCGCGGGCCTTGAGCACGCCATCCTGGTGGATGCCGGAGGCATGCGCAAAGGCATTGGCACCGACCACGGCCTTGTTGGGCTGCACCACAAAGCCGGTGGTCTGGCTCACCATGCGACTGGCAGCCAGTATGTGGCGGGCGTCGATGCCCATTTCCAGGCCAAAGTAGTCCTGACGGGTCTTGACTGCCATGACAATTTCTTCGAGGCTGCAGTTGCCTGCGCGCTCGCCCAGCCCGTTGATGGTGCACTCGACCTGCCGCGCACCGCCTATCTTGACACCGGCAAGCGAGTTGGCCACTGCCATGCCAAGGTCATTGTGGCAGTGCACGGACCATACCGCCTTGTCGGAGTTGGGAACCCGCTCACGCAGCGTCTTGATGAAGTTGCCATAAAGTTCCGGGATAGCGTAGCCGACGGTGTCCGGCACGTTGATGGTGGTGGCGCCTTCATCAATGACAGCCTCGAGCACGCGACAAAGAAAGTCGACTTCACTGCGGTACCCGTCTTCCGGGCTGAATTCGATGTCGCCCACCAGATTGCGCGCGAACCGGACCGACTGTTTGGCCTGCTCGAGCACCTGTTCGGGTGTCATGCGCAGCTTCTTTTCCATATGCAATGGTGAGGTAGCAATGAAGGTGTGGATGCGCGCACGGTTGGCGTTCTTGAGCGCCTCCGCGGCCCTGGAGATGTCCCGGTCGTTGGCGCGGGACAACGAACAGATGGTGGAGTCCTTGATGTGGTTGGCGATAAGTTGCACAGCCTCGAAGTCACCGTTGGAACTGGCTGCAAATCCAGCCTCAATCACATCGACTTTCAGCCGCTCGAGTTGCCGGGCAATGCGCAGCTTTTCGTCGCGCGTCATGGAAGCGCCCGGCGACTGTTCACCGTCACGCAAAGTGGTGTCAAAAATGATCAATTTATCAGCCATTCCATTACTCCTCTAGTCTGAAAAAAATACTAACCAAACAGGTACATGCAATGCAAAAAGGCCCGTTGCAAGTGCGAACGGGCCTTTTGTGGAGATGAAGTGCGTGCGCTACTTATTCCGCCCGTGGTGGCGAGTACCTAGTAGCGATAGCAATGCAAATTCCATGGGCTCAATGTAACACAGTTCACAGTGGTCTACTTGTGCAGCCCGCGCTCGTCGGGTTCATCGGTCGAGGTGCTGATCACGCTGGTGTGGACTCCCTTGGCCTTGCGCCAACCGTAGATTACGTAACCGCTCAGGCCGTACACAACGAATACTCCAAACATGACGGTGGGTGGATCAATGTTGATCAGTGCAATGCCAAGCGGAATGAGCACAATCACGGCAAACGGTACGCTGCGCATCATGCTTACGTCCTTGAAGCTGTAAAACGGTACGTTTGTCACCATTGTCAGCCCGGCATAGAGGGATAGCGCAAACATAGGCCAGGCAACTGCCGAGCCTTTGATGCCGAGGTCTGTCATGAGCCAGATAAATCCGGCAACCAGTGCGGCCGCAGCGGGCGACGGTAGACCCTGGAAATAGCGCTTGTCCACCACCGCCGTATTGACGTTAAAGCGGGCCAACCGCAGTGCCGCGCAGGCACAGTACACGAAGGCGGCAAACCAGCCCCAGCGCCCGAGACCGTTAAGCGCCCACACGTATGAAATGAGCGCCGGAGCGGCTCCAAAAGACACCATATCCGACAATGAGTCCATTTGCTCGCCAAAAGCGCTCTGGGTGTTGGTCATGCGCGCGACACGGCCATCCAGACTATCGAGAACCATGGCACAAAAGACGCCAACGCTGGCCAGGTCAAACCGGCCATTGATGGCCATCACAATGGCGTAAAAACCTCCAAAGAGCGCGGCCAGGGTGAACAGATTCGGCAGAATGTAAATGCCCTTGCGCCGCTTTCTCACCAGAACGACGCCACTATCGTTGCCCGGCGACTCGGTGCTGTCTTCCATAATTTCTCCTTGCATTGAGCTTGCAATCGACGTTGTGCCCATGCGCGTGCGCATGGTGCGACAGTTTGATCGCCTGACCCGCAGTGTAGTACAGGCAACCAAGCTGTCAGCGGGCGGCTCCATCCACGAAAAAGGCCACCGAAGTGGCCTTTGACTGGGGGCACAAAAAAGCTGTTCGGTTTAGTTGCGCGTCTGATCCACCAGCTTGTTTTTCTTGATCCAGGGCATCATGGCGCGCAGGGTTTCGCCAACCTGCTCGATCGGATGCTCGGCTGTCAGACGACGGCGGCTCAGCAGGGTGGGGGCGCCCGCTTTGTTTTCCAGGATAAAGCTCTTGGCGTATTCGCCGGTCTGAATGTCTTTCAGGCACTGACGCATGGCGCTCTTGGTGTCGCTGGTCACAATGCGTGGGCCGGTGACGTACTCGCCGTACTCGGCATTGTTGGAGATGGAGTAGTTCATGTTGGCGATGCCGCCCTCATAAATCATATCCACGATGAGCTTGAGTTCGTGCAGACACTCAAAGTAGGCCATTTCTGGGGCGTACCCGGCTTCGGTAAGGGTTTCAAAGCCGGCTTTGATGAGTTCGACGGTACCGCCACACAAAACGGCCTGCTCACCAAACAGGTCAGTTTCTGTTTCTTCGCGGAAATTGGTTTCAATGATGCCGGCCTTGCCACCGCCGTTGGCCATGGAGTAGCTCAGCGCCAAGTCACGGCTACGGCCCGACTTGTCCTGGTGCACGGCGATCAGGTGCGGCACGCCGCCGCCCTGGGCGTAAGTGCCACGCACAGTGTGGCCCGGCGCCTTGGGCGCGACCATCCAGACGTCGAGGTCCGCGCGAGGGGTTACCAGACCGTAATGGACATTGAACCCGTGCGCAAACACGAGAGACGCACCCGACTTGATGTTGGGCTCGATATCGTTGGTGTAGACGGCACCAATTTGCTCATCGGGCAACAAAATCATCA
Organism: Rhodoferax sp.; assembly: GCA_020048895.1. Taxonomy (GTDB): domain Bacteria; phylum Pseudomonadota; class Gammaproteobacteria; order Burkholderiales; family Burkholderiaceae_C; genus Allorhodoferax. Next base: position 9,334 of record JAIFLV010000134.1, on the reverse strand, counting down.
CCACATCGGCCGCCTTTACCGCCGCAGCAACTTCTGCCACTTGCAGTCCCGCTTTTTCGACCTTGGACCACGAGGCTCCGCCTTTGCGCAATCCAACAACGACTTTGACGCCACTGTCGTTGAGGTTCTGGGCATGGGCATGACCCTGACTGCCGTAACCAATGATGGCGACAGTCTTGCCTTTGATGAGGCTCAGGTCACAGTCCTTGTCGTAATAAACCTTCATTTCTTCTCTCCGTTGTAAAAAAATTAACTACCTTGCGGGACAGATCTTTAGCTCTGTCCTCAACTTACTAGACCCGCAAAATTCGCTCGCCACGGCCAATACCGCTCGAACCTGTTCGAACCGTTTCCAGAATCGCACCTTTTTCGATGGCTTCCAGGAAGGCATCGTTCTTGGATTGGTCACCCGTGAGCTCGACGGTGTAGCTTTTCTCGGTGACATCAATGATGCGACCGCGAAATATATCCGCCATGCGCTTCATCTCCTCGCGCTCCTTGCCGACCGCACGGACCTTGACCATCATGAGTTCACGCTCGATATAGGCACCTTCGGTCAGGTCCACCACTTTCACGACCTCGATCAGCCGGTTCAGGTGCTTGGTGATCTGTTCGATCACGTCATCTGAGCCCGTGGTCTGGATGGTCATGCGCGACAGACTGGCATCTTCGGTTGGTGCCACCGTGAGGGACTCAATGTTGTACCCACGCGCAGAAAAAAGACCTACCACCCGCGACAAGGCGCCGGGTTCATTTTCAAGTAATACAGCGATGATGTGTTTCATATACGTAGATTCCTCTTTTCGTTGCCCTCCCCCCGCTGCGGTAACAGCAAGGCTTGGCAGACAATAGATTCGTCAAAAAAGTTAAAGACAGTTACCGTTTAGAGATCTTCCGATCCCAGCAACATTTCCGTGATGCCCTTGCCAGCCTGAACCATCGGAAATACGTTCTCGGTGGGGTCGGTGCGGAAATCCATGAAGACAGTACGATCCTTGAGCTTGCGCGCCTCGCGCAGCGCTGGCTCGACGTCCTGCGGCTTTTCAATGAGCATGCCCACATGTCCATATGCTTCGGCCAGCTTCACGAAGTTCGGCAGAGCGTCCATGTAACTGTGGCTGTAGCGTCCTTCGTATTCCACTTCCTGCCACTGCCGGACCATGCCCAGATAGCGGTTATTCAATGAAACAATCTTGATGGGGGTGCTGTACTGCAGGCAGGTGGATAGTTCCTGAATGCACATCTGCACCGAGCCTTCGCCGGTAATACAGAAAACCTCGCTCTGTGGCTTGGCAAGCTTGATGCCCATGGCATAGGGAATCCCAACGCCCATGGTGCCCAGACCACCGGAGTTGATCCAACGCCGCGGCTCATCGAACCGGTAGTACTGCGCAGCCCACATCTGGTGCTGGCCGACGTCGGATGTGATGTAGGTATCAGCATCCTTTGTCATGTTCCATAAGGTCTCCACGACGTACTGTGGCTTGATGACATCTCCATTGCCCATGCTGTATTTCAAACAATTGCGACTGCGCCAACCTTCGATGGTGTCCCACCAGGCACCCAAAGACTCCGTATCGGGCTTGGCAGTGCCTTCCTTGATCATGGCGATCATTTCGGACAGAACGTCCTTGACATCGCCAACAATGGGAATGTCCACCCGCACGCGCTTGGAGATGCTCGAGGGGTCGATATCAATATGGATGATCTTGCGCTCGTTCTGCGCGAAGTGCTTGGGGTTGCCGATGACACGGTCGTCAAACCGCGCGCCCACCGCCAGCAGTACATCACAATTCTGCATGGCATTGTTGGCTTCTACGGTTCCGTGCATACCCAGCATTCCGAGGAACTTGCGGTCGCTCGCAGGATAGGCACCCAAGCCCATCAAGGTATTGGTGCAGGGGTAACCCAGCATATCGACCAGGGTGCGCAATTCTGCTGTGGCGTTGCTTAGCAACACGCCGCCACCTGCGTAGATGTACGGACGCTTGGCAGCCAACAGCAACTGCAGAGCTTTGCGAATCTGCCCGCCATGCCCTTTGCGAACCGGGTTGTAAGAGCGCATCTCGACGGATGAAGGATAGCCCGCATAGGGAACCTTCTTGAACGAAACGTCCTTCGGGATATCGACCACCACCGGGCCAGGGCGTCCACTGCGGGCAATATGAAACGCCTTTTTGAGCGTCATGGCCAGTTCACGCGCGTCCTTGACCAGAAAATTATGTTTGACGACAGGCCGGGTAATTCCGACCGCATCACACTCCTGGAATGCGTCCATGCCAATGGCGTGGGTTGGCACCTGACCGGAAATGATCACCATCGGAATGCTGTCCATATAGGCTGTGGCGATGCCGGTCACCGCATTGGTAACGCCTGGTCCGGAGGTCACGAGCGCCACGCCCACTTCGCCGGTGGCCCTGGCGTAGCCATCGGCCGCGTGCACAGCCGCCTGCTCGTGACGCACCAGCACGTGCTGAATGGTGTCTTGCTTGTAAAAAGCATCGTAAATATGCAGTACCGCACCGCCCGGGTAGCCCCAGACATATTGAACGCCCTCAGCCTGTAATGCTTTGACCAACACCTCCGCTCCACGAAGCTCCTGGGATGCAGCACTGGATTTGAGAGTCTTGCCGACAGCGGATGCCGAAGTAACTTCAGCTTTTGAAATTTCCATGATGAACCTTTGTGAATTTCTCTAACGAAAAACCTTGGGTGCCCTTTCGCAAACACTTATGGTGTCGCGGCAGAACTTAGGACCCTGACCATGAGCGCATTGAATGCTGCGCCGGATCAGAATCCGTTTGCCTTTTGATTTGCAGGCCGGATTATCGCATCCGCCGTGATTCATTTAGCTGACACCGACAAAAAGTTGCAATCTGCAATGCGATAATGTGGGCCAGACCGAGATGCGGTCTCCACCACCCTGGCACCTGTTCGCCTTTTGCGTTTTTCTCCTGCTCTGTAGTCTTGGCAACCGACCTCGAACTGTCCAACTTCCTGAAAAGCGTTGAAAAACGTGCTTTCAAAAGGTCGCTTTACCATGTGCGCAACGATGAGTCGGCGCTGGATATCGTGCAGGACAGCATGATGAAGTTGGCCGAGCACTATGGTCATAAGCCAGTGGAAGAGCTACCAATGCTTTTTCAACGCATACTGTCCAATTGCACGCTTGACTGGTTTCGCAGAAACAAGACCCACCGCGCGCTTTTTTCCAACATGAGCGACTTCGAGTCGCCCACGGATGATGGCAGTTTTGATTTGTTGGAGGCCGTGCAGTCGTCCAAAGGGCCTGAACTTAGCGAGAGCACCGAGACTCAGACGGAGCGGGCACAGACCTTGCGTGAAATTGAAGTCCAAATTCAGGAACTGCCCGCACGTCAACGGGAAGCCTTTCTGATGCGTTACTGGGAAGAGATGGATGTCGCAGAGACAGCTGCGGCTATGGGTTGCTCACAAGGGAGCGTCAAGACGCACTGCTCAAGAGCCATCCAGGCCCTGGCGAATGCCTTGAAAGCAAAGGGAATACGGCTATGAATATCACCATACAAAATAGAGACCCCGACTACCAAGATCGGCTTGGACGCGAGTTGATAGCACGCCTCAATGACGGTGCACAGCAACTCCCGCATGAGATTTCCGAGCGACTCAAGGCCGCGCGTATGCAGGCCCTGAGCAAGCGCAAGATCGTCAAATCTCAGTTGGCCACCGATCTCTCGGTCCACGGGCATGCTGCCGCCTTGCATTTGGGCGGCGAGCACCGCAGTTTCTGGAACCGTTTGGCGTCTTTCTTGCCACTGTTGGCGCTTGTAGCAGGGCTGTTGGCGATTGATGTGTTGCAGGAGCAGAATCGTGCCGACGAGTTAGCCGAAGTGGACGCTGAGCTACTGACCGATGATTTGCCACCTGAGGCCTTCACGGACCCTGGCTTTTTGCGCTTTTTGAGCGCCAAAGTGTCAAACTGATGCTTCGCTTGACGTTTCATGGTTGATCCTCTGGTGCAAACACACGCATTTCTACAAGGTTCGTTGTGGCATGGTCGCCGCAGAGTCGGTCTGGTAGTTGCAGCCATGATGCTTTGCGCTTTCCAGGCGCAAGCGCAAACCACTGTGCCGGGGCTCTCTGTATCGAAACCTGCGCCGTTGGCAAATGCGGTGTCCATAGCCCCTAGTTGGAGAGAGCTGACACCCGCTCAACGAGACGTTTTGCAACCCTTGGCCAAGTCATGGGACTCTTTAAGTGTTCTGCACCGACGCAAATGGATCGCATTGACACCGACCTATGCCGGCCTGTCTGCGGAAAACAAGGAAAAAATGCAGGCACGCATGGTGGAGTGGGCCGCGTTGAGTCCACGCGAACGCGAGGTTGCGCGCCTCAATTTTGTCGAGGCGAAGAAAGTAGCGCCGTCCGAGCGCGCCGCGGGGTGGGAGGCCTACCAGGCGTTAAGCCCGCAGGAGCGCCAAAAACTTGCTTCGCAAGCTCAGCCTAAACCGGCTGGCGCTGCGGTTGTTGCCAAGCCGGTGGCTTCCAACAAATTGGCGGTGGTGCCTGTGACGCGCCACACGCCTGAAGAAGCGCGCAAAGAAGCGATTTCCCGCCAGGGCATTGACCAGAAGACGTTGCTGCCCCAGGCACCACGACCCGTGGTCGTCGCCTCGGAACCTGTGCCAGAGGTTCCGGCATCTACAGAACCCGTTCCAACGGAATGAATTCCTTTTAGGGCGCGGCACACAGAGCGGGAAGCACCGGCAAAGTGGCCGCCGTCTACAATCGTCGACTGGCCATCGCAGCGAGTGTCCTGAGAATGCAGTACGAGATCATTACCCCTGGATTGTGGCGCCGCATGGCCTGCTGGCTGTACGAGGGCATGCTACTTTTTGGCGTGGTTTTTATTGCGGGCTACCTGTTTGGCACACTCAGCCAGACGCGCAACGCCATGGACAACCGCCACGCGCTGCAGGCTTTTCTGTTCGTGGTGTTTGGAATCTACTTCGGATGGTTCTGGTCGCAGGGGCAGACACTGGCGATGAAGACATGGCATATCCGCCTGGTGGACTCCCGGGGTTATCCGGTGTCACAAGCACGCGCCGTAGGTCGCTACGCTCTGAGCTGGATGTGGTTTTTGCCCCCACTGGCCGCCATGGAGTGGATGCAGTTGTCGGGGCCACCCACAGTGCTGGTCGTCGTGTTGTGGGTCACTGTGTGGGCCTTGCTCAGTCGAATCCAGGTGCAACACCAGTTCTGGCACGACGTATGGGCGGGCACCCGCCTTGTCAGCGTAGCACCGGTCGCCAAATAGCGGGGCATGTCTGTGCAACCGACACGACCTGAATCTGATCGCAAACTGCCGGTCAATCCGCAAAAGACTCGCCGTGGCTTGCAACGCCTCTGGCACGCCACGGGCTTCTCGATGGCAGGTTTACGGGCTGGCTGGAGCGAAACAGCTTTTCGGCAGGAGGCTCTTGCAGCGCTGGTGATGTTACCGACCTCGCTGTGGATCGGACGCAACTGGATGGAGGTTGCACTTTTATGTGCCTGTGTCGTACTTGTGCTGGTGGTCGAACTGCTCAATACTGCGGTGGAAGCAGCGATCGACCGCATCGGGCCGGAGTGGCATGACCTCTCCAAACGCGCCAAGGACATCGGCAGTGCCGCCGTGCTGCTAAGTTTGCTGCTGTGCGCCGGCACCTGGTGCGCCGCGCTTTACCAACGCTTCCTATGACACAACCAGCCTTTTCCCTCTGCGTCTACTGTGGCTCGCGCCCCGGCACCGATCTGGCTTACCAGCAGGCGGCCGTGGAAGTCGGCCAGTGGATTGCCTCGCACGGTGGACAACTCGTATACGGCGGCGGCACCGGTGGTTTGATGGGCTTGGTGGCCAACGCGGCGCTGCAGGCCGGAGCAAAAGTCGTCGGGGTGATTCCACAGTCGCTTGTTGAGCGCGAGTGGGCGCACCACGGCTGCACGGAACTGCACATTGTGGACACCATGCACGATCGCAAACGCATGATGGCCGAGCGTTCCGATGCATTCCTGGCGCTGCCAGGCGGTATTGGAACCCTGGAAGAACTGTTTGAGGTATGGACCTGGCGCCAACTTGGCTACCACGACAAACCGATTGGCATACTGAATACGGCTGGCTACTACCAGGGACTGCTGGATTTTATGCACCACGCCGTCCGGCAAGAATTTCTCAACGACGCGCAGTGGAACCTTGTTCAAGCTGCCGATACGGCCGCAGAGTTGCTCCCGGGACTCGTACGCGCTGCCGGATCTACTGCGGCAGCACCGCTGGCACTGATCTAGTTTTCGCCAATCCGCCGTAGCTAAACTGCGGACTCATCCTGCTCGCCGGTGCGGATACGCACGACACGCTCCACGCTGGTGACGAAGATCTTTCCGTCACCAATTTTTCCGGTATGCGCCGCCTTGACGATGGCGTCCACACAGCGGTCGACATCGTCCGTCTTGACCACCACCTCCACTTTGACCTTGGGCAAAAAGTCGACCACGTACTCGGCTCCGCGGTACAGTTCGGTATGGCCCTTCTGGCGGCCGAATCCTTTGACTTCGGTGACGGTAAGACCGGTCACACCACATTCAGCCAGAGCCTCCCGCACCTCTTCAAGTTTGAACGGTTTGACGATGGCGGTGATTTGTTTCATATGTCTCCTATGCTCGAAAGCGGTTGGTTATAGGATAACGCCAATCCTTGCCAAAGCTGCGGTGCGTCACACGAATACCCACGGGAGCCTGGCGACGCTTGTATTCATTGATCTTGATGAGCCGGGTGACCTTTTCCACGTCGGCGCGCGCAAAGCCCGCCGCAACGATGGTCTCTATGCTCTGGTCGTTCTCCATGTAGCGGTCCACGATGGCGTCGAGCACTTCGTACGGCGGCAAACTGTCCTGGTCCTTTTGGTCCGGACGCAACTCGGCGCTGGGCGGGCGTGTGATGATGCGCTCAGGAATGGGCTGGACGCACGTGCCGTAGGGGTCGTGGACATTGCGCCAATGTGCCATCTTGAACACCAGCGTTTTGGCCAGATCCTTGATCACGGCAAAGCCGCCGGCCATGTCGCCATACAGGGTGCAGTAGCCGGTTGCCATTTCGGATTTGTTGCCGGTCGTGAGCACAATGCTGCCGTGCTTGTTGGACAACGCCATCAGCAGCGTGCCACGAATGCGGGCCTGGATGTTTTCTTCGGTGGTGTCTTGCGCCAAACCCGCAAAGTCGCCTGCGAGCGACGCCGTGAACGCCTCAAACTCGGGCACGATGGAAATTTCGTCGTACCGCACCCCCATGCGCTGCGCCATCTCGCGGGCATCGAGCCAACTGATGTCGGCCGTATAGGGCGACGGCATCATGATCGCGCGAACCCGGTCCGCGCCCAGCGCATCGACCGCCACGGCCAGCACCAGCGCTGAATCAATGCCACCGGAGAGTCCCAAAATCGCCCCGGGAAAGCCATTTTTCCCAATGTAGTCGCGCACGCCCAGCACCAGCGCATCCCAGAGATCCTGCTCCGGGGAGCGCATGGGCTCCAGTGTTGCTACCAACTTGATAGCTGCCTGCGCTTGTTCCACCTGCACTACAAAGCTATTTTCCTTAAAGCTCGGGGCGCGCCCGGCGACCGATCCATCGGCATCGATGGCAAAGGAGTGGCCTTCAAAAACCACTTCGTCCTGCCCACCCACCAGGTGTGCATACACCATCGGCAGCCCGGTGGCCAGCACCCGCTCCTGCATGGTCGCTTCACGCTCATACCCTTTGCCCACATGAAATGGCGAGGCGTTGATGACCGCCAACATCTGTGCTCCTGCATCCTTGGCCAGGCGTGCAGGCTCTTCAAACCAGGCGTCTTCACAGATCAGCAACCCCACACGCACGCGTTCGCCAACCGGCCCCGCCTCAAAAACGCACACCGAATCGCCCGGCGTAAAGTAGCGCCGCTCGTCAAACACCTGGTAGTTCGGCAATTCCCGTTTGCCATAGGTGACCACCACCCTGCCCTCACACAGCACACTGGCGGCATTCAACCGGGTTTGCACGGCTACCGAACGGGTGCGCCGGTCACCGCCGGTGGGATGTCCGACCACCACCGTCATGTCTTTTAACCCGGCCAGCGCACTGGCCACTCGATTCACGGCATCATTGCAGGCGTCGATGAAAGCCGGGCGCAAAAACAGGTCTTCGGCGGCATAGCCGCAAATCGACAGTTCGGGGGTCAGCAGCAGGCGTGCGCCATCGGCATAGGCCTGGTTCGCTGCAGCAATGATCTTTTGCGCATTGCCATCCAGATCACCAACGACAAAATTGAGTTGTGCAACACACAGGGTAAGGGACATGAATCGGACAATTTGGGTAAATCGCGTCCTCTTTGGGAACGTGCGAGAAGCTGGCAGGCGCGATGACTGATGATTATGTCATCCGCATGCAGGATGCGCCGCACGAGGTCGATGCCGACGAGTGGGATCGGTTGCTCGCGCTACAGGGAAGTTGCAGCCCGTTCATGCGACACGCCTATCTGGCGGCGCTGCACGACAGCGGGTGCGCTGCTGCACCCACAGGCTGGGTTCCCCATTTGCTGACGCTTCGCCAGGACGACGAGTTGGTCGCTGCCTGCGTGGTGTACAAAAAAAATCACTCCTATGGTGAATATGTCTTTGATTGGGCCTGGGCCAATGCCTATGCCCAGCACGGACTGGACTACTACCCCAAGGCCGTTGTCGCGGTGCCGTTCACCCCCGTGCCCGGACCGCGCCTGCTGGCCACGCGTCCGGTGCATCGGGTTGCACTGGTCGCTGCACCTGCTGTTTGCCAATCAGGGAGACATCGAAGCCTGCGCAGCAGCCGGCCTCATGCTGCGCCATACCGTGCAATTCCACTGGAAAAATGTAGCCCCCACGCTTTTCGCTGCGCGTAATGCGCTGCCCCCTGAGGGGGCGCTTTTCACCTCGGGGCGGCCCAGCGGTGAAAATTTCCCCCTGGGTTTTGGCGACTTCGACGACTTCCTGATGTCTTTGTCACAAGAGAAGCGCAAGAAAATCCGCCAGGAGCGGCGCAAGGTGGCGGAAGCAGGTGTGACCTTTCGCTGGGCTGTGGGAGGCGATATTTCACCGCAGGACTGGGACTTTTTCTACCGCTGTTACGAGCGCACTTACCTGGAGCACGGCAACGCACCGTACCTCAGCCGCGACTTCTTCCAGCGCATGGCCGACAGGATGGCGGAGCACTGGCTGCTGTTCACCGCCGAACGCAATGGCCACCCCATTGCTACCAGTTTAATAGCGCTTGACGCTCATTCCACGGGCGCTAGCCGGCAAAACGCCTCGG
>JAIFLV010000076.1 GCA_020048895.1 Rhodoferax sp. | reverse complement strand
CCTTGCATCTCTATCTGTTGATGAAAGACCTCAAGGCGATGGTTTCGGACTCCGCTGGTCCGTGACCTGGCAACTACTCCCGGCTCAAAACGTAACGCGTCAGCTCAGCCACGCTGTGCAGATTGAGCTTGCGCATGATGTTGCGTCGATGCACCTCCACCGTAGAGGGTGCAATGTGCAGTTGCTCCGCAATCATTGCGGACGTGAGGCCTTCGGCCACCAGCTTGAGTACCTGGTCTTCACGCGGGCCTAGAGGCGAGGTGCGAGGCTCAGTGCCACGCTCCTTCATGCGCCGCTTGCCCAGATGCGCGACTTCGGGGCACAGGTAGCGGTGTCCCTGGCACACGGCGCGAATGGCGTGCAGCAGCTCGTCGCTGGCCTCGGTCTTGGTCACGTAGGCGTGGGCGCCGGCCGCAAGCATGTCCTGCACATGGCGCTTCTCCACATAGGCCGACAGGGCGACTATTTTTACTGCGGGAAAGAGCGCCAATAGGTCGCGGGTAATCGCAATACCGCCAAGGCCAGGCAGGTTGATGTCCATGCATACCAGGTCGGGAGTAACCGCTGCTGCCAGTTTGAGAACTTGCAGGCCGTCACCGGTTTGCCCCACCACCTGCAGGTCCGACTCCGACTGCAACAGATTGCACAGTGCCTGTCGGAACATCTTGTGGTCGTCGACAAGAAGAATGCGAACCGTCATACAGCACTTTCATGCAATGGCGCAGCAATGTCCACGCACACGGTGGTGCCAGCGCCCGGCTGCGAGCGCAGGGTCAAAACGCCTCCCACAAACTCCGCAGTTTCCCGCATATTCATCAGACCCATGCCGCTGGGGATGGGTTGGACTGCGTCCGGGTCAAAGCCGATGCCATCGTCAGCGACCGTCAAATGCATGGGGTGTGCTGCCAGCTCAATGGTGATGCCAACGTTACGGGCCCGGGCGTGCTTGGCGCAGTTGGTCAGTGCCTCCTGCACGATGCGAAAGAGCGGCAGCGCGAGTGCTGGCGCAAGGTACACCTCTTCATGATTGCAGTGCACTGTTAGCTGCAGCGCATAGTTTTGCACCACGCCCACCATGCCTCCGCTTTGCAAGGCGGTGGAGTGCAGTTCGGAGCAAATGTCACGAATGCTGCTGGTGGTGTCGTCAATCAGGGCGCGGGTATCGGCGACCCGGTCGGCAAAGCCTGTGTTTCCCTGCCCCTCAGGCACGGCCTTGGCAAGCATGTCCAGATTGATGCGCAGGGCCGCCAGATTGGGGCTGGTCAATTCATGCAGCTCGCGTGCCAGCTGGTGCCTGGCATGTTCCTGGGCCTGCACCAGGCGCCTGGAAAGCTCCTGCAATCGGTCTGTCAGAAGCCTGCGGTTGTCTTCTTCGGTTTTTCGGGCGGTGACATCACGGCAGATGACGTAGGTGTTTTGCAGGTTTCCCAAACTGTCGTATTCGAAGCGGGCATGGTCTTCGCGCCAGATGAAGTGGCCATCGCGGTGCCGGGCGCGGTAGCTGTAGAGCAGGTCACTTGTCTTTGCCGCCATGGCGGCATAGATGGCGGCAAAGACCTGATCGCGGTCATGCGAATGCATCAGGGCGTGAAGCTCCTGCGGCGTGCGCTGCAACTCGTCCGATTCGCTGTAGCCCAGTTGCTGAAGATAGGAGGGTGAGACATACTGAATGCGCTGGTGCGCATCAAAAACCACTACACCATCGGACGTGTTTTCCGCAATGAGGCGGAATCTGTCTTCGCTGGCCTGTTGCTCTGCTTGCGCCTGATGGATGTCGGTGACGTTCTGGTGAATGATCACCGCGCCCTGGTGCGCACCCAACAGCGGCAAGACGTGCAAGACGAACCAACGCTGCTCGGTGGGGGAGTGGCAGGCGTACTCCAGCTGGAAGCCTTTGAGGTTGCCCTCAAGTACGGCTTTGATCCCATCGTGAACGCTCATTGCGTCATGGGTGTGTTGTACATCGACCACGCACGAACAGACTTCGAGGTAGTTGGCGCCTACGGATACCAGCGCGTCGTCAGGCGCGTCATTGACCTGCGCAAACCTGCGCCAGGAAGCATTCACGGCAGTGATGACGCCTGCGGTGTTGATCACCACGATGTGATCGGTCAGGGAGTCCAGGATATTGGTAAGGAATGTTTTTCCGTCATGGACTTGTTGTGCATGGTTGTCATTCAAGCGCATCACGCGCAGCAGGTAAGCGCCCATCAGGAAGGACAGCACCAGAAATCCACCCGCAATCGCTAGCGTGCGGTAGAGCTCACTCATCCAGCTCGCCAGATAGTCCTGCTGTGCTGTGGCGGCAATGACCACAATCGGGATTGCGTTCAGACGGCGAAAAGTAAGAATGCGCCTGTAGCCATCGGGGCTTGCTGCCGTGACACTGGTGGCCGCGACGGCGCCAGTGTCAAATACTGCGCGAAAGTCTTTGGAAACGACCTGGTTGCCAATCAGGCCAGAGGGATGGTTGGGCCGTGCAGGCACGCGGGAAATCAGCCCCAGGTCACTGTCGCGCAGGATCAGGGTGCCGCTGGGTCCCACGTCAAACTGGAACAGGAGCGCGGTGAAATGGTCAATCGCGATGGGCGCTGACACCACGCCGGCAAAACTGCCATCCGGATGGTTGTAGCGCCGCAAAAAACCGATCACGTGTTGCTTGGAGACACGGCCCATGATCGGGCCAAATATCTGAATCCCGGCACCAGGGTTGTCGCGCAAATGGATGAAGGATGGTCGATCAGCCCAACTCACGGGATTCTGTGCGTCAAAGCCCTTACCAAGTATGACCATGCCATCAGCGCGCGCTACACGTATGGCCTCGATCTCCGGCAGCCTTTGCTCGAGTGTTGCAAGGAAAGTGTTGGAATGCGCTGTATGGATAGAGCCGGAGGTCAGTTGATGCTCAAGCTCGTCCACCACCGAACGCAGGGCGAGATCCACTTTCTGCACATCTTTGGAGATATTGAGATCGAGCGCAGCAGCAATGTTCTGCGTCAGGCTCTGGGCCGCTTTCTCGTGCAGTTGTTTGCTTTGGTACAGGGAGTCTGCGCAGAGCAGGCCCATCAGCACATTGGCGCCGACCAGGGTGGAGACCATCAGCCAGCGCAGTTTGCGGGGCGTGGTTGCCTTCCCCACTACCGGGGTCAGCTTGCCGTAGGCCGGAGCCGAATTGGATGCGCTCATCACACTCCTGTTCAAGGTATTGCCGGATACTCGGCTGGCAGCCCAAAATGCTACCAAATCAGGAGCATTCTACGCATACTCCACAAGCGCTATGGCCCGATTCCACCCCAAAAGGCTGACTGCCCCGGGGGCGGGCGGTGTCCGCGTTACCGCCGCGATCCGCCAAAAATACTTCCCAGCACACCGCGAATGATCTGACGACCGACTTCACGGCCGATGGAACTGGCGGCGCTTTTGATCATCTGCTCTCCCGCACTGGCACGCGTGCGCCGCGCGCCGCCGCCCATCAGGTCACCCAGGCCATCAAGAATGCCACGTTCAGGTGCTGCCGGCGGCTCGGCTGCCGGGGCGCCGCCGGTTCGGGCCGGAGCCTGCCCCGTCGCTGGGGTGGCCGATGGCGAGAGTTTTTGCTGCGTGCGCCCCTTGATGGCTTCAAAGGCGGATTCGCGGTCCACCACTTTTTCATAGACACCCGCAACGATGGACGATTCCAGCAAGGCCTGGCGCTGCTGCGCCGTGATGGGGCCGATCTGGCTGGACGGTGGCAGCACGTAAACCCTTTCGGTAATTGTGGGGCGGCCTTTTTCGTCGAGCAGGCTCACCAGCGCTTCGCCCACGCCAAGTTCGGTGATGACGGTGCCAATGTCCAGCCCCGGGTTGGCACGCATGGTCTCGGCCGCTGACTTGACCGCCTTTTGGTCGCGCGGGGTGAACGCGCGCAGGGCGTGCTGTACCCGGTTGCCCAATTGGGCCAGCACTGTGTCAGGAATGTCCAGCGGGTTTTGCGTGACAAAGTAGACGCCAACGCCCTTGGAGCGCACCAGGCGCACTACCAGTTCGATGCGCTCAATCAGTACCTTGGGCGCATCGTTGAAGAGCAGGTGGGCTTCATCAAAGAAAAACACCATCTTGGGCTTGTCGAGGTCGCCCACCTCGGGCAGTGTTTCAAACAACTCGCTGAGCATCCACAGCAGGAAGGTGGCGTACAGGCGCGGCGAGTTCATCAACTTGTCGGCGGCCAGCACGTTGACGACACCAAACCCTTGCGACATCGCCGGGCCGCCCCAAGATGGCGCAGCGCCCCCGTGGGGGGCCGGTGCCGCAGGCACCTGGGGGGCAACGTCTACGGTCTGCATGAAGTCGGCAATATTGAGCATCGGCTCGCCAAAGAACTTCTCGCCACCCTGACCCTCGATCTGCATCAGCCCGCGCTGGATGGCGCCAATGCTGGCGGCGCTGATGTTGCCGTATTCGGTGGTGTAGCTGCTGGCGTTGTCGCCTACGTGCTGGCACATGGCGCGCAGATCTTTCAGGTCCAGCAGCAGCAGGCCATCGTCGTCGGCGATTTTGAACACCAGTTGCAGCACGCCGGCCTGGGTTTCGTTCAGATTGAGCATGCGCGCGAGCAGCAGCGGCCCCAGGTCGCTAATCGTGGCGCGCACCGGGTGGCCCTGCTCGCCAAAAACATCCCACAGTGTGGTCGGAAACGCTATAAATTCAGGAGCTGGTAGCGCACGTTCCGCAAGCACTTTGGCCAGTTTCTCTGTGGATTTTCCGGCCTGGGCAATGCCGGTGAGGTCGCCCTTGATGTCGGCCATGAACACCGGAACGCCCAGGCGGGAGAATCCTTCGGCCAGGGTCTGCAGGGTGATGGTCTTGCCGGTGCCGGTGGCGCCGGTGATCAGGCCGTGGCGGTTGGCTTTGTCCGGTCGCAGAAAACATTGCACGGATGCGCTGCCTTGCTGGCGTTGGCCAATCAGAATGCCTGCTTCGTTCGTTGCTGCCATGGAACCCTCAAAAAGTACAATCAACCCAGTAGCGTAACGAATTTTTAAAGGATTTCCCGTGGCAGGACACAGCAAATGGGCCAATATTCAGCATCGCAAGGGGCGCCAGGACGAGAAGCGCGGCAAGATCTGGACCCGCATCATCCGGGAAATCACGGTGTCAGCCCGTGCTGGTGGCGGTGACCTGAGCGCCAACCCGCGCCTGCGCCTGGCCGTGGACAAGGCCAAGGCCGCGAACATGCCGGCCGACCGCGTCAAGTACAACATCGACAAGGCCACTGGCAACGCCGAAGGGGTGAGTTACGAGGAAATCCGCTACGAGGGCTATGGCATCGGCGGCGCGGCGATTGTGGTCGACACGATGACCGACAACCGGGTGCGCACGGTGGCCGAAGTGCGCCACGCCTTTAGCAAGCATGGCGGCAATATGGGTACTGAAGGTTCCGTGGTGTTCCAGTTCAAGCACTGCGGGCAGCTGATTTTTGCGCCCGGCACCAGCGAAGACAAGGTCATGGAAGTGGCGCTGGAGGCCGGCGCCCAGGACGTCATTGCCGACGAAGATGGTGCCATCGAGGTGCTGACAACGGATGCCGATTTCGAAGCCGTGAAGCAGGCGCTGGAGGCGGCGGGTCTGGTGGCCGATGAGGCGGGCGTCACCATGCGGCCTGAGAACACCATTGAATTGTCGGAAGACGATGCGCAGCGCATGCAAAAGCTGCTCGATGTGCTGGAAGACCTGGACGACACCCAGGAGATTTACCACAACGCACAGCTATGAAAGTCCTTGTCATTGGCGGGGGCGGGCGCGAACACGCCATGGCCTGGAAGCTGGCCCAGTCGCCCAAGGTACAAATGGTGTACGTCGCCCCAGGCAACGGCGGCACGGCACTGGATCCGCGACTGCACAACCTGCCAATCACCGACGTGGTCCAACTGCGCCAGTGGGCGCAGGAGAACAAGATCGGCCTGACGCTGGTCGGGCCGGAGGGGCCGCTGGCTGCGGGCGTGGTCGACGAGTTTCGCCAGCGCAGCCTGCGCATTTTTGGGCCGACCAAAGCGGCCGCCCAACTGGAGAGTTCCAAGGCTTTTTCCAAGGCCTTCATGCGCCGCCACGGCATTCCTACGGCTGAATACGCCACGTTCTCTGACCCGGCAACGGCACACACCTACGTGAACCAGATGGGTGTGCCGATCGTCGTCAAGGCCGATGGCCTCGCAGCCGGCAAGGGCGTGGTGGTGGCCATGACGCTGGAGGAAGCACACGCGGCCATTGACTTTATGCTGGTGGACAACACGCTGGGCGTGGCGCACAACGAAGGCGGTGCGCGGGTGGTGATTGAGGAATTTCTGGAAGGCGAAGAGGCCAGTTTCATGGTGATGTGCGACGGCCGCAATGTGGTGCCACTGGCGACCAGTCAGGACCACAAGCGCCTGCAGGACGGTGACAACGGACCCAATACCGGGGGCATGGGCGCCTATTCCCCGGCGCCCGTGGTCACTCCGCAAGTGCACGCACGTGCCATGCGCGAGATCATCCTGCCCACGCTCAAGGGCATGGAAAAGGATGGCATTCCCTACACCGGTTTTCTGTATGCCGGGCTGATGATTGACCGAGAAGGCCAGGTCAAAACGCTGGAGTTCAACTGCCGCATGGGCGACCCGGAAACGCAGCCCATCCTGATGCGGCTCAAGACTGATTTTCTGGATGTGCTTCTATCGGCGACGGAAGGCACAAGCGGCGGTAGTTTTGAGAGCCTGGAACTCGAGTGGGACCGTCGAGTCGCGTTGGGTGTGGTCATGGCAGCCCAAGGTTACCCCGCCACGCCACGCAAGGGCGATGCCATGTCCGGCTTGCCCAAGGAGTCGGACGATGCGATGGTGTTCCACGCTGGCACGGCCCTGGTGGACGGACAGTTGCAGACCTCGGGTGGGCGCGTGCTGTGCGTGACTGCTTTGGGCGACAACGTACGCCAGGTGCAGCAGCGGGTGTACCAGAGCCTGCAGGGCATTGCCTTTGACGGTATGCAATACCGCACCGATATCGGCCACCGCGCCGCCAAAGGCTGAACACTCTTTACAGTTTGATATCCATGACCCAACCAGCTTCCAGCACCACTCAAGCAGCGCGCGACTATTTACAGGCTTTGCAACTACGCATTACCCAGGCTGTGGTCGACATTGATGGGGGCAGTTTCGTAGTAGACGCGTGGGAAAAATCGCCGGGCGAAATGCTGCAGGGTAACGGCGTGACCCGCATTCTGGAGGGTGGCGCGGTGTTTGAGCGTGCCGGTTGCGGGTTTTCGCATGTCCGCGGCCCGGCGCTGCCTCCGTCAGCCACCCAGCACCGCCCGGAACTGGCCGGTGCGCCGTTTGAGGCGCTGGGCGTGTCGCTGGTGTTTCACCCGCGCAGCCCGATGGTGCCGACCGTGCACATGAATGTGCGCATGCTCTCGGCAGCGCACCCGGGGCAGGCACCGGTGTGCTGGTTTGGCGGCGGCATGGATCTGACGCCGTACTATGGGCATGAAGAGGACGCACGCCACTTCCATACGGTGTGCCGCGATGCCGTAAAGCCGTTTGGTGCCGACAAATACCCGCGCTTCAAGCAGTGGTGCGACGAGTACCTCTTCCTCAAGCACCGCAATGAGCAGCGCGGCGCGGGCGGTATTTTTTACGACGATTTTTCCGAAGGTGGGTTTGACAATGGTTTTGCGCTGATGCAGGCGGTGGGGGATGCGTTCCTGAAAGCCTACATGCCCATCGTGCAGCGCCGCAAGGACGATGCCTATGGCGAGCGCGAGCGTGCCTTCCAGTTGTATCGGCGGGGCCGCTATGTCGAATTCAACCTGGTGTGGGACCGTGGCACCCATTTTGGCTTGCAGTCCGGTGGACGCACCGAGTCGATTTTGCTCTCCATGCCTCCGCTGGTGAGTTGGTCGTACCAAAGCAAGCCCGAGCCTGGATCTGCCGAAGAGGCGCTGTACCAGAAGTTTCTGGTCCGTCGGGACTGGATTTGAGTTTGCACAGCAGCGCAGCGTTGCGGATCGGCATTTTTGGTGGTGCCTTTGACCCGCCGCATGTGGCGCACCAAGCACTGGCACAAACCGCGCTGGAGCAACTGCAACTGGACCGGTTGCATGTGATCCCGACCGGGCAGGCTTGGCACAAAACACGCGCCTTGACCGCCGCCGAGCACCGGCTGGAAATGACCCGGCTGGCCTTTGCGGGTATGCGAGGTGTGGTGGTGGATCCGCGAGAAATTGAACGCGCAGGGCCAACTTTCACCATCGACACTTTGCTGGAACTGCAACAGCAGTACCGGGCTGCCCAATTGTTCCTGATCATTGGTCAGGATCAGGCCGATGCGCTGGCCACCTGGCACAGAGCCGATGACATTCTCAAGATTGCTATAATTTGTGTAGCTGGTCGCGCTTTTCCCGCGGGCGCTACAGGCCGATTTGATACATCAAACAATCTGCCTGCCCCGTTTCAGCGCCTTGTAATGCCGCCCATGGACGTCAACGCGACGGACCTGCGGCATCGATTGGCCCTCCACCAAAGTGTCGTGCCTCTGGTTTTTGAACCGGTTGCGCGTTATATTGCCCTCCATCACCTCTATCAATCTGCCTGATGACTACTACCACCGCCGTAAAAAAAGACGTTCAGAAACTCCAGAGGGCCATTGTGGATGGCCTAGAAGATGTCAAGGCGCAAGACATCCAGGTGTTTGATACCGAGCACCTGTCGGCCTTGTTTGAACGGGTCATCGTGGCGTCCGGCACCTCCAACAGGCAGACCAAGGCACTGGCGTCCAGCGTGCGAGATGCGGTGCGCGATGCCGGGTTTGCCAAGCCGCGGGTCGAAGGCGAGGCCAATGGTGAATGGATCATTGTGGACTGCGGTCAGGCCGTGGTGCACATCATGCAACCGACCTACCGCCAGTACTACCACCTGGAAGAGCTGTGGGGCGAAAAGCCGGTGCGGCTGAAGTTGGGTGCGGTCAAGCCCGCTGCGGTGGCTGTAGAGCCGCCCAAGGCAGCCAAAGCGGCGCCCAAGGGTGAACCTAGTTTGCGCCGATCCAATGCCGCCAAGAAAGGGGTGCAGGAGGCGTTCCCGTCCAAGGCCCAGTTGAAGAAGGCCGAGGTAGCGAAGGCGGGGACGAAAGCGCCCTTGAAGAAACTTGCCTCCAGGAGCCCTGCCGCCAAGGCCGTTGCGCCCAAGGCACCAGTAAAGAAGGCCGCGCCGGTGAAGGTGGCGGCCAAGACCGTTGTCGTGAAGGCGCCTGTACGAACGACCACCAAGGTGGCTGCCAAGGCCGTGGCACGCAAACCGGCTGCCAGGAAGCCCGCGCCTCGCAAGGCCTGAAACTCCTGTGCGCCTGGTCATCGTTGCCGTTGGCCAACGCGTGCCGGATTGGGCGCAAACGGCCTGGACGGATTACGCCAAGCGGTTTCCGCGCGAGCTCAGCGTGGAGCTCAAGGCCGTCAAGACCGAGCCACGCGGATCGAAGACGCTGGATACACTCTACGCAGCCGAACGTGCCCGCATTGAAGCCGCCATTCCCCGAGGGGCCCGGATCGTTGCGCTGGATGAACGGGGCACGGCACTGACCACCGCCGCTTTGGCCGGCAAGCTCAACGATTGGCAACTCTCAGGCGACGATGTGGCGCTGGTTATTGGCGGACCCGACGGGCTGGACCCGGCGTTTCGGCAAGCGGCGCATGAGCGCATCCGCCTGTCGGACCTGACCCTGCCACATGCTTTTGCCCGTGTGTTGCTGATTGAGCAGCTGTACCGCGCCTGGTCGATCAACGCCAACCATCCGTACCATCGCGAATGAAATCTATTGGGTCTATCTATCTCGCGTCGCAGAGTCCTCGGCGCAGCCAATTGCTGGACCAGTTGGGTGTGCGACACGAATTGCTGCTGGCCGATGCGGATGAAGATTCGGAGGCGCTGGAGGTGATGCTGCCCAACGAGGCGCCCAGACGCTATGTGCAGCGCGTGACCGCACTCAAGCTTGGAGCCGCGTTGCAGCGTTTGAAGAAGCGTGGTTTGCCCGATGCGCCGGTGCTGTGCGCAGACACCACCGTGGCCTTGGGACGAACGATTTATGGCAAACCGGTGGATGCTCGGGATGCTTGCCGCATGTTGCAGGAGTTGGCAGGGCACACCCACCAGGTACTGACCGCCGTGGCCATCGGCTGGGGCCCCAAGGAGCTAGTGACGCTGAGCACATCCCGCGTGCGGTTTGCTGCCATGAGCCGCAAACAGATTGAAGCCTATGCCGCCAGCGGTGAGCCAATGGGCAAGGCCGGGGCCTATGCGGTGCAGGGCGGTGCTGCGGCTTTCATTGCCCATATCAGCGGTAGTTACAGGCATTATGGGACTCCCACTTTTTGAAACCGCACAGGCGCTCCAGGAAATAGGCTTTACGCCATGCAGCAAGACATCCTGATCAACTGGACGCCACACGAAACACGTGTTGCCGTGGTGGAAAGTGGCTCGGTGCAGGAACTGCACGTGGAGCGCTCGCTGGAGCGTGGGCTGGTGGGCAATATCTACCTGGGAAAGGTGGCGCGTGTTCTGCCGGGGATGCAGTCCGCCTTTATCGACATTGGGCTGGAGCGTGCGGCTTTTCTGCACGTGGCAGACGTCTGGCACCGGCAGGCCGACGGCGAAGCACCGCATTCGGCCAAAGGGGCGGGCTCAGCAGTTCCGATTGAAAAGCAGATTTTTGAAGGCCAGGCATTGATGGTGCAGGTCA
>JAIFLV010000149.1 GCA_020048895.1 Rhodoferax sp. | reverse complement strand
TGACCGGGTTAAATTGATTCTGGAAACGTGACAGACACCGGGAATACCGGGTTTTAGTGGGACTGGCCGGGGCTTATCGGGTTGGAAACCCTAATCAAATCAGGCACTTACGAGAGAATACGGGCGGGCTCTGCTGGTGTCAAGTGTGGGCGTGGGCTGATATTCCGGGGCGATTTGATTCTGGAAAAAACAGACACTTTTAGGCGGTTTTGGCCGGAATGGATGAAAAACGCTGGGTCACCTTTTAAGAACGTTTAAAACCGTGTGAACCCGCATGGAATAAGGCTTTCAGCGTTTTAAGAGGTGCTGAAATGGCCCGTCTTTGTCGTTGCATTATTTCACAATGTGGAAATAGGTGGGAACCGGGTAGGAACTTTTATTTTTTGGTTCCTACCCTTCAAAATTCCTTTGGAATCAACAACTTAGGCTAATTACGCTTTCTACACAGAAAAAACAGGGTAGGAACTTGATTTGCACATTTTTGCAAATCAGGAAACCGGATCAGCCTCATTCTTTGAACTGGCTTTGATTGCAGACTTCAAGATGCCCATTGCCATATCGCGCCAAATTTTGGGAGCTTTACGGTAAGTCTTCAAGAGCTTTTGCTCTTCAGCGTTAAGTGAATATGACACGTCGCCTTCAGTGTGCTGAAAACTATCGTTTGAACCAGTTAAAAAATAGAGTGCACTTATTTCATGTTCTTCCAAGGCAACAAGATATAGAGCGCTGGGCACTCGCTCCCCAGACTCATACAACATCTGGGACTTCTTAGTTACCCCTCCGATTTTTGCGAATTCTGATTGACTTAGGCCAGTACGCGCCCGAAGTTCGCGCAGCCGTTCCCCGAATAAAACCGATTGGTTCATAAAAAACCCTTTACAAGGGAACCGAATGGTTCCTATAATTCCGCAAATTGCAGCAATTTTGCACCAATCTAACGAGGGCTGTACATGAATATCACTGCTGAACCCGTTTCTACGGAGAAACGACACATAAAGACTCGTGAAGAGGTGCGGGAGAACCTTGCACGCAGTGGGATATCAATTGCGCAATGGGCAGACTGGAATGATCTACCCAGAACAACTGTCTACAACCTGCTTTATGGACGTTTGACCGGCGCTCGGGGGAAAGCACATCAGGCGGCTGTCATCCTAGGTTTGAAAGACGGGATACTAAATTGAATCAGAGCGACCAAACTCTGATTAGTGCATCAGAGGCTTCAATACTGTTGAGTGTGACGTATCGCGCGGTCACAAAAGCATGTTTTGAGGGTCGCTTAAATTTTGATACGGTGACAGTTGATGGCGTTGACCAATACCGCATTCACCTATCCAGCCTGACCACCGAAGCCCAAGCCAAATACTGGATACAACGCCACTCCGACACGTTCCCGCCTGGCACAGACCGTCAATCGCGTTGCACCTGGTTGATGGCGCTGAAACTCGATTTCGAGGTGCACAAGCTGGTCTACAAGGCAGTCGGATTGCACATTGACCCGCTGTCCTGGTCGGACGAGGAATCAGAAAAGCGCCATGCCGAGCTTTTCAAGATGAAGACCTTCGCCAAGGAAACCGCTCGTGAGCGTGCCCGACTCGTGCGCGGATATGTACTGGCGAGACGCAACGCACCCGAGAACCAGACCGAAGCCGGACGGGACTATGCCAGTTTGGTCGGGGTTTCCCTTTCCACGCTTGCAGCCTGGCACAAGCGGGTAAAAGGTCTACAACAAAAAGACTGGGACGCCGCGCTTGTGCCTGGCTGGCACGGCGGGCGCAAAAAAGAAGATATTCACCCGGAGGTTTTGAACTTCCTTCAATGTCAATACCTTGTCGCATCGCAACCCACGGCCAAATCTGTTTATCAGCGCGCGAGTCGCCTGGCAGCGGATCGGGGATGGCCCATGCCGAGTTACCGGGTTGCGCTGGCGCGGCTTCAAGGCATTGATCGGCCATTGCGCGTTCTACAGCGCGATGGAAAAACCGCCCTGGCAAACATGTTCCCCGGAATCATCCGGGACTATTCAACCCTTCCGCTGAATTTCTCCTGGTGCAGTGACGGGCGCAAAAGTGACGTGTTCGTCATTGATGACGACGGCGTTATTTTCCGCCCAATGATTGTTTCATGGATTGAACAGCGCAGCCGTGTTGTGCTGGGTTACCACGTTGGCAAGGGCGAAAGCATTGAAGAGGTGCGATTGTCGTTCCTGAATGCCGTGCAGCGCTTCAACTGTCTGCCCGAAGAGGCTTATCTTGACAATGGGTCCGCATTCACTGGGAAACAGTTCGTTGGCGGGCAGACCATGCCCAAACGCTACAAGATCAAGAAAACCGACATCTACGGCATATTGACCGTGACGGGCGTTCGGGCGGTCATTGCGAACCCGTACCACGGGCAATCCAAGTCAATTGAATCGCAGCACAACACCCACGCAAGGGCAACAGACCGCCGCGCGGAATTCGTCAAAGCCTATTGCGGCAAAGACACGCTGAGCCGCCCTGAAGGCAGCAACCCGAAGGATCATCCGATACCGCTTGCGCAGTACATGGCAGCATTTTCCGAGGAAACCGAAGCCTACAACACGCGGGCGCATCGCGGGGTCGGCATGGAAGGAAAAAGCCCCATGCAGGTCTATACCGAGTTGCAAGCGGTGTCGGTGGCGCGCACGCCCACTAAAGAGCAAATGACCTGGTGCATGCTGGTTTCGCAGTCTGTGACGCTGAGCAAAAAGGACAGTTCTTTTGTCATCAATGGCAATGTGTACTGGCACGAGGATTTACCCAAGCTGGAAAGCACCGGCCCCTATACCGCCCGCTACGACGGCAACGATTCAAAGGTTCCGGTACAGCTATTCGACGGTGAAACATGCGTGTGTGATGGCGCTGAATTGCGCCTTGCCATTGGTGCCCGCAACCTGGCAGCGGCCAAGGATGGCATACGCGCCAAAAATGCGCAAACAAGGGCAGTTAAAGACCTGGCGAAGGCAATCAAAGCGGAGCAAAAGGCCCGCCGCTGGGATGTTGCAACCAAACCGGATGCGCCTGGCGCTGGTGCCGCGCTCGTGGCCGAAGCGGCCAAAGTGGTGACACCCATGCGGCCAACCAAAAATTACAAGCCGGTAAAACCCACGCCATCAGGTGGCGTGAATGGAAACCCATGGCTTACGCCAGAGATGGAAGCAACCCGAGAGAGAAAACTAGCCGCAATGGGCGGCAGATATTGAAAGGCGACTCGGAATGTGAACCAACACAAACCGAGTCTGGTGCAACCGGCAACCCTGATGCAATGACACGCGACGGGAAGCCAAATTTAGCGAGGTCATTCTATGACGTTCTTGAGAAGCCAGTTTTTAGACTGGGATGATTTGAGCCTTGATATGCAATTGTCCGTGCATGACGTGTGGACGCGGTGCGGCATTGATGCGATGCGTTGTTTTTGTGCAGGGGCATAGACCATGGTAGACAACACCAAACCAGACGAAGCGCTAAAAAGCGCCATTACGCGGCACCTGTTGACCATTTCGCAAGCGCGCCTGGCGCGCGAATCCGGGCTTAACGGATCGGCCATATCGACATGGATCAATGGCAAATACAAGGGCGATAACGCAGCACTGGAGAGCAAACTCAGTGCCTGGATTGCAAGCCAAGCCCAAAGCGCGGACGTTTCCATGCGCGCAAAACCGGATAACGCCGGATGGGTGGAGACGCCCACATCCAAACGCATCGAACGGGCGTTTGTGCTGGCGCGCTCCCTACCCAGCATGGCCGTTGTGTATGGCGCGCCTGGTGTGGGCAAAACGTCCACCATCAAACATTACGCGCGCACCACGCCCAATGTCTGGACTGTGACAGCCAGCCCCGCAGTTAGCTCTATGGCCGCAATACTGCGCTTGATTGGTGTCGCAGTGAATGCGCGCGGAGGCCGTCGCAACTACGACCTTGCATCCGACATTGCAAACCGGGTCAGGGGGACACGCGGTTTGCTGGTGGTGGATGAATTCCAGCACCTGGCATTACCCGCCCTGGAGCAAATTCGGGCGATTCATGATGATGCAGAAATAGGCGTTGCGTTTGTCGGGAACGAATCCGGCTATGCACAAATGACCGGCGGTCCGCGCCGCCTGGACCATGCGCAGTTGTCGTCTCGCTGTTCGTCCGTGGTCCGGCTGTACAGCCCAAAGGCGGAGGACGTATCCGCCATTCTGGACGCATGGCACATCACCAGCAAAGCGGTAAAGGATTTTGCATTGCAGATATCCGCGACGGCGGGGGGCTTGCGTGTCCTGGTCAAGATGCTGGAACAGGCAGCGCTTTTTGTGCCAGAAGGCGAAACATTTGACCTGGTGGCGATGCGCGCCGCGTTTGCCGAAATCGGGGGCACGGAATGACAACGCAGCAAAACGTCCTACAAGGCCCGAACGGCACAAATACCCCATGCACCCACGCGCCAAAATCTTTAAACGTTTTTAAACGGGTTTCGAAGGCGTTTAAACGGTGTATGGGTTCTATTGAAGGAAGGATTCACCATGGCCGCTAAACAAAAGTCCCTAACCCGCGAACAAATCGCCATTGTTCACGTCGCCGCCCACCAGTTGCGCATGCCCGATGCCGATTACCGCGCCTTGCTGATGGCAACCGCTGGTGTGAACAGCTCACGCGGATTGAACGAGGGCGGATTCCGTGCCGTCATGTTGCGTATGGAGCAATTGGGTTTCACCCACGCAAAGCCCAAAGCAGCGCCAGCGCCGCAATACGGCCAGCGTGACGGCATGGCGACACCTTTGCAGGTGACAACCATCCGCAGACTGTGGGCTACATGGCACGGTCAAGATGACGCCCGCGCGCTGGGTCATTGGTTGCTGCGCAGCTTCCATGTGTCAGACCTTCGGTTTGTTGACGTGCCCACGGCGCAAAAGGCGATTGAAGGCTTGAAAGCCATGACACGGCGCAAAGCGAGTGCCGTGCCTACTGGCGAAGGGGGCACGTAATGAGAACCCAACCTTTGAACTACTGCCGGGATATGGCTAACAACTTCGGGCGGTTTCTCGATATGCCTGGATTGCCAGCGATACAACGATCCTTGATAGAAGCAGCCGTTATCGGTGCCAACACGTCAACAAAATTTATGTTGCCTGACTATGGCGACCTGATTGAAGACAAGGATTTGAAGGCACTGGGTGTGGATGACTTGCACATCCCTTACCCGATGATTGCTCTCGAATTCCACCAGCCACATGACGCGGGTTTGCGGGAGATGCCTGGTTTCGAGCAAGCATCCAAGCGAATCATTTTTGCGCGCGAACACGATGGATTCATCCTCTTGATTCGCTGCGATTGGGTTGACGCGCTGAAAATATGGACTGCATCCGGCCCGGTATGCATACCGCAAACCGAATGGTGTAACCGGGAAATCAGAAATGACAGGGGATTGCCCGGTATCAAGATCGGCGACTTGAGCGGACAAACCGACTTTGATAGCGTTGCGTGGCTGGCGTCTTTTGCATCAGACGCATGGGTCTTGTTGAGTTTTCTCAATGCACTGGCTTGTTCAAATGTGCACGTTGAAAAGCTCCAACCGCCCGCGCCGATACCCGGCAGACAGCCAAAGAAAAACGCCAAATCGGCGGACGTTTACCACGTCCTGACACTGCCCATTGATCCAACTGGCACAGATACTGACGCTGGCGCTACTGGTGGATCATGCAGCGCCAAACGCGAACACCTACGGCGCGGACATATTCGCCGCCTGTCTGATGGTCGCAAGCTGTGGATCAATGCGATGGTGATCAATGCCGGTAAGGGTTATGGCCGTGTCGATAAGGATTACCAAATGCGGGCCGGGGGATCGCCATGACAACAGAACCCACATTACCCGGTAACGGCGTGTTACGCAGTAACGCCGCCGCCTGGATCAAGCGCCGCGCGCGCCGCCTGGTGCGTGCATTCCAGATCAGTCGCCGCGAAGCCGTTGCCAATGCCTGGCTGGACTGGTCGCACTTTTACCCTAACACCCACGGCGCAGCGCGCCACACCCAACACACATAAGGAATATTGAAATGAGCTACGTTCTAACTGATGACGACTACAACAAAATTTACGGCGTAAAGCACCATTTGGGGCTGTTGGCTTCATTGCTCTCTACGGACAAAACGGTGACCTGTGACAGTGAAGACCTGGGAAACACCTTTTACGCACTGCAATACCCGATTAAAAAAGTGCTGGAATCTTTGGACGCCCGCAGCGAGATAGAACGCTTGTCGGAGAGCATGACTGTCTTTGATTGGACGAACATCATTACATTGGTAAGCGGGCGCGATTCAATGTCAGTAGCGGACATTGTGAAGATGGATCAAAAGCTGATGAAAGCCGTTGCAATTGATCCCGACATGCGCCACGTTTACAACGCATGGGAAGAAGTCATGACCGACGATGGCAAGAATCCCATGATGCAGGATCGAAACGATATGGGTAACTTTCACGTCAAGTTTGAACGGCCCGTGCAGGCCGACATTCCACCGGCAACAGAGGAAAGCATATTGGCTATGTACGGTGCCAAAGATGCAAAAGACCTGGTGAAACGGTTGGTTGCCATGGGCAACGGTGCGGACCCCGATCAACTGTGGGAACAAACGCAGAAAACAGCACAAAAGCGGCGTAAGCGTGAACCCGCTGCAACATGATGAAAACGGCCCTGGAGGCCGTTTTTTGCATCAAGGATGCGCATCCGTCAGCCAATCAATTCGAGTGCCTTCGGTCGTGACCCCATATCACTCGAATGGTTGCGATGCGCTGGGCATTCAATGCAACGGATGCGCCCGTAGATTGTTACCCATTGCGCGCCCATCTATCGCGTGTTGGAACTGTAATTGTGCCCCGGTTCCGTTGGGCACTATGCGCGCGCGCGTGAAACTTGGTCCTAGTTCAAAAATGCGGGTGGTCAATGGCTAAATCAGAGCGAATGGAGTCGGTGCGCAATGAGCTGGTGACGGCTGTCATTGACCACACCGAAAGCACGCTTAAGCAGTTCGGTATCGATGCCAAGAAGGCAGGCCAAATAGCCGTCATGGTTGCAGATAACCTGGTTGATTTGTTTGGCGGACAGAACATCACTTTCCCCACTGAACACGGGCGCAAGATCGCGCAGAAAGACGCGTTGATCTACTCCCAGTTCAATGGTTCAAACGCTGGCACGCTGGCAAAGGTCCACGGCATGACAGAGCGCGGAATCAGGAAACTACTTGCCCGCGTTCGCAACCGCAACGCCAATCAAACGGGAGCGCTCAAGGCATGAAATATTCCGAATACAGCGCCGCTGGTACTGGTGGCACCACAAGCCAGCAGTTTGACTTGGTGAATGCTACCTTTGAAGGCAAGGTGCCTAACACGCGAAGTCGAAGAAGTCCGCATCCATGACCACATCATGATTTTAAAAACCTTTCAAATATTCCGCGCTGGCACGCATACTGCAATGTCAGGCCGCGCTATCACGTTCACGCCTGGCGACGTTGCAAACATGGCCGCGTGCTACAGCGAAGGCGTACGAAGCGCGCCGCTGGTGTTGGGACACCCGGCCAATGATTCGCCCGCAATTGGCACGGTAAAAAAGCTGTTCGAAAAAGCCGGTAATTTGTACGCTATTGCCGACGTATCAAAGCCATTGATTGACCTGGTAAGGCGTGGCGCATACCGCAACATTTCAGCCGCATTTCATCCTTTTCAGGATGCAGGTAGATGGTATTTGCGCCACGTTGGTTTTTTGGGCGCAGTGGCACCCGCAGTCAAGGGCATGGCGGAGCTAAATTTTTCCGAGCATGGAGGCATGTGCTTTGCCGAGCCGTGCGCTATCAGCTTTGCCGAGATTGACCGGGCGTTGTCAGAGCGTTCAAGCGAAAGCGGGAGAGTGGCTTTGCACAATGCGGCAACGGCTTTGAAGCAGAGAAACCCGAGCCTTTCCTATGCCGCTGCTGTGCATGCCATAGAGAGCCGCGAACGCCCGCTAAATGCCCCTCTTAAGCCCACCACGCGCCGCCATGCCCGCGACGGCTTTCACGAGGCCGCATTGTGCTTTCAAGAGGCCGTTCCCGGTGCCAGCTATCAGGACGCAGTTATTCAGATTGAAGCCGCTGGAATGCGCCTTTAAACCCTTTCAATCATTACTTTTTAAACGAGTACTTACCCATGAAACCTACCGCTATTTCATCCGCACTTGAAACGATCAAGGCAGCGCAAACCGATTTGCAAACGCAGATCACACAAGCCGAAGCAATCGAGCTGGGAATCGCAAAGCAGATCAGCGCATTACGAGCAATGCCCATTTCGTTGACGGACTTTTCTCAGTACCTAAAAAAACATATTGAGGTGCTGGGAGATGCCTGGTTTACCGGGCGTTCCCCCAATTACATGACAATCGCCCGAACTGGCACGATTGCAATGAACCAGAAGAGCTGGGAGAGCTATGAGCCGGAAGTTGGAGTAATCGAGTCGCATGAATTGTTTATGCCTGACTTTTGCAAACTCAACCACGGCGACGCCTTCGGAGCATTGTGTTTCACGGTGCCCGATACGGTGCATGAAAAGCTGATGGCCGGGTATCGCGCAGCCGTTGGCGACAAGTGGGGCAATGAAGAAGCCCCGACGGTCGAAAGTCGCCGCGCTACGATTGCAGAGCTTCAAGGGAAGCTAGCCGACAGCGTAAAGCAACGGCGAGAAATTCAGGCTTCTTTAGGCGAGCTTTTGGGCGTAGTCGGTGGGACTGGTCAAGGCAATGAAATCAGACGCTCTGGCGTTGATTCTGTGCCCACTGCGGGCACTGCTAAGCCTGTTGCTTTGAAGGGTCAACGACTTTCCAATCCTGATTTGGTGGAATAGTGCTGTCATGGTGACTTACCGCGTATCTGCTATGTTCAAACTTGGTTTTTCAAGGATGAATGAGGCGATAAAGAACAGCGAAGACCTTGCTACCGTATTGGGTGGGATGTTGAAAACATCCGACGTGAATCCAGAGCTTGCGAGTGGTGGCGGTACATGCCTTGCTATGACGTGGGTCGGGTTGCGTGCCGAAGGCTATAAGGGGACTACCCGCGATGCTGATTTGCAGCCCTTTATCAATGGCAGCATTGACCGCATCAAATATGACCTGATGCAAAGCAGCGCAACAGATCGCGCGCTTTTTGTTCGCCAGCTTGCCATCTTATGCGAAGCAGTCAGCGTCAGCAAAGCACATTTTGATTACGATATGTCGATGTTCGACACCACACCCACCGAGCCGGGGCTAGCAGTGCGCCTGGTCGGATCGCCGGACCGTGTGACAACCCAGACAATCCAACGCGATTCGAATATGGAGATTGTCAGCACCACGACGCGGGAGAAGGATTCCCGGTGATCTATGATGGTTTAAACGGCTTTTAAGGCCGTTTTTTTGGGGTGTACATTTCCAGAATCAAATCGCCCCGGAATCAAAATCAAATTTTCCCGCTCA
>JAIFLV010000158.1 GCA_020048895.1 Rhodoferax sp. | reverse complement strand
GCATAGTCACAAGTTTGGACCCCGTGAAATCGATAGCACCCACACTCTTGTCTGCAGCAACGGTGTAAACGGTCGCACCAGCCCAGGGCTGTCCAGCCGGCCCTTTAACAAATTTAACGGCTTTGTTGGCGGCATTAGTGGGGTCGTTCTCTACCGAAGTCGACACCAGGCCTTCAAATGCTTCAAGCATCACGGATGCGCTGGAAAAGTCGATTCCTGCAAAGGCTGCGGCAGGCGTAAAAGTGGCGGTAGCTGTTGCAGTATTTGCGTTGTTGGCCAAGTCGGTAAATTTGGAAGCCGCCACGCTGGCACTCACTGCCGCGGTGCCAGTGGGAGTGACGAGCAAGGTGTACGTGGTGGCGTCAACCTTGGTCAGCATGCCGGCAGTGCCACCACTCAACGCCACATCCTCTGCAGTAAAGCTGGTGCCAACATCCTCACTAAATGTGAAGGTAAAGCTGACATTGCTTCCACTCGCCGCCGCCACAATGGTCGCAGTGGGGGGGGTCTTATCGGTCGCCAGATCGCCCCCTCCACATGCCGACAGCATGAAAGCAACAGCTGCTGCGCAAGCGGAGAGTTGAATCTTTTGTTTTACGGTAGGCATGGTCTGGCTCCTGTGGGGTCTGGATAACGAGAAGTTACGAAGAATGAAATGGGTTCGATTTATCATGAAAGCGCTTTCATAGATGGTAGTAGCGTTTGCGTCTCAGCGCTTTAGGGATTTCCCTAGGTTTTCACCTCGGCACCGAGGTAGTTGAGTGGTTTATTGGTTTGCATACACCCGCACGTGGTCAACCTGCAGGGTGTCGCGGCTAAAGCCGGCTGGAATTGCTCCACCCAGATCGCCACCCATCGCCAGATTCAACAAGAGGTATTGCGGTTTGTCAAAGGGCCACTGTTGGTAGTTTTGCGCGGCATTAGTCAGCTTGGGGTTGAGCACAGTGCTGTAGACCACGCCATTTACGCCAATCTCCAGTTTGTCGGGTGTCCAGTTCAACTGGTAGTTATGAAACTCCGTGCAGGCCGTGGGCAATGGTCGGGTTGCGCCTTTGGCGACGCCCATTGAGCCGCCACTCCAGTTGAATGCCGCGGTGTGCACGGTTCCCAGTACCTCGGCCTTGTCGGCCGCGCTGCCGCCACGCTGCTCCATCAAGTCAATTTCGCCGTCATCCGGCCACTTTCCACCCGTTCCAAGCATCCAGATCGCCGGCCAGGTGCCTAGACTGCAGGGCATCTTTGCCCTTACTTCGACGAATCCGTAGGTGAAGCTGAACTTACCGCGGGTGATGAGGCGCGCGGCGGTGAAGTCTTGCCCGCCAAAGTCGGGCAGCGTGCTCAGACGCTCGCGCAAGGCGCTAATAGACAGCAAGCCGCTGGCAACCTCCGAGTTTTGCAGTCGGGCGCTGGCGTAGTACTGCTTTTCATTGTTGTACCAACCCACGCTATTGCGTTCGGTGTCGTAGCTCCACTTGCTGCCGTCCGGCAAGCCCACAACCTCAAACTCGTCGGACCATACCAGGGTGCGCCCCTGTGCGCCGAAGGTTGTAGATGGGGATGAAGGTGCAGTTGCCGCTGGACTGGATGCGGGCGGTGTTGGCGTACTACTGCCCGTCCCCGTGGGGCCTGAGACTGGCCCACCACCGCCTCCACATCCTGTGACTAAAGAGACTAGCGTGACAAACCCAAATGCCGTGAGCCAGTCTTGTGCAGTGCGGGGCATTACTTGGCGGTCAGGCGCGCAAGTGCGGCAGGCTCTGCGGTGAGGGTAGTGCCATTGCTAAAGCGAACCGATATGGGTTTTTTACCAGCGTTGTACGCCAGATATGTACGCTGCCCATCGGGGCGCTTAAAAACAGAATACAACGTGGTGTCTGCGGTGACGGTAAAGTCCGGTGTACCCATGTCCTGCAGACTCAGCATCCAATGCAGTGTGTGGGTGCGGGTGTCGCCGAGTTCCACGCTTCCAAAACGGTCCCATTGGGCCAATGCCGCGGCTGGGTCAGCCAGCGCCAGGTACTTGGCAAAGATGTCTTGCCAAATGTCCTTCGGCGGACGATTGGGTGGAAACTTGCCGATCGCGTTGTAGTTGTCGACCTCTGGCTTCAGCGCGGCGACATTGCGTCTCACATAGGCTGGGTCCAGCCCCAGGTAGGTCGAAAAGCTGGTGATCGGCAACAGGTTGATACCTTTGGTCTGGCGCGGCTCGTCCGTCCACCAGGTCTTGTGGGCGTATCGGCCACCAAACACCCAGCTGACTTCGACATTCTTGTACTCGGGCGGGAACACCTGTCCATGGATGTCGAACCAGTAGTGGCTGACTGCGTCGATCTCGGTCGTGTACAGATAGATGCCAAGGTCACGCAGCTCGCGGTTGCCAGTGGCTTCAGCCCACAGGATGATACTGGCCCAGGCGTTGATGGCCTCCGAGGTGGATTCCTGGCCGTTACCAAAGTCGTACAAGCCGACGCCCGATGCCATTGAAAAGCCGGAGTAGGCATCAAATGGACGCAAAAACGGAAAGTCGGCACGACCGCGCTGCGGCATGGCGATGTCGGCAATCAACCTGTCGACCATGCCGCCCCACTGCTCCTTGGCTCCCCAGGCCGGGTCACGCAGCGTGAGCTCAGCCGCGGCACGGATCCAGTAGCCGTACCAGAAGTGGTGATCGTTCATCTCCGCAATGGCAAAGAACTCGTCCGGATAGGCGACAACTGTTCCCAGCCCCTTGTCGTAGTGGAAGTAGCTTCTGCCGGTGCCGCCGAACCACCATTCCATGCGTTCCCGAACCAGCGCCAGCAACTGATCGCGCGCATTGATGTCGCCCTGCTGCTCGGCCACCGCCGCCAGTTGGGTGGCGCGTGTCAGGCCCTTGCCCTGCCAGTAAGCGCTGACGCGCCAATCGTCTTTATTCTCACGCACTGGAATCAGTTCGCGTCGTTTACGCAGATCAATCTTCAGCAGGTCTTTGACTTCGGTAGCTCCCGCGCCCTCTTTGATGCCCGGCCAATGTGGCAACACACCGTTGTAAGTGCGCTCGATCTTGAACTGGCTTGCCGCCAGCAGTCGTATCTTGCCGCGAATGCTGTCGTAGGCCGGGCCCAGTTTGTCGGCGACCGATGCATTCTTGAACCACTGGTGCGGATACAGCCCTAGCAGTGGCCCGTTATCGGCACCTTCCATCACGCGGGTCTTGGAGGTGAAGGTGGTCTCGACCTTGCTGGTGGCGGGATCAAAACGCCAATCCACGCGGGTGTCTTGCAGAAAGGCGTAAGCGTGACGGGTCAAGAGTTGCAGGCTCGCCAGGCTGTCATCGGGCAACGCCGCTGCTGACAGGTAACCCTTACTAGCGGGAAGGCGACCAACCCACTCTTGAGGGGAAACCTGCTCCCATCGCACGCCAGTGGGGCCGAACACGGCATAAGACTTGCCACCGATACGCAAAGCGAGCACGCGGGCATCGGCATCATTGGCGAACCGTTCGCCAGAAGACGGCAGTTTGATGCGGACATCGCCGCGCGACAAAGTGATGTAAACATAAGGGCTGCCATGAGCCGTGATCACCTGCATCTGATCAGCGCCACGGTCCATCGCGATCTCAACCGCCCAGTCTGATGCCCGGGCCAATTTGGCGGGCCCGGGCTCAAAGGCCAGCGGTGAAATCAACAGAGGGTCACTGTGCGGGTAGTGGATCTCGGTTTCCCGAAAATCGGTGGGCACCACCTGCTTGACAGGCAAGGCCAGCTCCAAACCGGCTGGGGTGGGCTTGACCGTTAGCGGATGAGCGAACAGAGCCTCAGGCTTGGGGTTGAAAATCAGCGTCGAGTACCACTGGTTGGTGGGCGCAGCAAGCTTAAGCATGGCCTCGGTGCGCAGTGGCGCAACCGGTGGTGGTTTGTCACCGCTCTTGGGTGCCAAATACATCGTTCCAGCGCCCACCTTCTCCGTCTGCGCCCCGACGCCTGTGATGGCACCAATCCCTAGTGCCAGCGCCAGACCCCAAACCCGATTGAATTTCATGTCGATATCCTTTGAAGCAGCCTGTTTCACGCCTCAGTCAAAATGAAAGCGCTTTCATACCGACCGACAGACTACGCTTTTGTTAAAAGTTTTGAATACTGTACCTCCTAATACGTTCAGCCGAACGATTTCAGAGGCGCCAAGCGATACTTCGTTGCAATGGTAATGAAAGCGCTTTCATAATAAAGCCCGGGTTTACCCTTAACCTAGGGAAAACCCGGGGGCAGCAGCGTTGACTCAGCATACTCTAACCCCTATGCTCGTGAAAGCGCTTTCAGCTTTCTTCAACTGTTGCCCTTCGCCACGATGAACACCAGAAACCCACCCCTTGCAGGGCAACCTGCCGAGTCCATCCCCTCCTGTGTCCATCACGCAGTTAGATCTGGGTTGTTGACCACCATTGCGCTGGCGATTGCTTCGATTGCCACACCGGCGAAAGCCATCGACTTTGGACCTGACGGCATGTTCAGTCTGACAGGATTCGCAGAATTCACAACGGGTATGCAGGGTAGCTATTGCCATGAATGCCAAGTGGCAGACCGCAGCGCCTCCAAGCAGATTCAGGCATCTGATGCCATCGCACCAGGTAAGCCTTTTGACAACGCCGCCACGACGTTTTGGCAGTTCCAGCCCTATCTTGGTATGAAGACCAAGATCGGTGGAGGGTTCGAGCTCGTCGGATTGCTCAGCCAACGCTGGCGCGACGGCGCTGTCGATGGGCGATCGACAGAAACACGTTACGGAGGGAAAGTCGATGTGCCGGGCTACTGGTACGAAAAGAACATTGGCATCGGACATGAAGACTACGGCAGCGTGCGCATCGGCTCCATGACCACACGCGCCTGGAGCGTGGCGGACTTTCCCTACGCAACGAGCGTCGGACTGTCCTCCGCCTGGGCGTCTAGTGGGGCTGGTTACGGGATGCTTGCGAATGCGCTGCGACTGGGCAGCCGCCCACTGGATATTGCCGAGGGCGATCTGTATCTGGAGCTTACTTACGACCGCGGCGACACCAATTTCACGCGACTCAAGCCTGCCTTCTACGAACTGTACGCCCAATTTCACAAAGGCGACCTGGTGGTAGATGCGATGTACCAGGATGCAACCAATGGCGGGCCAGGGGCATGGGGCCATGCGCCGTTTTCATCCATTACACCGTTCTCGCCGGATGACACCTATGTTAATCCTGGCAACGGCACCTCTTTGAGTGGTAACAAGCAAAGCATTGCGATGGTGATGGCGCGCTACGAAGTCAACACGAAATTGCAGGTGTCTGGCGGTGTACGGCGCAACGAATGGAGTGGTGCCAGCGTTGTTTACAACCCGGCAACCAATTGGACGACTGCCTTCAATGTTGACTACAGCAATCCGTTTGCCGCGAGCAACATGGGTTACGGTGCCACATCCACCGACGTATTGCTGGGGGCGCGCTACCGCTGGGGCAAGTGGCTTTTCTCCACGGGCATGGTTCATTTGGGCAAAGCTGCAACTGACAATCCGAGCGAGCGGGGCCAGAGCAACTCCGCGACATTCAACACAATAGGTGCCCAATACGAGCTGCGCCCCGGACTTAACCTTCAGGGTACTGCAGGGAACGTGCAATACGCGCGCCGTGGTTTGTCACCGATGTCGATGCCGGGCAACGATTCATTTAGCAACGTTGATTCCCGCGTCAGCACCAGCGGTCGCTGGTTGACGCTGGGAATGGTTTACGTTTTTTAAGACCGTGAGCGAGATCTTCACCATGCGCTTCCAATTTCAAAATCCGTTTCACATGCTCACCAGCTTCGGCGCTGGGTGGTCCGTAGCCCGGGGGGCTATTTCTCTCACTGTCACCGCCCTGGCTATCAGTGCCTGCGGGGGTGGCGGTACCACCAGCGATCAACCAAACGGCGCAATCGCTGCCGCCTCGGCAAGTGGTATCCGTCCTTTGCCGGATAACTTTACCAGCCGCAAAGCCGTCGCCTACTCGCCTTACCGTACGGCCAATCGCGATACTGAAACGGTTACCGACGCGTTGGTCAAGCAAGACCTTGATCTGTTGGTGCAGGCTGGAATAGGTGCCATCCGGATCTTCGACAGTTCCGAGAAAGTCGCGTTTCGCACATTGCGTTTGATTCGAGCCCACAAGATGGACATCAAAGTCATGCAGGGCATTTACCTCAACAGCTACGAATATGAAGAGAATGCGACCAAGCGCGCAGCGGTGCTTGCCTTTAATGAAGATGAGATGGCGCGTGGCGTCGCATTGGCCAATTCTTACCCCGATATCATCAGCGCGGTGAGCGTCGGCAATGAAACCATGGTGAGTTGGTCCATCGTTGCGATTTCTTCGCCAACCATGGCCAGCTATATCAAGCGCGTTCGAGACCAGATACAACAGCCAGTGACGACAGACGACAACTGGGCGTTTTATGCGGGTCAAGGTCGCAATGCTGCGGAACAGGCGAATGATGTACTGCGGCAAATCGACTTTGCCGCCGTGCACACCTATTCTCATGAGGACGCGTTCTACAGCAACCCGGCCGATACCGATCTCAATCCCGATTGGGACTGGCAACAACTCGCGGTGACCGACTTGACCAAGCGCGCGGCAGCCATGATGGATGCAGCCATTGGGAAGACAAAGAAAGACTATGCCTCTGTCCGCAGTTTTCTGGACAAGAGTGGACGGGCCGCACTGCCGATTGTGATTGGCGAGACCGGATGGAAGGCAGCCGATCCCAGCGGAAGCGGACGCTACAAATTTCTGGCCAGTCCGGTCAACCAACTGATGTATTACCGGCGCCTCCTGGATTGGGTGGCAGAAACCCGCAACTCTGGTGGCCCCAAAGGCGTTTTCTATTTTGAGGCGTTTGATGAACCTTGGAAGTCATCGGATGACAAATGGGGGCTTTTCAATGTGCAGCGGCAAGCGCGCTGCTCCGCGCAATACCTGAAACCCACGGCAACCTGGGTCAAGGAAAGTGGCACCTGTGACGAAGCCACCGCCGTGTACTTCAAGCCCCCCACCTTGAATGCGGCAATCACGCAATCGACTTACGTGATTCACAACGAAACCACCACCGGCTGGCCGTCAGGCCTCAGGGCCGACGCCTACGAAACTGGGACCTTCGCATTGGATTACCCCGCAAAGGGGGATTCCGCGCCTTCGGATCAGGCTGCAACGATCGCAGCAAGCAGCTATCTGGCCTTAAGGAACTTCACACCCAAAGACTACGGCTGGGGAGTTCTGTGGCAATCCGCTGGCACCCCGCCGGTGACGGCCAATTTGTCCGCATTTGCTGGCGGCAGCATACGGTTTAGCATCAAGACTGCCTATGCGGGCTCGCTGCGTATAGGCATTTCAAGCGATACCGAGTTGGGCAACCCGGTCGAGGCGAATGTCATCGTAGGCGCTGGCAAGTACGGATACTGCACTGCAGCGACCGCTAGCGCGGCCACTTGGTGTGATGTGAACATCCCTCTGAGTGCATTTACAGCCGCCAATCCGAAGCTGGACTTGCGCTATGTCCTCACGCGGTTTTCCGTGGCTGACATCTATTCCGAGACCGGCAACACCGCACGCACCGGTATGCCGACCATTGCTCTGGACAACATTTACTGGCAGAAGTGAACCCCGAACAGGTGCAGCTACGTTGGTGGCTCACCTCGCGGAACAGTACCTGCCGCCTGACCGAACAAGCCCCTTTGGCCTGCGCTGAAGCGCCTCACAGCGCTGGGCGGGTATGGGTGGATTTAAACAAGCACTTCCAGACCCACCTTGGTTTTGGCGGTGCTTTCACCGAAAGCGCCGCGGTTAACTGGGCCGGACTCAGTGCACCAGAACGCGCCAAGGTACTGACGGCCTACTTTGATGTGCAGCATGGTCACGGATATAACTTGTGCCGCGTGCACATCAACAGCTGCGACTTTTCACTGGGAAACTATGCCCATGTGCCACAGGAGGGTGATACCGCACTGCAAAGCTTCTCCGTAGCGCGAGATCGCAAAGCCCTGATCCCGTTCATCCGGGCAGCGCAGCGTGTCGCACAACGCCCGCTATTGTTGCTGGCGTCTCCGTGGAGTCCGCCAGCCTGGATGAAGACCAATGGTCAGATGAACCATGGTGGTCACCTGCGACCGCAATACCGTCAGGCATGGGCGCAGTGTTACGTGAGATTCATTCTGGAGTATGCCCAAGAGGGCCTGGCCATCTGGGGGGTAACCGTGCAAAACGAACCCGCTGCGCACCAGCGCTGGGATTCCTGTCTGTACACCGCTGAAGAAGAGCGAGACTTTATAGCTAACTATTTAGGACCGACACTGCACGAGGCTGGCCTTGCCCACGTCAAGATCATCATCTGGG
The DNA here is from genome assembly GCA_020048895.1 of Rhodoferax sp. Taxonomy (GTDB): domain Bacteria; phylum Pseudomonadota; class Gammaproteobacteria; order Burkholderiales; family Burkholderiaceae_C; genus Allorhodoferax. Next base: position 19,186 of record JAIFLV010000158.1, on the reverse strand, counting down.
ATCACAACCGTGACGAAATGGTAGAGCGCGCCAACACGGTGTTTGCCGACCCTAAGGCATCGCAATATGTTTGGGGTACCGGGTTTCATTGGTATATGGAAAACCACTTCGACCATGTGCAAATGGTGCACGACGCCTGGCCGGACAAACACCTCATCTTTACTGAGGGCTGCCAGGAAGGCGGGCCGCACCACGGCGCGTGGGAGGTGGGCGAACGCTATGGGGTATCCATCATCAAAGACCTGAACCGATGGACCGAAGGCTGGATCGACTGGAACCTGCTGCTGGACGCTAGCGGTGGCCCCAACCACGCGGGGAACCTGTGCAGCGCGCCCATGTTACTGGATGCAGCCCAGGAAACCGCGGTGCCCCAAAGCGCGTATTACTACCTGGGCCACTTTGCCCGTTTCATTCAGCCTGGCGCAAAGCGGGTGCAATGCGCTGCAACGCGAGAGGCGCTGGAGTGCACCGCATTTGCCAACCCCGATGGCACACTGGCAACGGTAGTGATGAACCGAACAGAAAGTGCTACCACGTTGCGCCTGAAATTGAACGGTCACAGTTACCAGGTAGATCTACCGGAACATGCCATTGCCACCTTCCTGCAAGGCGGTTCAGCCTGATTCGATAGCCCGCGTGGCAACGGAATCAATGACGCCGGAAGTCCACGTAAAGTGCAGTCCATCCCATTTCGGTTCCCGGCCTGTTGCTCAGGAGATGTACTTGCGGCGCTCGTCCTTGTCCCAAAGGCCCCATTGGGTGCCGACTTCACCTTCCTGCCCTTGCTTCCACGGCTCGTCGAACGATGAGAACCAGAAAAGCTTGACGCCTTCGCGTCGGCTCCACTGCTGCGCCTCCACGAAGTAGCGCATCGCGTGTTCGGCCGCAGGCACTGCCGCCCCGGCCGCCTCACCTTGACCGGGCCAGCCCGTCTCGGTGATGACCACAGGCTTGTCCTCGCCGGCGGCTGCCTTCACCAAGCCGTGCATGCGGCGCAGGTACTGGGCCGCATGGTCGATGTGGGCACCTTCCCAGAAGGGGTAGCAGTTGGGCAGCAGCACGTCACACGCCGCCACCAGAGCCGGGCGCTCGAGGAACTGAAAGTAGGCATCGACGCAGCCAACCCGCACTCCTGCAGGGACGGCAGCCCGTACGCGGGCCAGGTAGGCCAGCAATTCCTGCTCGGGCAAATCCTCGCGCAGCAGTACCTCATTGCCCACCACCGCAATGTCGACCATGTTGTCCTGGGCCAGCCGGATCAGCGCGGCAAGCTCGCGCTCATTGCGCGCGCGGTCGTGGCTCAACCAGGCACCCACCATCGTCTTCAAGCCCTTGGTACGCGCCAGCCTCGGGATCGCTTCGTGGCCCTCAGTACACGAGAAGGACCGCACCCACCGGGTGTGCGGCGCAATGAGATCAATGCGTCGGGCAACGTCAGCAGCCAGCAGTGGATCACCAGCGCGCTGCCCTTCCGGATAGGCGCTAAAACACAGGCCGTAGAGGCCAGCCCGAAACTGCTCGGAGAACATCTGGCGGATATCGGTCAGCGCCTTGCCTGCCAGCGGCGACACGTCCGCACCGGGCAGCAGCAGGCCATGCTCGGCCAGCCAAGGGCGGGCTCCCGAACCATGCGAAGACACCGCGCTGCGCTGCTTGCGACGCTCTAGTTCGGCATGCACCTCTGTAGCGCGCTGTTCATCCAGGTCGTAATCGCGCATGATCCACATGGCCAAGAGCGTACCAACGATGGGAACGCCCGAATAGAAGAGGCGCAGGCCGTCCACTGCACCGTCGGGCTGCACGGCGGCACCCGGTGTAAAGGCCACTACGGACATGATGGCTCCACTGAGCAGACCTGCAATGGCGAAGCCAAATTTCACCATCCACCAGTAGATGGCACCGAAAATACCCTCGCGCCGCTTGCCCGTAGCCAATTCATCCAAGTCACATACATCAGCCGTCATCGACATCATCAGCGTGAAGAGACCGCCGATCCCAAACGAGAAGAACGGCAGCGCGAACATGAACATCCAGGGCTTGCCTGGCACCATCAGAAACCAGAGCAGCACATAGCCGATGATGGAGATGCCTTGCGAGAGCATGAAGGCGTTCTTCTTGCCCATTTTTTTGGACATCCAAGCCACGGAAGGAATCACCGCAAACGTAGTGATCAACGCGCCCACGCTGCCAAACAGCGTGGGCCAGATCCAGGATGCTGCCGTATTGCCACCGAACAGGTGGTACACAACAATGAAAAACGAGAAGGCTGCCACGGTGTTGAAGGCATTGAAAATCAAGAAGGTGGCATAGCACAGCTGGCGAAAAGGCTTGTAGCCAAAGGACTCCTTGAATCCGATCAGTATTTCCCGCATGCCTCCGCCAAAATTGGCCCAAGTCAGCGGGACGAGATGGGTGTCGTCCTGGGTAGAGCGGCTGGGCAAAAACACCGCCGGTACCATGGCCAGCAGCATGCAGATCACGCCAACCCAAATCGACAAGGTTCGCGTAGCGGTATCGGCGTTTTCAAACCACGTTGGGTCGTACATCACCACCCAGAACCAGGGCGCGATCACCCAGGCCCACTGGCCGATCCACTGTGCAACAGCCATGATGCTGGTGCGCTCGTGGAAATCGTCACTCATCTCGTAGCCCATAGCCACATACGGGATGCTGAATAACGTGAGTCCAGCGTAGAAAACGATCGACCAACACAGGAAATAGACGAAGTTGTAGTTAACGCCATCCGCGCGGTAGAGCTGCCACATCGCCACGAAAGAGATGCCCATCACGATGGCGCCGATAAACACGTACTGCTTACGCCGACCCCACTTGGAGCGCGTGTTGTCGGAGATGAAACCCATGATCGGGTCGGTCACTGAATCGAAGACCCGAGGCAAGAAAAACAGGATGCCCCACATCCAGCCGGGAAAACCCATGTCCTGCACCAGCACAACCATGAAGATGCCCAAGGCAGCCGGGAACATTTGATTGGCTAACATACCCAGACCGAAGGCGACTTTCTGGCCAAAAGGGACTTTGTGGGCAGCGGAGCTGGATGTGGTCATAAGTTGATTCCTGGTTGAGCCCATTGCGGAAATTCTGGTTAGTCTTGAACGGCGCCTGGCATCGCCAAGTCGGGATAGAGCTCCTGCATCACGAGCTTGGGCCGCCGGTCTACTGTGAACAGGCCCCAATGTTTTTCAGGCTCCATCGGGTCGGGCGAGCCCTTCCAGTTCTCGTCAAAGGCCTCGAACACGAAACACAGTAATCCTGCAGCACGCGTCCAGTCCATCAGGTCGCGGTAGTAGACCGCCTGCAACTCCTGCACCGCGTGCTCGGCCTTCATGCCACGGCCGTTGCTATTGGTGCACCAACCCGCTTCAGTAATGACGATGGGCTTGTCGGGATACAGGCTCGTCACGCTGGCCACGTTGTCCTTGGTATAAGCCAGTGCCTCATGAATGTGCTTGTACTCCCACACGGGGTAGGTGTGCAGCGAAATAAAGTCGAGTTCGGGCACCAGGTCACGCAGCTTGTTCTGCCAGGGCACGTAGTTCTCGCAAAAGGTGACTGGCTGGCTCACGGCTGCTTTTACGCGGCGCACATATTCAATCATATTTGGCACGGGCACACTGTGGTCGGTCCAATCAACCGTGGCCTCATTGCCCACCGCTACTGCAAACACGATCGCAGGGTAGCGGTTGGCCAGCACGATCAGCCGTTCGAGCTCGGCGGCGTTTTCGGCTCGGCCAGCCTCCAGTTCAGCTTCGGTGTACGTACCGCCCCAGGGACAGCCAAAGTTATTTATCTCGGCACCCAGGTAGGCACCCAACATGACCTGAAAAGGCAGGCCATCCTCCTCGATCACGTGCAGCACGCGTTCGGCATGCGGGCTGCAATCGTACAGGCGCAGCAGCGACCAATGGCGACTCAGGATCGCCAGATCCTCGCGGATCTCGACCATCGAGGGGTAGGTCTTGTCGCCGGGGTTCTGGCCATCGCGGTAGCCCGAATAGCAGATGGCGTTGCCGTGGGGGAGTTGCAGCATGGTCGTCATGCGAACTTGAGGACGCCATCCTTGTCCCACAGGCCCCAGTAAGCGCCGACATCGCCCTCGGCACCGACCTTCCAGGCCTCATCGAACGCGGCAAAGTAGAACAGCTCAATCCCCTCGGTTGCGGCCCAGGCAGCACTGTCGACAAAGTACTGCATGGCACCCTCTCGCGATGGCACAGAACCCTCGAAGGCACTCCCCTGGTCCGGCCAACCCGTCTCGCTCACGATCACACGCTTGCCTGGAGCCGCAGCGCGCGTGCGGGCGAGCATGGTCTGCATATACGCCAGCGCCTGATCGCGGGGGTAGCCCTCCCAAAAGGGATAGCAGTTGGTCATCACTACATCGCAGGCCGCGGTGATGCGCGGGTGCTTCTCGAACAGAAAGTAGGCATCGACGTAACCCACGGGCACGCCGGGTAAAGCATCTTTCACGCGCTGTATGTACTCGAGCAACGCGTCCTCCGACATGTCCTCACGGAGCATCACCTCATTGCCCACAGCGACAACGTCGGCATTCCCAGCGCGGGCGACCTCAATCAGGCCTTGGATTTCACGCCCATTGATCTCGTTGTCGGTACCCAGCCACGCACCCACCAGCGTCCTAAAGCCAAGTTCATGTGCAATGCGGGGCGTGTTCTCATGACCGTCCGTACACGAAAAGCTGCGCACCCAACTGGTGTAGGGTCGAATGATGCGCAGGCGCTCGCGAATCTGCGCCTCGGGAATGTGATCTCCGGGCTGCTGGCCTTCGAGGTAGGGACTAAAGCACAGGCCGTGCACACCGCGCGCGAGCGTGGCCTGGAAGTCCGCAGCAAGGGCATCGCGCGATTCGCTCGTCCAGACCTCGGGGCCGCCATGCACCCACCTATCAGCCTGCAGTGCACCGGTCCGGGGTTGAGCGCCCGAGTGAACACGCTGGCACTGCAGCGATTGCTCGCCTTGCTGCTGGGTCTGGGTTATCGCCTGCGACAGCACGCGGTCGGAAGGGGATCCTTTTCGGGACATCGTGGGCTTTCTTAGCGCAGCTTGGCGCGGGTCTTGGATGCGGCCTTGACAGCGGCCGTCGCAGGAGTCTTGTGGACGGGCTTGCTGGCAGACGCGGACTTGGGTGCGGGCTTTACCTGCCACGGGAACCGCCCTTTGCCGATGGGCTTGACATTGCCGTAACCACCCACCTTATCGTAAACGCGCACGTAGTCAATCACCAGTTCGGCTGGAAAACGGGTCTGATCGTTCGGCGCGCCGGGAAAGTTGCCGCCCACAGCCACGTTCATCACCAGGTAAAAAGGCTGGTCGAAGGGTGCAGGCCACGGATTGAGGTCGGCTTGCTTGCCCGGCACCTGGCCTGCACCGTCTTTGAGCTTGCTGCAACTCCACCAATGGTCGTAGGTGCAGGTCTGCACACCATCGACGTAGAAACGGATCTCTCCCGGCTCCCACTCTACCGCGTAGGTATGCCAGTCGGACACCAAGCTGCCACCCGGCAGCGAATACACGGTGGTGATCAGCGAACGCTTGGGAAAGCTGCTCCCGAAGTGGATACTGTTAAGTACTTCATGCGGCTTCTCGCCAGCGATCTCCATCAGGTCAATCTCGCCGCTAGCCGCCCAGCCGCCGTATTTATCGTCCACCGGAAGCATCCAAAGTGCCGGCCACAGGCCCTTGCCCCACGGCACCTTGGCTCGAAATTCCACACGACCGTAGCGCTGGGCGAACAACACGGTACCGTCACGCCGTTTGGTCTTGAGACGCGCAGAGGTATAGCCACAGCCGTGCAGTGGTGCCTTCACAGCGCGAATGCTCAGGCAACTGTCGCGTACGGCAACGTTCTCAGGTTCGTGCGTGTAATACTGGAGTTCCTCGTTGCCCCAGCCCGGGATCCAGGCGTGGTTCTTGTAATCGTAGAACCCGTTGCCGATGTCGAAGTCCCACTTGTTGCTGTCAACCATATCCCCATCGAACTCGTCATGCCAGACCAGTTTCCAGCCTGGGATCGTCTTCGGTGCTCTTTTTGCCATCGCTGTCTTTCGTTTCTAGCAGCAAGCTGGTCCTCGGAGGCGCCAGACACAACCCACCCCGCCTCAAGTCTTGCCGGGACTGGGGCATTCAAACGCCTGGCTTGACTGTGTGCTTTTGTTCACCCCGCGGCCCGCCTCCCGGATCGCATGGCCAATACTGGACCCACAATCTGAAAGCGCTTTCAAATTATAGGATGTGCCAACATCAGTTCGATATAGGGAAATCCCGTACACCGCAGGACCTCGCGGGCCAAGCTGCGGTTGCTTCTAGGACATCAGCGGGTTATCGCCGCACTGGATTCGCGCACAACCAGGGACGGCATCGGCACGACCACCTCGGGGCGTATGCCCTTGATGAGCTGCAACATGGCGCTAGCCGCCACACGACCGTGCTCATAAGCAGGTTGGTGCACGGTACTCAGGGGCGGCACGGCGAACGAAGAAGTCGGCAAATCGTCAAAACCAATGAGCGACACGTCGTGCGGCACCCTTAAACCCTTGCGGTACAAACACAGTGCAGCACCGTTGGCCATTTGATCATTGGCCGCGAAAATGGCGGTAAACGCGCGCCCATCGCGGGTCAGCTGCTCCACTGCTTGCATACCACTATGTTCGCTGTAATTGCCAGCAACTACCAAATGGGGATCAAAAGGCAAACCCGCCTCTTCCAGTCCGACACGATACCCACGCAAGCGCTCGGTCGAATCGGGATGCACCGCATCTCCGGTGATGAACGCAATGCGGCGATGACCCAAGTTGACCAAATGCCGGGTCGCCAACAGTCCGCCTCCGAAATTGTCAAAATTAATAGCAAACAGGCCCGGAGCTTTGAGATCTCTGCCCGTCACTACAACCGGCAATTGCTTGGCGCTGGCACGCAAAGCCTTATCGGATAGCCGCCCCGTCAACACAATGATTCCATCGACCCTGCGCGAACGCAGCGTCTGCACACACCGTGCCTCCAGCTTGGCATCCCAATGGGCGCTCATGAACAAAGGGCTGTAACCACCCTTGTCCAGTTCGTCTTCAATGCCACGCAGGGAGACTCCGTAAAACGGACTGTCGATGGCCTGAGTGATCACACCGATGCTGAATGTGCGCCCACCCGCCAAACCTCGGGCCATGGGGTTGGGTACAAAATCCAGGGCTTCAATGGCCTCCTCGACTGCGCGCTTTTTACTGTCGCTGACCACAGCTGTGCCATTCAAAATGCGCGAGACAGTGCTTAAGGAAACTCCAGCTCGCTGCGCCACCATTTCAATGGTTGCAGCCGCTGTGGGTGTTCCAAGGGGTTTCGTCGATGTGCGGCTGATTCTTGTCATTTCCGCGCATCATAAAGCCCGTCGCAACGCTTATGGCTTAAAACAAATATCGACCTCGACCGCCTCAACTCCGATTGGATCAAATTCCGGCTGCAAACATTCTTCCCACTGCGCCCCACGCCTCACCCGCACGCGCGTAACGGGACCACGGCGGTAAACATAGGGCACACGTGCCAAGGTAAATTGCAATTCGCCATTTTCGGGGATTTCGCCTTCGTCCAGCAGAACCGGAAGTATGCTTAAACGACCACCCCGGGCTCGGATACCCAGTTCACCCCAGCGGGTCAAAATTTCTTCTTTGACCTGACCCGTCATGCCGGGCTGCTGCGCCCCGCCCTCGCTTGGCGTGTGGCTGTAAGGATCTGCCGGGAACGCACCGTACGCTGCAACGCTTTTTCGGTACCCCAAACCATTGCGCACGCGGCGATAAAAGCACTGCAGTGCAGGCAGTTCCGGTGCAGCGATGTCGGCCGCTTCAAACACCCTCTCTTGCACCGCCAACAACAACTTCGCAACCATGTGCCAGTAAACACAGCCCAGCCCCTCGTAGCCAAACATGGTTCCAGAACGTCCCGTAAATTCAGCGTGCTTCAGAATGCGGTCATAGGCGAGCGCCAGCGGCTCCAGGGCGGCACCGAGGTCTGCAGCCACTGCGTAAAGGTCACCCCGGTTGGCAAGCGCGGGAGCAAAGCGCACCGTACCGTCGCTCTGCTTTTGTAATACATCGGTTCGATTTTCAGCAATAAGCTTTTGAACAACGGGCAACGCCAAAGCATCGGCATCCAGTCGATTTCGCTCCAGGAAACCGGGCAATGCCCGATCGGGGTACAGCAGAAAAGTCTGGTGCGTCGCGCTGAACAACGGGCTAGCAAAGAGGCACTCCAGCAATTTCACTGCTTCTGCCAAAGAAAGGTAGCCACAGGAAAGCACGGCAACCTGGCCCTCGAGCATCGGGTAAAGACGAGCAACTTCGGCACGCCCCTCAGAGAAGTCCACCAACTTGTAACTGTCAAAGAGCCCATCGTTCCTGCGTCCAATTGCCAGTGTGGCATCGACCAAACGTATCAAATCGGGCACCAGATTCGAAATCAGACCATGGGGTGCAGCAACCATTGAACGCCCTGCAAAGCCGAGGTACGCTGTTGCGCGCCAAGGGTCAAGAATGGCACCTGCCGCATCCAAAAATTTTCTGCGAGCGCTACTGTCATTCGCCACAGAGGGATCAGTTGATCGCACCAGTTCGGCAAATTGCTGGAGCGCAGTGAGCGTTGCCTCAGGCAAAGCAAAGCTGTTTTCCACGCCCGGGAGTACTTGCAGAAATACCAGGAACCGTCGCAAATGCGCCAGAGTGACAACCGAAAGACCGTTCCCCACCAGGGCGTTGTTTGCGTCGTTCCATTCGGGCCTCTGCGTGTGAAGCCACAGCCCGCCGCCCGGCAATAGCGAACCTGCTTTTGCCAACAGAATGATGGCCAATTTTTCACCCAGCGTAGCCAGAACAGGCATTCCATCCGCATCACACACCATTAAACCGTCCGCACCCAGCAATTGCTTGCGCTCGTGGGCGCGCGCATGCGCAAGGGGCTCAAACTCCAAAGTGTGCTTTGGATCCTGGGTTTGTTGACCATGGGGCTTCAGGCGGTAGGGAATGTCGGCAAAACTGAACAGAGCACGATCCCACAGACCAGAGAGTAAGCCCGGTTCACGGTCGTGGGCAGCCTCCATGAGCCTGAGCAAATAGATAATCTGATGGTCGCCCCAATATCCGATATGGCTCCACGGGTCTTCCGCATCCACCACCTCCCAGTCGACACCATCCCGACCGATGCGGTAAGGGTTGTAGCCATCCGCAGACATGGCACCCAGGAACGTTGTCACCATGGAGCCGACGTACGCGGGCTCGCTGGGTAACAATGCTTCCCAGTTTTGAAAAATATCGCGCCAGTTGCCCTGGTAACTGACAACGCGCTTGCCCGCAGCATCGCGAACGCGGATGGAAAACTGGTTCCACGGACGGCTGGGATCGCCATGGCGCCGGCTGAAAGTGAGTGGCAAATACTGCAGCACCATGCGTTCCAACTGCAAATTGCCGTGCGTGCGAACCGCATTCAGGGCGAAATCCCGCTCGACGAAATGGGGCCAACGGCTTGCCATCTCGGAAAACATGACACCGAGCATGTGGTGACGCTGGTGCACAAAAGCAAGCAAGTCATCACGATCGAGCATTGTTCCGTTCACAAAAACACCGCCGCGCATGATGTTGAACAACACGTTGGCCCGATGATGCGCCGCAGCCATGGCATCACCCGACACCTGAAAGCCGTCAGCGCGCATCAGCAGTTCATTGAGCCCCGCCGTGTTGCCAGCACGGGCTTTGTGAATTTCCTCGGATGTACCACCTCCCGATGCAAGCCTTTTCACCAGTTCAAAGGTCTCCACCTGCGACTTGGGACCATCAATGACCATATGCCACTCATGACCTACAGCATCCACCGACAACTCAAAATTCACCAAGAATGCACCACGGCGCCCGCGCGTTAGCGTCTCTGGCACCACTTGGCCCGTCTGACAGAAGTGCTGTACTTGATGTGCACTCAAAAGAGTGCGCGTGTTGGCCGGGACACCGGCATGCCATGCAGTAAGCGCCTCAAAAGACTCCTTGGGCTCGGCACGATCCCAAATTCTTGCATACAGCGTAAAGATGCCGCAACGTCCCTCCGCAGCGATTTCATTCCATTTGTACGCGTCGCTCAGACTGCTCAACGTGGCAGACACGTTGACTCCGACGCCCGGAGGGATCAGGTTCAGGACTCCGTCGAGCACCTTCACACTTTTTCGGACCGTAACTGCTACGGATTCCCACGCCTGCAACTTCGCTGTGCGGACCAATCCGATAGAAGGTGCGTTGAACCATTCGTACTGAAAAGCCAGGCCCAGCGCAGGATGCTCTTCGCGGAAGCGGATACGGGTAGCTGACAGGTTCTTCCACACAGATCGCAACACCATTGAAGGCCCTGGACGTTGCGCGAACGGCTCCCACAAAACCGGTTCAGAGCCATCACCTACCAAAATCCAGGTGCGTGGTCCGGTGTGCTCCCAACGGTCGTGAATTCTGTCAACGGTCTCGTAAGGCAAAAAAGCGCCCTCCGCATCTCGTCGTCCGGCACTGAGTGAGCCTGCAGTGGAAATAAACGCCCAAAGATCACTGTCACTTGCCAATGACATGAAAAACGGAGCATGCAAATCAGCCCCATTGATACAGTACCAGGCTTCATCTCCATCCACTACAAATTGGCCGTGGGGTGCGGACGCTGACTGCATGTCACTGTGGTGTGAGTTCATAAATATTGCGATTGAAAAACAGAAGTGAAAGCGCTTTCATTGGTCGCCGGGATGATAACCTTAGGCCAATCTACGCATCAACCCCCCAATTGCCACGCCACCCGATTCAGACGTGACAAACACGCCGTCCAGCGTGTTCACAGTCCACTTGCCCAAACTGGTACAATCGCGGGCTTTGCTGGCATCATCCACAGACACAAGGAACTAAATAATGGCTTCTGGAAAACCCAAGAAAAAGAACCCGCGCCTGGCGTCGGGCCGTAAACGCGTCCGTCAGGACATCAAGATTAACGCCGCCAATACGTCGCTGCGTTCCAAGTACCGCACTGCGGTGAAGAACGTGGAGAAAGCCGTTCTGGCAGGCGACAAGGCCAAGGCTTCGGAAGCTTTTGGCAAGATGCAAGCCGTGGTGGATACCGTGGCCGATAAGGGCATCTTCCACAAGAACAAGGCTGCTCGTGATAAGAGCCGCCTGGCCACCAAGGTGAAAGCCTTGGCACTCGCCGCCTAAGCACTTAGGCACAACAGCCCAAATCTTCCATAGGAAGATTTGCCGTTTGCACCGGGTGCGCTGTCAGCAAAGCAAAAAGCCGCTCAATGAGCGGCTTTTTTGTTTCCTCTAAGGCTTGTGTTCCATTTCCAAATCGTTTGTGCCTAGGCGCGAGGCCGCAGACAGTAATGCCGTACGTCAAGGCGACGCAACAACAACACGGATGATTTGGAAATGGAATCAGTGCCCGGAACCGAAGTGCAACTCTGGCCGGGTCTCGCTGATCTGCAACTCATTGTCGATGGCAAAGTTGATGCAGAAGTCCCATGCCAGAACCTCGTACTCGCGCAGATCGGTGTGCACGATCACACATTTCACTTTGCCCACCACGGTGGGAACACACCAGGGTGAATAGCGCAGATGGCTGCCCGGCTGCGGTCCACCCGGTCGAAACTGGCTCATCACACCCGCAAGCCGCTCTGCCCAATCACTGGGACGAAAGAGCTTGCCCTGCCGCGTCATACCCAAAATGAAAATTTCTTTGGCGGTGTCAGAAATCATCGTGAATCTTTGAAGATGGGGACTGGTGCGTTGCGGCGGTTGCGGACGATTCCGCGAGCAAAATTCTACGAACCCCAGTTTGCACGGTGCTGACACGCCGCGTCGCGCAGGCGGTGCGCACAAACCGCCTAAAATTCCACTTCAACGGCCCAACCCACGTTGGGCCGCCGCTTTTTGCGTTAACCCTGGAGTGCCCCCATGTCTGTCGTACCATCCACCGCCGCGCCCTCTTCGCCCCACGTGATGCCGACCTATGGCCGCCTGCCTATTGCCTTGTCGCATGGTCAAGGATGCCGGGTCTGGGACACCACTGGCCGACAGTACCTCGACGGCCTTGGTGGCATTGCCGTCAACACGCTGGGGCACAACCACCCGCAGCTGGTGGCCGCGTTGCAGGACCAGGTCACAAAACTGATCCATACATCCAACTACTACCACATACCCTTACAGGAAGAGTTGGCAAAGCTGCTGGTCGAGCGGTCCGGCATGACCAACGTGTTTTTCTGCTCGACCGGACTTGAAGCGAACGAAGCCGCACTCAAACTCGCGCGCAAATTTGGCCACGACAAGGGCATCGAACGCCCCGAAATCGTGGTCTACGAAAAGGCCTTTCACGGTCGCTCCATCGCCACACTGAGCGCCACCGGCAATCCCAAGGTGCAGGCCGGTTTTGGCCCGCTGGTCGAAGGGTTCATTCGGGTACCCATCAACAACATCGAGCAACTGAAGGCGGCAACTGCCAACAACCCCAATGTGGTGGCCGTCTTCTTTGAGGCGATTCAGGGCGAAGGGGGCGTTAACCCCATGCACATGGACTACCTGCGGGACGTCCGCGCGCTCTGTGACGCCAACGACTGGTTGCTGATGATTGACGAAGTGCAATGCGGTATGGGGCGCACAGGTAAGTGGTTTGCCCACCAGTGGGCTGGCATTCAGCCCGATGTCATGCCACTGGCCAAGGGGCTCGGTTCAGGCGTTCCGGTAGGCGCGGTCGTTGCGGGACCCAGAGCGGCCGGCATTTTCGCCGCCGGCAACCACGGCAGCACGTTTGGCGGCAACCCGCTGGCCATGCGCGCCGGTGTGGAGACCATTCGCATCATGGAGGCCCAAAAACTGTTGGACAACGCTGCCTCGGTGGGAGCGCATCTTAAGGGCGGCCTGGAAAAGGCATTGGCGACGGAACTGACCAGTGGTGCCGTGCGGGAGATTCGGGGCCAAGGACTCATGCTGGGCATTGATTTGTCCAAACCGTGCGCAGCACTGGTACAGCGTTGCGCCGACAACGGCCTGCTCATCAGCGTCACCGCAGACACGGTGATTCGCCTCGTGCCGCCGCTGATATTGACTACGCAGGAAGCTGACGAGATCGTATCGATTCTGTGTCCGCTCGTGTCGGCCCTGTTGAAGGAAACACAATGAAACCCGCCAAGAAAACCGTACCCAGCACCATACCGCAGGGCGCTCCTCCGGTACGCCACTACCTGCAATTCTCGGACCTGAGCACCGAGGAGTACCACTACCTGCTCGAACGCACGGCTTTCATCAAGAACAAGTTCAAGACCTTTGTGCGCCACCAGCCGCTGGTGGACCGCACGCTGGCGCTGATTTTCGAGAAAGCGTCCACCCGTACGCGGGTGAGCTTTGAGGCAGGCATGTACCAGTTGGGCGGTAGCGTGGTGCACCTGACCACCGGCGACAGCCAACTTGGGCGCGCCGAGCCCATTGAGGACAGCGCCCGCGTCATCAGCCGCATGACCGACATCGTGATGATTCGCACATTTGAGCAAACCAAGATCGACGCGTTTGCCGCACATTCCCGCGTGCCGGTTATCAATGGCCTGACCAACGAATTTCATCCATGCCAGATTCTTGCGGACATCTTCACTTACATCGAACACCGCGGACCGATTGCAGGCAAGACCGTGGCTTGGGTGGGCGACGGCAACAACATGGCCAACACCTGGCTGCAGGCCGCTGCCCTTTTGGGTTTTCACTTGCGCGTGAGCACCCCCAGCGGTTATGAAGTGAATGAAAAAACGGCCGCCAGGCCAGCCAGCATGGGCGCAGGCAGCTATCAAACCTATAGCGACCCGCTGGATGCCTGTGCGCACGCCGATCTGGTGACCACCGACGTGTGGACCAGCATGGGATATGAAGCCGAGAACGAAGTGCGGCGCAAGGCCTTTGCGGCCTGGTGCGTGGATTCGCGTTTGATGGCGGCTGCCAAACCCGATGCCCTGTTCATGCACTGCCTACCCGCCCATCGTGGCGAGGAAGTGAGTGCGGAGGTGATTGACGGTCCCCAGTCGGTGGTGTGGGACGAAGCCGAGAACCGCATGCACGTGCAAAAAGCCCTGATGGAGTACTTGCTGCTGGGTCGTCAGGCCTGACCCGCCCTGCCCTGCAGCCATGAGCACCTGCACCACTTGTGGTGCCTGCTGCGCGAGCTACTGCGTGGATTTCTCGGTACACGAAACGCAAGACCGCGGCGGGCAGGTGCCGGAGGGCTTGGCCGCGGAGGTCACTGCCACGACCAGCCGTATGTGTGGTACCGACCACGCAGCGCCCCGGTGTGCCGCGCTGACCGGAACAATCGGTCAGCAGGTCGCCTGCGGGATCTATGAGTGGCGCCCATCACCCTGCCAGGAATTGCAGGAAGGCTGCGACGCCTGCAACCGTGCACGCCTGCGCCACGGCCTTGCAGCACTTGCCTGACATCAACGAGTGAATTGACCTCTTCTTGAAAGACGCCCCGCCATGATCACACTGCAAGACTGCCAAGCGCGAGACACATCGGACCCCTTGCGCGGGTTTCGCGACCACTTCACCATTCCCGATGGCGTCATCTACCTGGATGGCAACTCTCTGGGGGTGATGCCCAAAGCAGCGGTTGCGCGGGCAGCCGAGGTGGTGACCCAGGAGTGGGGCCAGGGGCTGATTGGTTCCTGGAATTCAGCGGGCTGGTTCAACTTGCCACAACGTCTGGGAAACCAGATTGCGCCGCTGATTGGCGCCGGTGCGGATGAAGTGGTAGTGACCGACACGACGTCCATCAATCTCTACAAGGTGCTCGCGGCAGCGCTCTCCATCGCCGCGCAGGATTCACCCCAGCGGCGCGTGGTGCTGAGTGAACGCAGCAACTTCCCCACCGATTTGTACATTGCCGAGGGACTGTGCCGCGAGCGCGGCTACACCTTGCAGTTGGTCGAGCCCGAAGACATTGGCAATTCACTCACTCCCGAGGTCGCTGTCCTGATGCTCACCCACGTGAACTACCGCACTGGTGCGATGCACGACATGGGAGCTGTTACCGCCACGGCCCAAGTTGCAGGTGCCCTTTCGATCTGGGACCTGGCCCACAGTGCCGGAGCAGTGCCGGTGGATCTCCATGCGGCGGATGCCGACTTCTCCATTGGTTGCGGCTACAAGTACCTGAACGGTGGCCCGGGAGCGCCGGCATTTGTCTGGGCGCATCCACGCCACGCTAACCGGTTTTGGCAGCCATTGTCGGGCTGGTGGGGCCATGCAGCCCCCTTTGCATTTACGCCCGACTACCAGCCGACTGCGGGCATCCAGCGCTATTTGTGCGGAACACAACCTATCGTTAGCCTTTCGCTGCTGGAATGCGGTCTGGATGTTTTTAGCAAGGCGCTTGCAGTTGGCGGCATGGCGGCGCTACGGGTCAAGTCACTGGCGCTGACGGACCTGTTCATGGCGTTGGTGCAGCAGCGCTGTGCTGGCTTTGAACTCGGCGTGGCAACGCCACCGGCGCACGCACAGCGCGGCTCGCAGGTGTCCCTCACCCGTGACCGCTCAGCGGACGGGCAGTCCAGCGCGTTCGCCATCGTGCAGGCGCTGATTGCGCGCGGCGTTATTGGAGACTACCGGGCGGGTGACGGCGCGTCCCACAAAGACATTCTCCGGTTTGGCTTTACACCGCTGTATATCGGATTTGAAGACGTGTGGAACGCCGTGGAGCAGTTGCGGCAGGTCTTGGAAAGCGGCGAGTGGAAAGAACCTCGGTTTAACGCGAAACACGCGGTCACCTGAGACATCCAACACCGTCAAATGGGTGCCGGCCCAGCATACAACCAGGGCACGTCGAGCAATTTCTCCCCAAGCAGCCGCATGGACAGGTCGCGGCCCCATCGCATGACGCCCTTGGCGTGGAAGATTTCACCGTTGCGAATGGAGCGTGCCTGCACCCGGGCGTTGCGCTGCCAGCGGTGTTGCGCATAGCGCTGCAGGCGTTGTTCCATAGGCACACCGGTTGGCATCAGCACACTGTGCAGGCAGGCTGCATCCTCGATCGCCATACCGGCACCTTGTGCCATATACGGGCGCATCGGATGGGCAGCGTCCCCGAGAAGCGCGACTCGCCCTTGCGCTTGTTCTGAAGCACTGCACATTGGCGGCCGATCGCACAGCACCCAGGCTCGCCAATGGCCTATTGCTGAAACTACATCCCTGAGTGCAGCGCAGGTGTTGGCTGTTGCCCGCCGCAGGTCGTTGGCATTGGTGGCATGGTCCCACTCGTCGGCCGATGCATCCAGCCTCCCGTGCACAACCGCCACTACGTTCATCCACTCTCCCCTTCGCACCGGGTACTGCACCACATGGAGGTCTGGACCCAGCCAGGCCGTCACGCGCTGGCTGCGCAGCTTTTCGGGTAGGTCCTGTTGCTTCACCATTGCGCGGTAGGCCAGATGCCCGGTAACCCGCGGCGGTCCGTCGGCCAGAAGTTGCTGGCGAACAGTGCTCCAGATACCGTCAGCACCCACCAGTGCGCACCCCATCGCATCCTGACCAGTCATTGTGTGGACGCGCACAACCTCGTCCTTATCCTGAAAATGTTGCACCCAACTATCCAGATGCAGTTGGACACGATCCTGCTCTTGCACCGCTTTCAGCAGCACCGACTGCAAGTCGACACGATGCACGGTGGCGTAAGCTGCGCCGTAGCGCTGGCGTGCGCGCTCGCCCAGTGTCAACACGCCCAACTCAGCACCGTCCGTTGCACTGCGCACCCGCAAATCACTGGGAAACGCCACCACCTGCTGCAGTGCATTTTCGAGGCCCCAAGCATTGAGAACGCGCACCACATTCGGCCCCATCTGAATGCCCGCCCCCACTTCGCCAAACTCGCGTGTGCGCTCGAACAGCTGTACCGACCATCCGGCGTGTGCGCAGGCCAGCGCTGCGGCAAGCCCACCAATGCCGCCCCCGGCAATGAGAATTTGATTTTCCATGGCCCTATTGTCCCGCCAATTCAGCCGGGAACTGGCCGTTGCAGGACAATACAGCCCCATGAGCCTCACATCCCCCGAACTCCTTTTGCCCGCCGGATCACTGGACAAAATGCGCGCCGCCTACGATTTTGGTGCCGACGCCATCTATGCAGGTCAGCCGCGCTACAGCCTGCGAGCGCGCAACAACGAATTCAAGCTTGAGCAGATCGGTATCGGCATCCAGGAAGCCCATGCCCGTGGCAAGAAGTTTTTTGTCACCAGCAACCTGCTGCCGCACAACGACAAGGTACGCACTTACCTGCGTGACATCGAGCCCGTGATCGCCATGCAGCCCGATGGCCTCATCATGGCCGACCCCGGGCTGATCATGATGGTGCGGGAAGGCATGGACAAGGGCAACTACCGTGACGTGCCGATTCATCTGTCTGTGCAAGCCAACACCGTCAACTACATGGCGGTGAAGTTCTGGCAGAAGGTGGGCGTGAAGCGCATCATCCTGTCGCGTGAACTCAGTCTGGACGAGATTGAAAAAATCCGCCAGGAATGCCCCGACATGGAGCTCGAGGTGTTCGTCCACGGAGCGTTGTGCATCGCCTACTCCGGGCGTTGCCTGCTGTCGGGATATTTCAACCGCCGTGACCCCAACCAGGGTACCTGCACCAATGCGTGCCGCTGGCAGTACAGCACGCAGGCTAGTGCCGAGAATCCCAATACCGGAGAGGCCATCGCCGTCAAGATGGACGCCGGGTTCAACTTCAATGCCGCGCAGGAGGAAGCCGAATCATCATTTGCGGCCTGCGGGGGCAGCCCGCGTCACCCGGAAGCCGACAAGGTCTACTTGCTCGAGGAGGCCGGGCGGCCGGGCCAGCTCATGCCCATCATGGAAGACGAGCACGGCACCTACATCATGAACAGCAAGGACTTGCGTGCCGTGGAACACGTAGAGCGCCTGGTCAAGATCGGCGTCGACTCTCTCAAAGTGGAGGGCCGCACCAAAAGCCGCTACTACGTGGCCCGCACCGCGCAAACCTACCGCCGGGCCATTGATGACGCGGTCGCTGGCCGGCCCTTTAATCCGCACCTCATCACCGAACTCGAAGGCCTGGCCAACCGGGGCTTTACCAGCGGCTTTCTGGAGCGCCGCCCCTCGCAGGACTATCAGAACTATGAGACCGGCCACTCGGACATTGGCCATAGCCACTTTGTCGGTGAAGTGCGCGCCATGGCCGATGGTTGGGCCGAAGTGGAAGTCAAGAACAAATTCCAGGTGGGTGACCAGATCGAGGTAATACACCCGAGCGGCAACCACATCGTCACACTGGAAGCCATGCGCAATCTGCAGGGGGAATCGATTGCCATCGCTCCCGGCAGTCCGCTGCAGGTGCGCATCCCCCTGGAAGCCCGCTACCAGGGTGCGCTATTGGCCCGCATTTTGCCAGCGGCTGCTTAAAAGTCACTCCTTTTTTGATAGCTACTCACGCTTGCCAGTCGGGCGATAATGGCACTTTTCGCTTGTAACAATTTGCATGTCCAAGACCTTTGATTTCTAGCCAGTAACTATCAGCTATTGCGATTAAGGCAGCAATCGCAAACCCAGCTCCTCCAGAAACTGATTGTGTCTTTTCTTTGCAGCTGCGATGGCTTCTTCAATCTCAACCAACTCACCGTGCGTGGCTTCCAAGTCAATCTCCGCCTCGCCCACCGCCGTGCTGATATAGCGCGAGATGTTCAGGTTGAACTCATTCTTCTCAATCTCGGCCATCCCCACCCGGCGTGAATAGCGCGTCTCTTCCTCGCGGAACTGGTAAGTCTTGATGATCTTGGCAATGTGCGCGTCCGTCAGCTGGTTCTGGCGCTTGCCTTTGACGAAGTGCACCGCTGCATTGATGAACAGCACGTCGTCCGGCTTCTTGCACTTCTTCAGCACCAAAATGCACACCGGAATGCCGGTGGAATAAAACAGGTTGGACGGTAGGCCAATCACCGTGTCAATGTGCCCGTCCTTCAGCAGCTTGGTACGAATGCGCTCTTCCGCCCCACCCCGAAACAGCACGCCATGCGGCAGGATGATGGCCATCACGCCTTCGTCTTTCAAAAAGTGAAAGCCGTGTAGCAAAAAGGCAAAGTCGGCCGCTGACTTGGGCGCCA
>JAIFLV010000077.1 GCA_020048895.1 Rhodoferax sp. | reverse complement strand
CAATGCCCGGCCAGTGCGGCCAGAGCGTGGGCTTGCCTTCCGACGCGCGCCAGACTTCGAGCTTGGGAAAGTCACCCTCCTTGAATCCTTCAATCAGCACCAGATCGCAGTGCTGCATACGGTCCAGCAAATAGTCCAGTGACGGCTCAGGCGCACCGCGCAGCTCGTGCATCAGCGCCCAGCGGTCGTTGCCCAGCAGCAGCACTTCCTTGCAACCCGATTCGCGCAGGCGGTAAGAATCCTTGCCGGGACGGTCGATGTCGATGTTCTTGTGGCTGTGTTTGATGAGCGACACCACCAAACCCCGTGACGCAATTTCAGGTACCAGGCGTTCGAGCAGCGTGGTCTTGCCCATGCCGGAGTGACCGGCGATTCCGAAGATCTTCATTTGCGAATCAATGCAGTGTTGGTGCAGTGGCCTCGATCTGCACGAAGCGTTCGGTTAACGTTGCGAGCACACGGTAGAACTCCGTCTGTGCCCCGCTCACGACGGCAGCGGCAAACGGTGTGATCCAGGCACCCAGATGTTCGCGCAGGAAGCGCTGTTTGAGCGCTTGCAAGGCCTGCTGCTGCTCCGCACTGTCAGCGCGCTGCTCGTTGAAGTTCAGCAGGTACAGAAACTCCAGCTCCACCGCCACATGGTCGGGCAGCTCCATAAACTCAGGGTCTATATCAAACCCACCTTCGCTGTAGAGCTCCGTCACTGCGGGTGGTGGATTTTCCTGCGTTTGGGGTGGGGCTGGGAGCCAGGATGAGCCATATGGCTTGGCACGGGCTTCCATCGGACCCAGAAACAGCCGTGTGTAGTCAACTAGCAGTGTTTCCAGATTCTGTGCCGCAAATGCCGCACCCAATGCACGGGCATGGGGGACCAGTTCCGGATGCACGCGCTCAGCGGCAATCTGTATGTTGTCGAACAAATGCTCCTCGGCAAACTCGGACGCCGGCTCGTAGTAACAGGCAGACAAAAAGCGGCACAGGTCTTCCCGTGCCGTGGCTTGGTCGGGGGAATAGTCAGACATCGGACCTCCAGAATCAAAAAAACAGGGCCGGTAACTCCGGCCCCTGACAAAACCCTACGGCGCTATTTCAGGCGCGTGGGCTGTACTTTCCAATGTAATGCACATTGGGCTTGGTGCCTTTGTCTTCCTGCAACCGGAAGGAGGTTTCTTTCTTCAGGAGCAGTGCGATTTCGCTGTTCGGGTCTTCCTGGTCGCCAAAGATGCGGGCATGTGCCGGGCAGGCATCCACGCAGGCGGGTTGCAGGCCGTTGAGCACGCGGTGGTAGCAGAAGGTGCACTTCTCAATCACATCGTCCTTGCGTACCGGTGGCAGGTCGCTGCCCGTCCACTGGTTGAGCATGGGGGGCACAGTGCCGGCCAGCGCTGCCACTTCCGCGCCCGACGAGGTGCAGCCAGGAATGGCCGAGGTCTTGTCGGCCGCGCCCGACGAGGTGCAGCCAGGAATGGCCGAGGTCTTGTCGGCCCAGCGCGGCTGCGGATTTTCATCGGCCGGGTTCAAGCTGATGACGCTGTAGGTCTTGCCGTCCAGGCTGGCATCGTCCAGATTGGGATGGCTGTAAGGACACACCTCCTGGCACTTGCCGCACCCGATACACAGCGCCGCATCTTGCAGGGTAATGCCCTCGGGCGTCTTGTAGAGCGCCTTGAACGGGTTGCCTTCACCGGCCAACTTCGGGTTGCCAGGACAGCTTTTTATGCAGGGCGCATCACTGCAATGGTTGCACAGCACCGGGATCACGGAGTGCTTCGTGTTGGGAAACGTGCCTTCCGTTTGCATCAGAAAGTCGGCCCAGTTGTAGCTTTGACCGGCGGCGCGGTCGCGGGTGTTGTTTTCTGCCTTGCAGGCAAAAGCGCAGGCGCCACAACCGTTGCATTTAGCGAGGTCGATGACCATTCCAAGTCTTGTCATGATTCTTTACTCCTGTTGCTGGTTGTGGTCGATCAGGCCTTTTGAATCCGAACGCCTGTGAAGCCGCCATTGCGGGCGGTTGAGCCGCTGAGGCGGTCATAGTCATCCACCAGGATTTCGTTGTTGTTGCCGCCACGGGGAATCGCTTTGCCAAAGTCTTTGGCGGCAACCCTGCCGTAGGCCCAATGCCCTTGACCGTAGCACTTGGCTACCGTGCCGGGTCGCACCCCCTCCCACAGCTTGAGCTGGCAGCTGATGGTGCCCGTGGTTGAGGTGATCTTGACGTTGTCGCCGGATTTCAGGCCCAGCTTGGCGCCGTCCAATGGGTTCATCTTGACCACATCGCCCCAGGACACATCCCCCGGATCCACCTTCTTGAACTCCTGATACCACGGCACGTTGGCCGAGCGGCCTTCGCGGTTCAGGCGCGATTTGTAATCAATGAACGCGAACGGGTAGTCCGCCACACTGCCATGGCGCTTGACGGGTTCATAGTGCGGAACAAAGGCGACATCCCCACGCGCTACGTATCCACTGACGGTCATGATGTCGTCGGTCGTGGTCTCATACTTCTTGGCGTGTTCCAGCAATCCCTTCTTGAGCGTTTCGCTGTAGAACTCAAACTTCTTGGTCTCAGTTGCAAACTTGCCACCCCACCCTTTTTTCAGCGTGTACTTGGGACCACTGAACATGCCTTTGGCCTTGAACTCAGCCCAGCCATTGATGGGTGGGTCGCCCTTCAGAGGCTCCTTGGCCTTCCAGATCGGGGCGCTTGACATCTTGGCTGCAATCTCCGAGAACTCCATTGCCGTGGTGGGAGCCTTTCCGGTCTCGGGGTCCTTGAACTCTTTCGAGTAGTAATCAAACAGATTGGCAAAACCTTTGGCCTTGAGCTTTTCTGCCAACAGCCACATCACTTCGGTTTCTTCCTGCTTGACGTCCCATAGCCGTTTGACCGCGCCTTGCTGGATAGACGCATAGGCGTACCCATTGCCCATGTCGGTGATGATGGACCAGCCTTCGGCCGAGTTGAAGGTCGATGGCAGCACGATGTCGGCAAACATCGTCATCTCGGAGGCGTTGGGTACCATGTGCACAAAGAACGGTACGGCGGCCATGGCCTTGTCCCAGCGCTGCGCGCCGGTGGCCGAGAAGTTGAAGTTGGACCAACTTGAGATCATTACCTTGACCGCCCCCGGATCCTTCAGCATGCCGTTGGCCACATTGTTGGTTACCACGCCACTGCCGGGCTTGCCACCCATCATGGCCGGCATGTCCTTGGCACCACGGCCATCGAGCTTCTTGCCCTTGCTGCCTGCTTTTGCCACATCGTCCACATAGGCATCACTCTTCGGGAAAGCAGCCAACGGTGGGCCGCTCGGGGATTGCCAGACTCCGCCTTCCACATCAATCGAACCCAGTAAACCGTTGAGCGCATGCACCGCCATGGCGGCATAGGTGCCACGCGGCGTCATGGCCACGCCCGGTCCCATCCAGACCGCAGTCTTGGGGGCGGCCTTTCCCATGGCGCGCGCCACACGCACAATCTGAGCAGCGGGTATCAGGGTCTCTTTTTCGGCCCAGGCGGGTGTGCGGTCTTTGAGCTCCAGGTTCCACCACTTGACGACGCCGTTAGTTTCCTTTTCTGCAAAGCTGGCTTCGTCCACTGCCTTGCCGGCTACGAACAGGTTCTTGCCGTCCTTGAAGTCACCAACAAATTCACGACTCCACATGCCTTCGGTCAGCAACACGTGGGCAATCGCACCCGCCAAAGCGCCGTCGGTGCCGGGGTTGAGAGGTAGCCATTCGTGGGCCTTGGCAGCAATGTTGGACAGACGCGGGTCGATGGCAATCACGGTGCCGCGTTTGACAATGCCTGGAAAGTGGTTCATCACATTGGGCACCATGCGGTTGGAGGCCAGCGGGTCGCAGCCCCAGGCAACCAGACAGTTGGTGTTGCCCAGGTCATAGTCACGGTAGCCATAAAAGCCTTGCGTCAGGCCGGGCCCCATTTTTTCGGCTTCTGCACAGATCGCGCTATGGGAGAAGTAGTTGGCGGTGCCCCACACCTTGGGCAACGCGCCGTACATGAGATCGGTCGAGGTTGACGCATACCGTCCGCGCATGTACATCAACTTGCCGGGTTCGCCTGCCTTGCGCAGTTCCATCATCTTGTCGGCAACGGTATTGAGCGCTTCGTCCCACGAGATCGGTACAAATTTCGGGTCCACGCCACGCCCCTTCTGGGGGTTGGTCCGTTTCATCGGCACCTTGATGCGGTCGGGGTCGTACATCTGCTGCGGAATCATGTGACCGCGCGGGCACACATAGCCATGGTTGGTTTTGGAGAGCGGGTTGCCGCGCACCCGGGTGGCGCGCCCGTTCTGCACAAAAATCTGGATCGCGCACCACTGGGTGCAGCCCTGGCAGGTGCTGGCCACCCAGTCGCCTTTGGCGGGACTGCAGGCCTTGGCCTTGCGCGGGATCAGCGCACTGTGCAAGGGTGCTGCCGCCATGCTGGCACAACCGGTGATGAGCGCGCCGGCAGAGATGCCGCCCGCCATGATGAAAATCCGTCGTGTGAGTCTCATGAAATACTCCTCTTGGGTGACCTTGGATCATTGGATGTGGGCACACTGTAGAGAGCTTGACATTTCAAGAGATTACGGTAAATCAAGTAAGCGTGGCGCAAGCTTTTGCGATAGATCAATACTTCTGGAGACACCGACACCGACACCGACACCGACAGTGCCAGTGCCAGAATTGCCCTAAATTTGCTACAAAAAAAATAGCTGCAGACGCACGCCTGCAAAGGCTGAAGTCAGTTTTGTTTAGGTAAAGATTTGCCTTAACGTCGGCTGTCAGATGCCAGCAAACCCTGCACCAGGCCTTTGAGCTCCGTGATACTGAAAACGCCCGGTCCAAACGCGGGCAATGCCTTGTTCGAGGCCAATATCACGGGCAGCTTGAAGTCCTCCGGGTCCAGGGTGCCATGCAGACGGGCGTGGCCGGCATGGTCGCTGGTCACCACGATCAGATAGTTCCCCCGGCTGGCAACTTGGCGCAACAGGGGCGCCAAGGCTTTGTCTATATGCGTCAGCTCGGCGAGGTACTCAGGCGAAAGCCAACCCGAGTCTGACCCCGCATCCTCCAGGCCGCTGATGTGCAGAAACACAAAGCGCGCCCCGGGGTTGGAAAAAAACGTTTGTGCGCGCTCGACGCCGTCGTCCCGTGCCAGCGCGTGCTCGTCGGTGTTTGCGCTCACCAGGTAGCCCAGCTTGGGTTTGGCGTAAAAATAGGCGGTCCCATAACCCCGCTGCTTGGCTACATCCAGAAGGGTTTCGCTGGATACGCGTGGCTCGCCGGGCCGCCAGGCGTTGTCTTGCTTGCCGTTTTGCGCAGGCGACATGCCCGTCATCATGGCCGTGTGCGCGATTAATGTCAGTGGTGGTGTGACGCTGCGGCCCTCCAGGGTATAGCGGCCCTTGCGCATCAAAGCGTTCAGGGAGGGGGAGGTCTTCTCGCTCAGTGCCGCGGGGTGCAGCGCATCGACTGATACCACGAGCACAGTTTGTAACTCGGCGGCGTAGGCGGGTCGCACGAGTAGCAAACATGACATCACAACCCATTTCCACATTGCGTCATTCTCCTGGTGTTGCAGCGGCTGGCGAACCTGCCCGACCGCCCACGCATTATCGGCATTGCACAATCATCCAATAATTCGAGTATCATTGAAATATGGAATCAATAACCGTTGTCAAGGCGCTGGCCGCACTTGCCCAAACTTCGCGGCTCGAAATCTTCCGCTCGCTTGTGGTGGCGGGGCCTGCGGGTCTCACCCCTGGATCAATGGCCGAGAGTTTGGGTGTGGCACCCAACACCCTGTCATTTCATTTGAAAGAATTGGTCCATGCCGATCTGGTGACCCAGGAGCGCATCGGGCGCAACCTGATCTACCGCGCCCAGTTCGACCGCATGAACGCCGTTCTGGCCTATCTCACCACCAATTGCTGCCAAGGCGAGGCCTGCCTGACCGAAGCTGCAACCCAGTGCAATTGCTAACCAATGGAAACCCAATGAAACGCTTTCACGTACATGTCCATGTAGAAGACCTGCAAGCCAGCATCCAGTTTTACAACCGCCTGTTTGCCGCGAACCCCACGCGCGTGGAGGCGGACTATGCCAAATGGATGCTGGACGACCCGAAGGTGAACTTCGCCATCTCCACACGCGGTAACAAGCCTGGGCTCGATCACCTGGGATTTCAGACCGAATCTGCCGAGGAACTCGCGCAGCTCAAAGCCCAGGCACAAGGCGCTGACATGGCGTTGCTAGACGAAGGCGAAACGACCTGCTGCTACGCCCGCAGCGAGAAACACTGGATCACGGACCCACAGGGCATTGCGTGGGAGCACTTTCACACACTGGGAGACATTCCAGTCTTCAATGAGAGCACTCAAGCGGTGAGCGAATCAGCCTGCTGTGCTCCGGCGAGCTCCGCTGCCAAGTCGGCCGCCCCCTGTTGCACCCCTGCGCCAACCGCCAAGGCAAACTGCTGCGGCACCGCAAACGCCCCATCTTCTTCTTGCTGCTAATCACTCAACAAACCATGACAAACCCTTCAAAACCCCTGAACGTGCTGTTTCTGTGCACGCATAACTCCGCCCGCAGCATTCTGGCGGAGGCCTTGCTCAACGTGGTTGGGAACGGCCGTTTTACGGCCTTCTCGGCAGGCAGTAGCCCACGCGAGAATCAAAAGCCCAACCCTTTGGGGATTCAGGTTCTCCAAAACGCAGGCATCTCGACGGATGGTTTGCACAGCAAGAGCTGGGATGTATTTGCCACCCCCGATGCGCCCCAGATGGACTTGATCATCACCGTCTGCGACAACGCCGCCGGTGAGGTGTGCCCGGTGTGGCCCGGCCACCCTGCCACGGCACACTGGGGCTATCCCGACCCTTCTGAAGGGAATGGCACCGATGAAGAAAAGCTGGAAGCCTTTCGCAAAACCATGCACGCCATCAAGCGCCGCCTGGAATTGCTGTGTCAACTGCCGCGGGAAAAGGTGGAGCGCGCCTTGCTGCAAGACAGTGCCCGCGCTTTGTCCAGCAGCTAATCCGGACCCACCATGAGCGTGCAATGTGAAGTGACGGCGAAGCAGGCCGCGGGTGTTTCGATGAGCGTTTTTGAGCGCTACCTGACGGTATGGGTCTTCCTGTGCATCCTGGCGGGCATCGCCCTGGGCCAGTCTTTGCCAAATGTGTTCCAGGCAATTGGCCGGATGGAAGTGGCGCAAGTCAACTTGCCAGTGGGCGTGTTGATCTGGGTGATGATCATTCCGATGCTGCTGAAAGTGGATTTTTCAGCATTGGGTGAAGTCCGCAACCACGTGAGAGGCATTGGGGTCACGCTATTTATCAACTGGCTGGTGAAACCCTTCTCGATGGCGTTTCTGGGCTGGTTGTTCATTCGCCACTGGTTTGCGCCGCTGCTGCCCCCCGACCAGATTGACAGCTACATCGCCGGGTTGATTCTGCTGGCGGCGGCGCCCTGTACTGCCATGGTGTTTGTCTGGAGCCGCCTGACCGGTGGCGACCCGTTGTTTACCCTGTCGCAAGTGGCACTCAACGACACGATCATGGTGGTGGCGTTCGCGCCCTTGGTGGCATTCCTGCTGGGGTTGTCCGCGATTATCGTGCCGTGGGACACGCTGCTGATTTCGGTCGGACTGTACATCGTCATTCCGGTCATCATTGCCCAGCTGCTGCGCAAGTCCCTGCTGAAAGACGGTCAGGCGGCGTTTGATGTGGCCATGGAAAAGATTGGCCCGTGGTCCATTGCTGCGCTGTTGCTGACGCTTGTGCTGTTGTTCGCCTTCCAGGGGGAAGCCATCCTGAAGCAGCCGCTGGTCATTGCCCTGCTGGCGGTGCCGATCCTGATTCAGGTGTTTTTCAACTCCGCATTGGCCTACTGGCTGAACCGCGCGGTCGGCGAGAAGCACAACATCGCCTGCCCGTCGGCCTTGATTGGCGCATCCAACTTCTTTGAGCTGGCCGTGGCGGCTGCCATCAGCCTGTTTGGTTTCAACTCGGGTGCCGCACTGGCTACCGTGGTGGGTGTGCTGATTGAAGTGCCGGTAATGCTGCTGGTGGTCTATATCGTCAACAACTCCAAAGGCTGGTACGAGCGCGGTGCCACCACAAGCAAGGCCTCTACATGACAGACATCACGATTTATCACAACTCCGCCTGCGGCACCTCGCGCAACACCCTGGCCCTGATTCGCAACAGCGGTGTAGAGCCCGAGGTCATTGAATACCTGAAGACGCCACCTGGAAAGGACCGTCTAGTGCAGCTTCTGGCAGCTATGGGTATTCCGGCCCGCGCGCTGCTGCGCCAAAAAGGCACGCCCTATGACGAGCTGGGTCTTGGAGACCCCAAGTGGTCGGAAGACGAGCTGCTGAACTTCATGGTGCAACACCCTATCCTGATGAACCGCCCCGTCGTCGTCACGCCGCTGGGTACCCGGTTGTGCCGCCCCAGCGAGGTGGTGCTCGATATTTTGCCCAACCCGCAACACAGTGCGTTTAGCAAAGAGGATGGCGAAGTGGTCATCGATGAAAAGGGTCAACGTGTCTGATATCACTAAGGCGCCGCCAGAAGCGTCTATCCCGCAACTGGATGCTACGCACTTCCGCGTGCCTGACATGGCAAAGCTGCAAGCGCAAACCCCCACAACACACGCGCCGCGCATCGCCCTGCTCTACGGATCGCTGCGGCCTCGCTCGTTCAGCCGTCTGCTGACCGAAGAGGCGGCCCGCCTGCTGCACGCCATGGGTGCCGAGACGCGCACCTTCAACCCCACCGGATTGCCGCTGCCCGACGACGCGCCCGACACCCACCCCAAGGTGCAAGACCTGCGCGACCTGGTGACCTGGTCCGAAGGCATGGTGTGGACGTCTCCCGAACGGCATGGCGCGATGACCGGCATCATGAAGTCGCAGATCGACTGGATACCGCTAAGCCTGGGCGCCGTGCGTCCCACGCAAGGCAAGACGCTTGCGGTGATGCAGGTCAGCGGCGGCTCGCAGAGCTTCAACGCAGTCAACCAGATGCGCGTGCTGGGCCGCTGGATGCGCATGCTCACGATACCCAACCAAAGCTCGGTTGCCAAAGCGTTCATGGAGTTTGATGATGACGACCGCATGAAGCCTTCCAGCTACTACGAGCGCGTGGTGGATGTGATGGAAGAGCTGGTGAAGTTCACCCTGCTGACCCGCGATGTGGCACCTTATCTGGTGGACCGCTATAGCGAACGCAAGGAGTCAGCCGAGCAACTCGCCTGGCGCGTCAACCAGCGTTCCATTTGAGCGCCTGCGTCTGAGCGGGCCTGCCACCTAGGCCGCACCCCTGCACGGCGAATATGGCGTGAGCGCAGTCACGGTGTTCGTCGCTTTGTCCGCCGCTCTAAATTGCTACATTAGTGATAGCTGGTTGCGCAAGTAGGACGGGCGCAATGGGCACTTTTAATGCTGAAAGTTTTTGGGCGATGTTCACCTTTCGCCATGATGCTGCGCCTCCCCCCGGCCCTTGACTGACAATGATCCCATGAGCAGT
The DNA here is from genome assembly GCA_020048895.1 of Rhodoferax sp. GTDB lineage: Bacteria > Pseudomonadota > Gammaproteobacteria > Burkholderiales > Burkholderiaceae_C > Allorhodoferax. The sequence continues at coordinate 20,237 of JAIFLV010000077.1, read as the reverse complement.
TCTCACGACCATACCCCCGCGCGCGTGCATGACCACGCCCACGACCACCGCAATGGCGGGCATGGCCACAGCCATGCACCGGCCAACTTCAACAAGGCTTTTGCGATTGGCATTGCGCTGAACATCGGCTTTGTCATCATTGAAGCGGTTTACGGCTGGCGCATCAACTCGCTGGCACTGCTGGCCGATGCCGGGCACAACCTGAGTGACGTGGCCGGCTTGGTGCTCGCCTGGGGCGGCACATTGGCGGTTAGGGTATCACCCAACGCGCGCCACACCTACGGTTTCAAACGCGCAACCATCCTGGCGGCCTTTGCCAACGCCCTGCTGCTGCTGATGGCCATGGGTGGCCTGGCCTGGGAGGCTGTTGGCCGCCTGAGCGCGCCGCGAGCCGAATTGCGGGCACAAGGGGTGACCATCATGGTGGTGGCGGGCATTGGCATATTGGTCAACACCGCGACCGCTTTGCTGTTCATGCGCGGGAGTCAGAGCGACCTGAACATTCGCGGCGCTTTTCTGCACATGGCAGCCGACGCGCTGGTGTCTGCGGGCGTGGTGGTGGCCGGAGCCCTGACGCTGTGGAAGGGCTGGGTCTGGCTCGACCCAGTGGTCAGTCTGCTGATTGCTGCCGTCATTGTGTGGGGCACCTGGGGCTTGTTCAAGCAGTCGCTGCACCTGCTGTTTGACGGCGTGCCTGACGGCGTCGACCCGGTCGCTGTGCGCACACTGCTGCTGGGTTTGCCTGGTGTGGATGCCGTGCATGACCTGCATGTGTGGGCCATGGGCACCAGCCATATTGCACTCACCGCCCATCTGGTCACCGATACGACGGACACCGGTGCACTGTTGCGCGAAGCCGAAGAAGAACTGCACGAGCATTTTGAAATCCGCCATGTCACACTGCAGCTGGAGACCTCCGCCTATGCGCAACACTGTGCCCTGCGGCCGGGTGTGGGGTGCCAGGCGGCCTGAGTTTTCCTGCTGACTTGCAGCCGTTCGCGCCCTGCTCGAAAAACGGCCGCCAGCTTGTCCATGCCGGGATTGGCGGTCCGAGATGGGTGGGGGTTTGCCATGCTTCAGGATTTCTTTACGCTGTTACCAAACACGCCCGCGCAGGCACTGCGCGCGCTGTCGCCTTCGGGCACCTTGGAACATACATCGCTCAACTGCGCATTGAGCTTTTGCACGACGGCGGCATGCTTGCCGGCGGCACTCCACTTGTTGAGTTGCAAGCCCATTTTTTCCAGGCTGCGACGGTTGCGTTCGTAAAACGTCTCAGGGGCAGGGTCGAGTTCGGCAATCACCTGTGCCGCGGCCTTTTCTATGCGCGCACTGTCCTCAGGCGCCAACTCGATCAGCTTGGCAACAAAACCGCTGCCCCACTGCAGGCGGGTTGCCGGGCCAATGGAGCCCGCATAAGCCTTCCCGGCCCAGTCCAGCGATGTCGCCTTGTCGCCGCGCAGCTTGGCATTGGAGGCCAGCACCAGCATGTGGTAGTAGGGGGACACGGCCTTGGGCAGTTCAGCCTTGAGCATGGCGTCGGACGCATCAATCAAACCCACATCGCTAAGCAGGCGTGCAGCGGCCGGGATGACGGCCTGGCGCTCGTATTTGTCCGTGCTGGCCTGGTCGGCCTTGCTCACCGCAGCTTGTACCTGCGTCAATAGTGCAGGAGAAAATTCAGGTTTTTCGCTCTTGGGCTTTCCCATCAAGGCCAGCCCCACCTTGGCTTGCACGGCACCCAGCTGCTCGGCATTGGACCATGTCTGATCGGCCGCCAAACGGTCCAGTGCGGTATTCAGGGCAGTCATCAGTTCGGTGCGTTGCGGGCTCGGCGCAGTCGTCAGGGCAGCCAACAGTTCCTTGGCGTAATTGCTTAACAGGTCGGCGCTGGCACGTGACAGCGTCGCATCGGCCAGCACTTTGTGCACAGCGGCCAGGGTCTGTACTGTGTCCAGGCCGGCATCTGTGTCGGGGCCGGCCAAGACAATGGATCTGAGCAGCAGCCGGGTGGCCGCATCCGGAAATTGCGGCGGGCATTGCCGTGCGAGTTGCAGTACGGTGGGGGCAAGATCCATGTTTGCCAGCAATTGCGCCTCGCCGGTATCCCAGCCGTAATACGCCAGCAGGTTCCACCCATCGGCAGACAGCGCCGTTGCACCGGCTATCGGTGCAGCCAAAGCTGCTGCCAGCGTCTCCTTGATCGGCTGGGTTGCTGTCATGCCCAGCCTCAGTATCTGCATGTATTGCACAGCATCCACCTCACCCGGCACACGCGTCAGCTCGGTGCCATCGGGCCTGAATAGAATGGTGGTGGGGTAGCCCCGCACCTTGAACTGTGCGCCCAGTTTTTGTGCGCCGGGTGTGTCACCGTCCAGGTAGACCGGAATGAAGCTCTTGCTGCGCTCAATGAAATCCGGCCGGTTGAAGACGGTGGCTTTGATCTGGTTGCAGGGTGGGCACCACGCGGCACCCCAATACAGAAACACGGGCTTGTTGTCCGCCTTGGCCTTTGCAAAGACGGCGTCCAGACTGGCCCCGTCGGGCTTGACCCAGTCAATTCCCGCATGCGCTACCGCTGCTTTGGTTGCCGGAACGGCAGCGTTTTCGGGCGCCTTGGAACACGCCGCCAACAGCATGGGAATGGCAACCACCAGCAATGCACGACGTGTCATGAAGAAGAACCTCCCACAAGAACAAACCGGCATTCTCCGCCAAGTTGGAAGGCTTGGCTTGTGTGGCTTGGCACTACCTCCCGAACGACTGGCAAGCAGGACCAATGCCATGATGTTTGATCAACCTCAAGAGTTGACCCGGCTTGGCTCAAGAAAATGCACCGTGTGCATAGACCCCTAAAAAGTAGACTATGAAAAACCTGTCCCTCAAACTCAAGCTCGCCCTTTTGGCGCTCGTGGCCATGGTGGCGCTGGCAACGATCATCGGGGTTGGACTCAAAGCGCAGTCTCAACTGGTTGGCGCATCGCATGAGATCGGCGAAGTTCGCCTGCCATCCATCGTTGGGCTGGCCAAGATGAACGTGAATCTGGCGGAGTTGCGATCCATCAACCGCCACGTCGCCTTCTACGAGCTGGAGTACAAGAGTCAGACCGGCTTTGCCACAGACCTGGCAGCGCGCGCCGAAGCCTGGAAGGGATACCAGCAAGGCCTCAAGATCTATGAGCCGCTGCCCCAAACCAAAGAAGAGGCCGTCTTGTGGGGCGACTATCTCAAACAGATTGAAGCGTCCAAGGCAGCCGACGCCAAGCTCGATCAAATCGTCACGGAGCTGAGCAGGAACACCCTAGAAAAACGGCAAATAGAACTGTTTAAAGACTATTACAGCCAGATGGAAAGCATTGATCAGCTGTACGAGAAGACCGATGCGATTCTGGAAAAAATCATCAAACTCAATGAGGATGTTGGCAAGTCAGAAGTCGTAGCGGCCACCGAAACCGCGGCGCAGGCCGAGGTGCTTCTGCTGGGCAGCGGTGCTGCTGCCACGTTCATCGTTCTGCTGGTCTGCATCTGGATTGCCATCAGTATTTTCAACCAGCTCGGTGCCGAGCCACAGGTGGTCGCCGATCTGGCGAGTCAGATCGCAGCCGGCGACCTGAGCTACCACTACGCATTGAAAGCGGGTGACACCACGAGCTTGCTGGCCTCTGCCAAGCGCATTAGCGACTCCGTCAAGGCACTGGTGCAGGACATGCGCGAGTTGTCCGAGTCAGCCGTGCAAGGCAATCTGGCAAACCGCGCCGACCCAAGTTTGCATCGCGGTGATTACCGTACCCTGATTGAAGGCGTGAACGGTACGCTGGATGCGGTGATTGGTCCGTTGAATATGGCAGCCGCAGTGGTGGACCGCATCTCCAAAGGCGATATCCCACCGCCGATTACCGAGGTTTACCATGGTGATTTCAATGTTTTGAAGGCCAACCTGAACAAAGCGATCGAGGCGGTCAATGCCCTGATTGCCGACGCCAATGAGCTTGCACAGGCGGCAGTCAGCGGCCAGCTTTCTGCCCGCGCTGACGCCAGCCGGCACCAGGGTGATTTTGGTCGCATCATCCAGGGGGTAAACGATACGCTGGACGCTGTGATTGGCCCGCTCAATGTAGCGGCCAACTGCGTGGACCGCATTGCCAGGGGGGACATCCCGGCACCGATATCAGAGCCTTATCGCGGCGACTTCAATACCTTGAAGAACAACCTCAATCAGGCCATCGCTGCAGTCAACCTGATGGCAGTGGACGCCAATACCTTGTCTGCGGCAGCGGTGGAAGGACGTCTGGAAACGCGCGCCAATGCACAACAACACCAGGGTGATTTCCGCAAAATCATTCAAGGCGTCAACGACACACTCGATGCCATCGTAAACCCCTTGCAGGAAGTGCAGGGCGTGCTGCGTGGCATGGAGAAAGGGGACCTCACCCAGACGGTGAGCGGCCCGTACCGAGGCGACTTTGCCCAGCTCAAAGATGCTGTCAACAACACCGTTGCAAAACTCTCCAGCACGGTATCGGAAGTGCGGGGTGCGGCCGACGCCCTTACCGGCGCGGCCAACCAGGTCAGCGCCACGGCGCAGTCGTTGTCACAGGCAGCCAGCCAACAGGCCGCCAGCGTCGAGCAAACCACCGCGTCGATCGACACCATGTCGGTGTCCATCGGCCAAAACAGTGAAAACGCGACGCTGACCAACGGCATGGCGACCAAAACGTCGAAAGAGGCGGTGGATGGTGGTGATGCTGTCACGCAAACCGTGGCGGCCATGAAGCAAATTGCGGCCAAGATTGGCATCGTGGATGACATCGCGTATCAAACCAACCTGCTGGCGCTGAACGCGGCCATCGAAGCAGCCCGGGCCGGCGAACACGGCAAAGGTTTTGCCGTGGTGGCCGCTGAGGTTCGCAAGCTGGCTGAACGCAGCCAGGAAGCCGCAAAGGAAATTGGCAACCTGGCCATCCAGAGCGTATCCACCGCCGAGCGTGCCGGCAAACTGCTGGATGAAATCGTGCCCAGCATTCAAAAAACCAGCGAACTGGTGCAGGAGATCGCGGCTGCCAGTAGCGAGCAAAGCGAGTCGGTGGTGCAGATTGGTGGCGCCATGGGTCAATTGTCCAAGGCCACACAACAAAACGCATCGGCGTCGGAAGAGCTTGCCGCAACCAGCGAAGAATTGTCAGGTCAGGCCGAACAGCTACAGCAGTCGATTGCGTTCTTCAATACCGGTGACGAAGCGCCGATCGTGCGCAGCCGACACGAGCCTGCGGCTCTGGAGCGCCGGGCAGCGGCACCGCGGCTCACAGCCACTGTTTCACCCAAAGGATCGAACTTTCGGCCCTATTGAAGACGGATCAGGTTGACAGGCTGCGCAGCATCACTCCAGCCCCACCACCAGGGCAGACGCTGCCATGCGGGCCATTGCACGCTGCCCAACCTCGACGGCAAACGGGTGGGTCGCAAAGCCCACCCAGTGCCCACCGCCATCCAGTGCCAGTACCACCTCGTCGCGGCTATGCCCGCAAGTCACGCGGTTCACCCTGCCCGGGAGTTGACATTCTCCCGGCGCACATGGCGTGGTGTCTATTGTGCCAATGCGCACCGCAGTAGCCTTGCACAGCACCAGGACGGCCAGACCAGGCACCAGACCCAGCAGATCGGCGCTTTCCCAGGTGATGCTCGATTGCAGCCATGCACCGCCTGGTGTTTGCAGTGTCACCGTGGCCATCGGGTCATCGGGTGCCAGCGCCTCACAGCGCAGCACGGTGCAGGGCAACTGGTTGCGCATGCTCGTGCGCAGCCCCAAGCTCCCCGCCAGCGCCGCACCTCCACCGTAGCGCGACAACACCTGCCGTCGCGCCACCGCCAACGCATCGGCCAGGCCCAGCAGTTCTTGCCCCTGGGCCGTGATGCGTGCGCCACCGCCGCCACTGCCGCCCACGGTACGGTCCACCAGCGCCACGCCACTCAGATTGGTCAGCGTATCGATGGCTTGCCAGGCAGCCTTGTAACTGATGCCGACTTCGCGCGCGGCCTGGCTGATGGAGCCGGATTGTCCGACCAGCCGCAACACTTCCAGGCGCCTGTCACTCGCCGGGTCTCCCAGGGCCTGGGTCAGGTTGCCGCTGTCTTCTGCGTTCATGCAGGCATTGTGGCATATCAATTTTGATAGCGGCTCTCGCACGTCCCTATTGGTTTGGAGGGTGATTTGACCAGTAACTTCTGAACTTTGTTACCATCGCTATTCAATTTTGGAATAACGAACCCGCTTGCCACCCGGATCTTCCATGACGTTATCAAACCCGTTGCTTGCAGCTTTCCTGCTGACCATGCTGGCTCCCATCCACACGATGGCCGGGCAAGCCCAGATTGCGGTCGCAGCCAACTTTGCCGAACCCATCAAGGCCATCGCTGCGGTGCTGGAGAAAACCACCGGACACACTCTGAGCGTGACGCTGGGCGCAACTGGCAAGCTCTATGCCCAAATCAGGAATGGGGCACCATTTGACGTATTTCTGGCCGCCAACACCGACGTGCCACAAGCGCTGGAGAAAGAAGGCCTTACTACGGCCGGCAGCCGCTTTACCTACGCCCGTGGCAGACTGGTGCTGTGGTCGGCGAACGCGTCGTTGGTGGACGCAAAGGGTGACGTGCTCAAAGGTGCCGGTTTCCGCAAACTGTCCTATGCCAACCCGAAAACCGCGCCGTATGGTGAAGCCGCCAGGCAAACCATCGACACATTGGGGCTGACCAGCGCCTTGACGCCCAAACTGGTGCAAGGAGAGAGCATTGGCCAGGCGTTCAGTTTTGTCTACACCGGCAATGCTGAACTGGGCTTTGTCGCCCTGTCTCAGGTGCTTGAAGGTGGCAGGCTGAAGAACGGCTCGATGTGGCTGGTGCCCCAAACCCTGTACAAGCCCATCGAACAACAAGCCGTGTTGCTGCGGCGTGGCACCAGTAACCCGGCGGCGCAGGCGCTGGTCACGCTGCTGCAGAGTCCCAACATCAAGGACCTGATCCGCTCCTACGGCTACGACATTTAGTTCCACACGATGCTGACCGACGCCGACCTGCAAGCCATTGGGCTGACACTGCAAGTGGCAGCGCTCACCACTGCGATATTGCTGCTGCTGGGCACACCGCTGGCATGGTGGCTGGCGCGTACCCGTTCATGGGTCAAGAAACCGGTTGCAGCGGTTGTTGCCTTGCCGTTGGTGCTGCCGCCTTCCGTGCTGGGGTTTTATCTGCTGGTGGCCATGGGGCCGCATGGCGCGGTGGGCCAGTGGACACAGGCGCTAGGCCTGGGCGTGCTGTCCTTTACCTTTGCCGGGCTGGTGGTGGCGTCGAGTTTCTATTCACTGCCGTTCATGGTGCAGCCCATCCAGAACGCCTTTGAAGCCATGGGTGAGCGCCCGCTGGAGGTGGCGGCCAGCCTGCGCGCTTCCAGGCTCGACGCTTTCTTCAGCGTGGTGGTGCCACTGTGCAAGCCGGGATTTTTCACCGGCGTCGTCATGTGCTTTGCCCACACGGTGGGTGAGTTTGGCGTGGTGCTGATGGTGGGCGGCAACATTCCCGGTGTCACACGTGTGGTGTCGGTGCAAATTTACGACCATGTGGAGGCGCTGGAATACGCAGCCGCACACCGCCTGGCGGCCGTGATGCTGGGGTTCAGCTTTCTTGTGCTGCTTGCGCTGCACCTCTACAACGGCGCGCGACGCAAAGCTGCTACCGCATGATTCCGATGCCAGATTCCGCGTCCGCTGCCTCGGGCCTCTCCATCCAGCTGGTGCTTGAGCGCCCGGGTTTCCAGCTGGACATGGCGTTTGCGTTGCCCGCCAGCGGCATCACGGCATTGTTTGGTGCCTCCGGCTCGGGCAAAACCACCGCCTTGCGCGTGCTGGCCGGGTTGGAGCCGCGGGCGCGCGGGCGCATTTGTGTGCAGGGGGAGGTCTGGCAAGACAGCGCGCAGCGCATCTTCAAACCGGTGCACCAGCGCGCCTTGGGCTACGTGTTTCAGGAAGCGAGCCTGTTCGAGCATCTGAACGTACAAGGCAATCTGCAATACGGATTTCGCCGCACTCCCGCGGCCGAGCGCAGCCAAAACTGGGACGACACGCTCGAACTGTTGGGCATTGGCCACCTGCTGGGACGCTGGCCCCATGAACTCTCGGGCGGCGAGCGCCAGCGGGTGGCCATCGCCCGGGCACTGGCCAGCAGCCCGCGCCTGCTACTGCTTGATGAGCCGCTGGCCGCACTGGACCGGGCCCGCAAGGCGGAGATCCTGCCCTATCTGGAGCGTCTGCAACAGCAGTTGGCGCTGCCGGTCATTCTGGTGACACATGCCATCGACGAGGTAGTGCGTCTGGCGGACCGCGTCGTATTCATGCAGGCCGGCCGCGCAGCGCCGGTCGTATCGCTGCAGCACGCGCTGGCGCAGCCTGATTCGCCGCTGTTTGACGACCACGGGCCGGTCAGTGTGCTGCAGGGCGCACTGCAACCCGCGGATAGCGACGGCCTGAGCGCCTTTGTGCACGGTACTCTGTGTGTGCGCCTGAGCCTGCCGCCGGGCACTGCGGCCAGCGCCACGCGGCTGCGCGTGCTGGCGCGTGACGTGAGCCTGGCCACGCAGCAGCCTCAGCGCTTAAGCATTCTGAACCAGTTGCCAGTGACCATCACCGCACTGCACCCCCATGCAGGCGGGCGTGTCACGGTGGTGTGCCAGTTGGAAGATGGCCAGACGTTGCTGGCGGAGATCACCCGTTATTCCTGCGAGACCCTGGCGCTGCAACCCGGGCAGGCAGTGTGGGCACTGGTCAAATCCGTCGCGTTGATGGATTGAGCAGTGCAATAGCGCTATTAGTTTGATAGCTGGTCACGCTTGTTCCGTAAGCCCTCAAGCCCTAAATGATTCCGAAAACCATACCCCGTAGCGCATGTTGGCCGGTTTGCTGCGCTGAGTGACCTGAATCACCGTGTATGGGCAAACTGTCAACTAAGATGCGGCTTTGTCTCTGCCTCGGGCAGCCCAACCCATAAGGAATCACCATGACGCGCTTTCGCACACTGACATTGGCCGGCCTTCTTTGCGTTGCTGCCAGCAGCACGTTTGCTTCTGAATATGCAGATTTTCTGCGCGACGCGACCAACCCCTATGGTCACTATCGTCAATCGCTGGTGCTCACCAGCAGCAAAGACAACGCCGACAAGGCCCAGCAGGCAATTGCGCAATTCACCCAAGGCTGGGAAGTAGTCGTTGCGAAATACGCGGCCGATGTGCCGCGTCCCTTTGCCAGCATTGCCGATTTCCCGGCGAAGTTGGCGCGCCCGGTCGCCGTGGGCAAAGAGGCCATGCTGCTCATGAAAGAGGGCAAGATCGCCCGCGCCCATGCCGTGCTGGAGGAGGTGCGCTATTTGTTGTGGGACATGCGTATCCGTTCCGGTATCAATTCGGTTGCGGACAAGTCCAACGACTTTCACGAAGCCATGGAAGTGGTGCTCGAACAGGCGGGCGACGCCAAAACACCCGATGAGCTGATGGCCGTGGCTGAACGCTATGGCCCCTGGTTGATGATCAAATGGGACGAGCATGCGTTGGCCGGCGATCTGGCGGCCATCCGAAAGGAGTTCGATGTGGCCCACGGGGAGGGTCGCAAATCGGTCTCGGACTACCTGAATGCATTGCACAAAGGTGACCTGGATAGCGCGAAGAAACTTGCCTCCGGGGTGAAGAACGCCTACAAGAAAGTCTGGGCGCTTAACCCGGTGCTTTAGAGCGCAATCCAGGCCTGCAAACCCCCGCCGGGACGGGCACTGAGGGTGACCTCCCACCCATTAGCGCGCGCCAGTTCCCGCACGATGGCCAGTCCCAGCCCCGAGCCGCCGGTAGCAGGGCTGCGCGATGCCTCCATACGCTGAAACGGCGCAAACATGCTTTCGATCTTGTCGGCGGCAATGCCCGGGCCGCGATCCAGCACGCCAATGCGGCACTTCAGGCCCTCTACTTCACATACCAGTTCCACCGGTGCATGGGGCGCGTAACGCTGCGCATTCTGCAGAAGATTGCCGATGGCACGCTGCAACGCAGACCGTGCCAACGGCCACGTGCCAGCGGGAAATCGCACCTCCACCGCGCAATCGGGGGTTGAGAAATCGGTGGCGATCTGGGTCAGAAAATGCCCCCAGTCCACCTGCACCGGTTTCTCGTGTTCAAGGCCGCGTGCCAGGTCCAGCACATTGCCAATGAGCTGGTTCATCTGCGCAATGTCGCGCTCCAGGCGCTCTATCAGTTGCGGTGTCGGGTCTGTCTTCAACATTTCCAGTGCCAGGCGCATCCGCGCCAATGGCGTGCGCAGGTCGTGCGAAACGCCGGCCAGCAGGGTGGTACGTGCGCTGAGCAAGTCGCTCACCTGCCTGGCCATGGCGTTGAAGCGCCGGCTCAGGCTGGCCAGTTCGCGCGGGCCGGTCTCGGGCAGCAGTGTGGGCGTCGCGCCCTGCCCGATCAAGGCGCTGGCGGCTTCCAGACGTGCCAACGGCTCGGTGATGCGCCGTGCCAGCCAGTACGCCAGTGCGATGACAAAAAACAGGCCAGCCAACGAACCAATCGCCAGCGCCACAAAAGGCTGGCTCTCGATGCGCGATTTCGCCAGTCCAACCCCCAGCGGTCCGATGCCGGTGGGCACGTTGTACCAGTACCAGGTGTTGCCTTCCGTCATTTCACTCACCAGATGCTGTGCGGCACCGGTGCGCCGCCCAAGGGCGTCTTCGAGCACATAGAAGTACAACGGGTGCCATTCGTCCGGTCCCGTGTGGCGGCTTGCTGGCCGAAGCGCCAGCGCATGGCTGGCCAGCAACTCCTCTTCGAATGCAGGTCGGGTCTGCGGTGGAAGCTCGGCCCAGGTCTGTGCCGAAAGCACCATCAGTGCCGCCAGGTCATCGGCCGAGCGCCGTGCCAGGGGCAGCAACACAAACAGGACAAAGAGCGTGACCAACAACACCTCGATGACGACGAACGCGCCGGCCAGCATCAGCGTGGTGTGCTGCGCCAGGCTGCGTGCAGGCTTCACGGAGCCGCCCCGTGCGGGTTGAACAGGTAGCCTTCTCCGCGCACCGTGCGAATGTAGGCCGGTGCTGACGCATCGGCCTCAATCTTGCGCCGAAGACGGGTCACACGGTTGTCAATGCTGCGATCGAACGGGTCACGCTCATAACCGCGCAGGATGTCGACCAGCATGTCGCGCGAGAGTACGCGGTTGGGCCGCGCTACAAACGCCGCCAGCAGATCAAACTCGGCGCTGGTCAGCGCTATCTCAACGCCATCACGCAGCAGGCGACGTCCACTGGTGTCAAGTAAAAACGGTCCAAAGTGCATCGCCCCAGCGGATACTTCCACGGGTGCCGCCGCCGGCTGCGCACGCCGCAACACGGCACGCAGGCGCGCCAGCAATTCGCGTGGTCCGAAGGGCTTGGCAAGATAGTCATCGGCACCCACCTCGAGGCCAATGACGCGGTCCATTTCCTCGCCACGGGCCGAGAGCATCAGAATAGGGATGGACGATTGAGCCCGCAACCAGCGTGTCAGGGACAGGCCATCTTCACCCGGCAGCATCAGGTCCAGCACAATGGCATCGGGCATCGTGCTGGCCACTGCGGCGCGCATGGCAACCCCGTCGCCTGCGGTCTGCACGTCAAAACCATTGGCACCCAGATAGGTGGAAAGCAGATCGCGCAGATCCGGGTCGTCGTCGACAACAAGAATGCGTGGGGAATTCAGGGCGCTCATGGTGGTGTGAAGGCAGTTTACGTCATGGAAAGGACGCGCTGCCCTCGAATGCGACGGGCGATACCTTCGGCGACAAACGGATACACAGCGCGGCTGTCGTGACATGATGGCGCGACGCACGCGATGCATCCTACTAACACCCGGAAACAACCATCATGAACAAGCGCACTACTCTCCTCTCATTGTTGTTGCTGATCGTGACGGTGTCGGCTTCTGCGCAGGGCCAGTCAACAGGCTCTGAAACGGCGCAAGCTGGTCCGCTCAATCTTTCGTTGCCCAAAAAGGCATTGCAAGACAAGGCACCAGCGAGTCCCGCAGACAAGACGGATGGCATGGCCGCAGGCCAGGCAGAAACCGCCGCGACCAGTGGGAAGAAGGATGAGGAGAGCAGTGCGCTGCGTTTGCCCTACGGGGCTGGCTTTGAAAATCGCCAGCGCAGTACGGCCATGGGTGGAAGCGGACGGGGCGGCAAGGGCCGTGGACGGTAGTTTTCCTCTTCACTTCAAAGGATAGTCATCATGAAATCGTCAACACTTTTTTCCATCATCGTCGCCAGCACTCTTGCAGCGGGTTCTGTTGCCTATGCACAGGGTCGCGCGAATGCAGCAGGTTCTGTGCGGGCACAGGCACCTGTCACTGCGCAAGGCATGGGCAGCACGATGGGTACCCAGACGAGGGTGCATACCCCTGGAACCGGACTGACCACGGCAACGCCACTGCAGACGCGGATTCACACTCCGGGCACTGGAACTGGAACTGGAACTGGAACTGGCGCTGGCGCTGGCAATGGAGCGGGCAATGGCGCTGGAACTGCCACTCCAGGCATGGGGCAGGGAGCAGGTGCCAACGGGGGTCACGGGATTCATACCCCAGGCACTGGTCTTGTGACACCAGCACCGGTGCCGGTTCCCCCAGGCAACTAAAGCTCCATGCAGGGCCGCAGAGCGCAGGGCTACCAAGTCCTGCGCCGCCATGACGCAATCCAAACGCAATCCAAACTTCACACCGAGAACATTATGAAAACACAATTGATAAAACTCACAGCGATATGTCTTGCGACACTTGCGTTAGGCGCATGTGGCGGCGGGGGAGATGGCGGCAGCCCCCTGGGCAGTGGCGGGCCACAGCTTGTCGTGGACGCCAGCGGAGCATCAAGCTTCAACACCACGACACTCGGGACATCATTGGCAGGGCTGCCCATGGAATCCCTCAGCACAGCCGAAAAGGACTCCCTGTTGTTCATGCGCGAGGAGGAAAAGCTGGCACACGATGTGTACGCCCAACTGGACCTGCGCTGGGGCACTAGCACTCGCTCGTTCGGCAACATTGCCAATAGTGAAGCCACCCATACCGAAGCAGTGCGGCAACTGCTGGTGCGCTACAGCGTAGCGGACCCAACTCCCACAGCAGCGGGACAGTTTCAGAACCCCGTGCTGCAGGGCTTATACACGCAGCTGACCACTGCTGGCGCCGTGTCGCTGGGTGATGCGCTCAAAGTAGGCGCTGCAATTGAAGAAATAGACATGGTCGATATCAACAAGGCCATGCTGAGCATCGACAACCAGGACATTGCATTGGTATACCAAAACCTTCTCAAAGGTTCGCGTAACCACCTGCGATCGTTCGTCGGAAATCTGGCCAATCTGGGCATTACCTATGTGCCGCAATACATGCCGGTGGCCGACTATCAGCTGATCATTACAACGCCGATGGAACGCGGATAAACGCTGGCACGGCGCCTGTTGCACAATTGCCGACAACTGCCGTCGTCTGGAGAACACCGTGCCGCCCCCCAAGAAGTTTCATCTGGTCTTTTCGTTCATCATGGGTGCCATGATGATTTCTGTGATGACATTTGTCATCACGATGGCCAACATCGGATGGAGCCCTCAGTTCCTGGGTGCCTGGCTGAAGGCATTTGCCATTGCTTACCTGATCGGGGTGCCGGTCATCTTTTTCCTGGCGCCAGTAGCGCGCAAAATCACCGGCCGTATATTGGGAATGCCGGCTTGAATCCACCGGATCGGGCATCGGCCGCCTGGGCGCTGATTTTTTGCGCCTGGCTGGTCGCTGCCCTTTCTACTTTGGGCGCCTTGTTCATGGGAGAAGTGATGGGGCTCACGCCCTGCGTGTTGTGCTGGTACCAGCGCATCGCCATGTTTCCCCTGGTGCTGGTGCTCGCGGCGGGGCTGTTTCCGCTGGATGCCAGGGTGGTGCGATACGCCCTGCCGCTCGCACTGGCCGGGCTGATGTTGTCCACTTACCATGTGCTGCTCACCTTGGGGGTGATTCCCGAAGCCATGGCCCCCTGCGCGCAGGGTGTTCCTTGCGGGAAAATCCAGGTGCAATGGTTTGGCTTTGTCACCATTCCATTGCTCTCCTTTGCTGCCTTTCTCGCCATCAACCTGTTGCTCACGATCGTCGCAGTACGAAAAACACCATGAAACAAAAGAACATCTTCATCGCCTCGGTCGTATTGCTGCTGGCGATTTTTGGCATTGGTGCCGTTCTCTACAAGAACCACCAGGCCGATCAGGCGGCACAGTTGGTAGCCAAGAACCGCGCGGTGCTGGAGCGTGCCCATGCGCACACCTTCGGCAATCCCCAAGCGCCGGTACACATCGTGGAGTTTTTCGACCCCGCGTGCGAAACCTGTCGCGACTTCTACCCTCTGGTGAAGAAGTTGATCGCCGCCAACCCGGGCAAGATCAAACTGTCGATGCGTTATGCGCCCCTGCACAAAGGCTCGGACCAGGTGGTGAAGGCGATTGAGGCGTCGCGCAAGCAGGCCATGTTCCAGCAGACACTGGAAGCCCTATTTGCTTCGCAGAGCCACTGGGTGGTGCAGCATGTGTCCCAGCCCCAACTCATCTGGGACCCCTTGAGTGGTTTGCCACTGGATTTGCGCCAACTCCAGGCCGATATGGAGTCGCCAGCGGTTGCACAAATCATTGCCCAGGATGTGGCCGATGCCAAAGCGCTCAACATCACCATGACGCCCGAGTTTTTTGTGAATGGCAAACCTCTGCCCAGTTTTGGCTGGGAGCCACTGAAGAAACTGGTGGACGATGCGCTGGCGCAGAGCGCACTGCAAAAGTAAACTTCGCTGGCAAAACGGTCGATGGCGAATGTGAAGTGCGTTAGCAATGGAGGCCGCGCAACTTGATCTAAAGCAAGGTGCAGTGCTGGTCGCGCCGTCACAATGTTCCACCGTGTTCACGTTGTGTGAGCCCGCACCCATCGGAGACTTTGTACTATGAAGTTCAGCACGCGCCTGTATCTTTGTCTCGCCATTCCCGCCCTGGTATTTGCCATTGGTCTTGGCAACAGTATCTGGGGGCTGATGCGAACGCAGCAACAGTTCGACGATTACATCCGCACTGAGCAAAGCATCCGCGCCGGGCTTTCGGAAATGCTCGCGCAGGGCTTGCAGATGGGCCAGGCGCTGCGCAACATGATTCTGGATCCGGCTAACCCCAAGGCCAAAGAAAATCTCACCGCTGCATTGACGGCCTATGACAAGGCCTTTGCAGCAACTGCAGCCACCGCAAAAGGCACGTCTTTCGAGTCGCAGCTCAGCGCTCTTCCAGCGCTTCGCGCCGCGCAGTCCGAAGGGCAAAACAAGGTAATCGCCGCGTTGGCGGTCGATGCTGCCAGCGCCATCAAGACGCTCAATGCCGAAGAGACACCCGCATGGCGAAAGCTCAAGGCTGAACTCATGAAGCATCTGGATGCAGCGGGCAAGCAATCCGAGCAAACCCACCAGGAGGTGATGGCCAAAGCCAATAACACGGTTCAGGTTGCACTGGTGCTGGGCGTTCTGGCCATCCTGGTCGCCATTGCGTTGGCAGTCGTGGTGCAACGCGCATTGCACAGTGAGTTGGGCGGCGAGCCGGCCAGCGCTCGCGATGCGATGGCGTTGGTTGCCCAGGGCAATTTGTCGGCGCAAATCCCGGTGGACACTGGTGACCCGAGCCTCATGGGTGCCATGGGGCAAATGCAGATCTCCTTGCGAGCTCTGGTGGGCGAGATTCGCAGTGCGGTCGACTCCGTGAGCACGGCATCGGCAGAAATTGCTGCAGGTAACCAGGATTTGGCCAACCGCACAGAGGAAACCGCTTCCAGCCTGCACGGCACAGCGTCTTCTATCGATGACCTGATCCGCACCGTCAAGCACACTTTTGAGTCGGCCAGCCGGGCCCAGCAAATGGCAACATCAGCAGCGGAAGTTGCTGCACGTGGCGGCAGCGTGGTGGCGGAGGTGGTGACCACTATGGATGGAATCAACGCATCGTCCAAGAAGATCGCCGACATCATTGGCGTGATCGACGGCATTGCATTTCAGACCAATATCCTGGCGCTCAACGCCGCTGTGGAAGCGGCGCGCGCCGGCGAGCAGGGCCGTGGCTTTGCCGTCGTGGCCAGTGAAGTCCGTAGTCTGGCGGGTCGCTCCTCGGAAGCTGCCAAGGAAATACGCAGCCTGATTGCCGACTCGGTCGGCAAGGTCGAGGCGGGCTCCCGGCTGGTGGGCGATGCCGGTCAAACCATGACCGAAATCGTCAGCTCAGTACAAAACGTGGCCAATATCGTGGAAGAGATCAAGGTCGCCACCGACCACGAGTCCGGCGGTATCAATCAGATCAACCAGTCCATTGCACAGCTTGACCAGATGACACAGCAGAATTCCGCGCTGGTAGAGGAGTCTGCCGCTGCGGCTGAGAGCCTGAGTGAGCAGGCCTCCCGATTGCTGGAGGTATGCAATCGCTTCAACCTGGGGCATGCAGGATTGCTGCCGCGGTAATGTCGACGCCCTGAATCCCCGACAGCCTCCTGGCGCCGCCAGCTCGGGACTTTGATGCTCACTGGCAGTTGTTGTGCTGCTTCCACTTTTCTTCATGGCCCATAGCTTTGGCCAACGCGGGCACTTTGCAGCGCTCTGCCTCTGCCGGGTCAACGGGTCCCGATGGCTTTGACGCTGGCCCCGATCCAGAGACTTCTGGCCTGCGCGGCCCGGTGTGGCTGATCCACTGCGCTGCGGCAACGATCAGCACCGTAAACGCTACCAGGATGGCCACTTCAAACCACCGCACCGGCGGAATTTGGCTGGGTGGCAATACGCATGCACCACCGGGGCAGAGTTGCGCCTGTTCCTTGTTCAACAGGTTGTAGAGCTTGCAGCCAATGCAAATGCCAAAAGCGGTTTCAAAAAACATCAACAGCAGACACAAGCTGCACACAAGCATGTTGATGGGCCCGACCACGCTGTTGAGCACCATGAGGTACAGCATGGACAGCGCCAGCACAAACCCGATGGCCCATGCAAATCGCTTCTGCGGCGCGCCCACGTACTCGGGCAACTGCTTGCGCACGGCCCATTGCCCCACGATCAGGCTGGGCGCATAGCGCGGATTGACAAAGATGCGGATGCTGAAGTCCACCAGAAAAGCCACCACGAACACGCGCGTAGGCTGAAAGTTGCCCACCAGCCAGGCGTTCATGAACGTCACCATGGCAAAGAAGAACAGGATGCCCGCGCCGGCCCGAACCGCCCGCTCATTGAGCACCGGAACGCTGTACTCCGGGAGTTGCTCGCCAAATTGGAAGATGCTGTTTTTCATGGTGCTGCATTGTGCCTGCAGGCAGGAGGCAGATTTTGGGTTATGGTTGCCGCGCTGCAGTCTTGGAAAATCGTCCAAGACACATCAGGGATGCCATGGACAACAAAAAACTCTCCGAGAGCGACGTTGTAGACAAATTTATCCGCCCGGCCATCGTGCAAGCCGGGTGGCACAACCTCGACCAGATTTATGCCCAGTACCCCTTGCGCGCCGGTCGCGTGGTGGTGCGCGGCAAGACCGCCCAACGAGACAAGAGCACCGTATTGCACGCCGACTTTGTGCTCTTCTTGAAGCCCAACATTCCCATGGCGGTGGTGGAGGCGAAGAAGTCCCGCCTCTCGGTGCGGGCAGGTATGCAGCAAGCAATTAACTATGCCGAGCTGCTGGATGTGCCGTTCAGTTTTGCCAGCAACGGCGAAGGCTTTGTGTTCCGCGACGCCACACTGGCCACCGGCGTGCTGGAGCAAAACATCACACTGGACCAGTTCCCGTCGCCCCAAGAACTGTGGGCACGTTACTGCCAATGGAAAGGTTGGAGTGCCGAAGTCCAAAGTGTGGCCGCCTTTGACTACGCCCTGGCCACCACCGCCAAAACCCCGCGCTACTACCAACTGGGTGCCATCAATCGCACGGTCGAAGCCATTGCCGCCGGGCAAAACCGCGTGCTGCTTGTTATGGCCACTGGCACCGGCAAGACCTACACCGCGTTTCAGATCATCCACCGTCTGTGGAAGTCGTCCTGGCGCGCGGACAAGCCATCGGGCCAAAAGCGCATCCTGTTCCTGGCCGACCGCAACATCCTGATCGACCAAACCATGGTCAACGACTTCCGCCCCTTCAAGGGTGCCATGGCCAAGTTGAGCCCCAATGCCAAAGGGGTAGAGCGCATCAACGCGCAAGGCAAGGTGGAGCTGGAAGAGGTGGACCTGGCCGTGAACAAAACCACCAAGGTGGTGGATAAGAGCTACGAAATTTACCTCTCGCTTTACCAGGCCGTCAGCGGCACCGATGAAGCGCAAAACATCTACAAACAGTTCAGCCCCGACTTCTTTGACCTCATCGTGGTAGACGAATGCCACCGTGGCAGTGCTGACGAAGACTCTGCCTGGCGGGAAATCTTGACCTACTTTGCCAGCGCCACACAGGTCGGCCTGACTGCCACGCCCAAGGAAACCAAAGAGATATCGAACAGCGACTATTTCGGCGAGCCCATTTACACCTACAGCCTCAAGCAAGGCATTGAGGACGGCTACCTCGCGCCCTACAAAGTCATCCGCGTGGACCTGGACAAAGACGCCTTTGGCTGGCGGCCCGCCGCGGGCATGACCGACAAGCATGGCAATGTGATCGAAGACCGCATCTACACCGGCGCTGACATGAACCGCAAGCTGGTGCTGGAAAAGCGCGACGAGTTAGTTGCCGCCAAGATCACCGAGTATCTGAAGGCCACCGACCGCTACGCCAAAACCATCGTTTTTTGCGAAGACATCGACCACGCTGCCCGCATGCGCCAGGCCCTGAGTAATGCCAATGCCGACATCTGCGCCACCCAGCCCAAATACGTGGTGCAGATTACCGGCGACAGCCCCGAAGGCCAAAAACGGACGATGGGTGAGCTGGACAACTTCATCGACCCCGAGAAGCCGTACCCGGTGATCGCCACCACCTCCAAGCTGATGAGCACCGGCGTGGACGCGCAAACCTGCAAACTCATCGTGCTGGACCAAAACATCCAATCCATGACGCTGTTCAAGCAGATCATTGGCCGGGGTACCCGCCTGCGTGAAGACCTGGGCAAGACGTGGTTCACCATCCTCGACTTCAAGCGTGCCACTGAGTTGTTTGCCGACAAAGACTTTGATGGCGAACCGGTGCAGATTTACGAGCCCAAGGCGGGCGAACCCATTGCCCCGCCGGACACGCCTCCCGAAACCCAGCCAGACGTGCAATCCGGAATACCGAGTGGCACGGACCCTGGCGACTTACCGCCGCTCGGTCCCTTTGCTCCTGGCATCGAAGAACCCAGGAAGTACGTGGTCGGCGGCATGGTCACCGTCGCCGTGGCCCGCGAGCGTGTGCAGTACCTCAACGCACCTCAACGCCCAGGGCAAGCTCATCACCGAGAGCCTGCGTGACTACACCCGCATCAACCTCACCAAACAATACGACTCGCTGGACAAGTTCCTGCAAGCCTGGAACGATGCCGACCGCAAGGCCGCACTCATCCAGGAGCTCGAAGGCCAGGGCGTGCTGATTGAGGCGCTGGCCGAAGAACTGGCCAGCACCGGCCTGAACGACCTTGACCCGTTCGACCTGTTGCTGCATGTAGCCTACAACATGCCCGCACTCACCCGCCGCGAGCGCGCCAGCCGCGTCAAAAAACGCAATGTGTTCACCCAATACGGCCCGGTGGCCCGCAAGGTGATTGACGCGTTGCTGGACAAATACGCTGACGAAGGCATTGCTACCATCGAAGCTGACACGGTTTTCAACGTCCAGCCCTTCACCGACATAGGTCGTCCGGCCGAAATCATCAAAAGCTTCGGTGGCCGGCCTCAATATCTGAGCGCTTTGCAAACTCTGGAGCGTGAGCTGTACGCTCCGGTCGCTACGTAATTCATAGCTGCTAGCGCAAATTCCACGGGGGCTAGAGCCCTTTTTTCTACATAAAACCTACAACAAGCATGTCCAATCTTTCCAGCGTCATCAAGTCCATCCAGGACGTGATGCGCCAAGACAGCGGCGTCGATGGCGACGCCCAACGCATATCCCAGCTCACCTGGCTTTTGTTCCTCAAAGTGTTTGACGCGCTGGAAGAAGAGCTGGAGCTCACCCGCGAC
>JAIFLV010000096.1:42975-66094 GCA_020048895.1 Rhodoferax sp. | reverse complement strand
GTGATGCGGAATACGCTTACAACCATGTTGTGCAACCGGAATTGCTTTTGTACCTTGCGAAGGCATCCGGCGTTGACAGTCAACTGGTTGCATCGGCCAATCGTGCTTTTGAAAAGCGCACCTCATTGATGCAAGCTGCTGGCGCAATTCGGGCAATCGTTCCATGGGTAACCGTTGCGGCAGCATTGTGGCCAACTGCTAGGCAAAACTAGAGGCGCCACAGACAGCGCCAGCCTTCCGTGGTAGCAGGACTGTGCCGCTATCGCAACAGCGGGTCACAATTCATTTTTACAGTACTTTTCACAGTACTTTTCAAAATCAAATTCAGAAAATCTAGCATCCATGCGGGTTTCAGCCTAGTTTGTGATTCCCGTCGGGACCTGCGCACCGTGGTACGACCACCCCATTATTTGTAAAGCATCTCCGGCAGCCACATGCCAATCGCCGGGAACTGGTACAGCAGAAAAATCGCAAAGACCTGAATCGCCATGAATGGCAGCATGCCAGCAAAAATCTGGTTCAGTGTCACGTGCGGCGGACTGACGCCTTTCAGATAGAACGCGGCCATCGCAACCGGCGGACTCAGGAAGGCAGTTTGCAAATTCAGCGCAACCAGCAGCCCAAAGAACAGCGGGTCAATACCAAAGTGCGGCAGCAACGGTATGAAAATGGGCATGAAGATCACGATGATCTCAGTCCACTCCAGTGGCCAACCCAGCAGGAAAATGACCACCTGTGCCAAGATCATGAATTGCACCGGCGTCATGTTCATCGAGAGCACCCAGGCATTGATGATCTCCTGCCCGCCCAGCAGCGCAAATGCCGCAGAGAAGATGCTCGAGCCAACAAACAGCCAGCACACCATGGCACTGGTCTTGGCCGTCAGATACACCGACTCCCGCAACACACTCATGTTGAGCCGCCGATACGCCGCGGCCAGCAGCAAGCCCCCCATCGAACCCATCGCGGCAGCCTCAGTGGGGGTAGCAAGTCCAAACACAATGGTCCCCAGCACGGCCAGAATCATCACTGCCAGCGGGAAAAAGGAACCCAGCAGCATCTTGAAGATCTCTAGCCGCTTGAAGCTGAACATCACATAGAAACCCGCCAACGCCACGAAGCAAACACCCATGGCCACCCAGAAACTTGCAGGCGCGGGTTGCCGCTCTTGCGGCAAGATATCAGCCACCGTCTCCGCTGCAATCGCCACCGGTTTGGCTGTGCTGCTGTCCACTTTGGCAGCGGCGGGTGCCTGTGCATCTCCCAGCGCTTCTACTTCCTTCGGCGGTTCGCTCAATCCACCTTCGCTACCGGGTTCCTGCAAATCGCCCAGTGACTCTGCGCCCATCGCCACGACACCTTCGCTCACTACCAGGGGCGGTGGCGCCGTCAGAAAGTAATAGGCCAATCCCAAGAACGCTGCAATGGTGAGTGCAGGCAGCAGGGTAATGAACAGGTGGTTGAGCAAGGTGCGCATGGGCACCTCGGCATTGCGCTTGCCCTTGATGGCGCCGATGAGTCCAGGCAGTGCGCGTGTGCTGCCAGCATCGGTGATGGCCTGGGCAAATGCTGGCAGCGGTACACGCTGGTCTTCCTCGGACATCGGTGGGGCCATGCTTGGCTTGAGCTTGGCCACCACGATCACGTACAGAATGTACAAACCAGCCAACATGATGCCGGGCAAGAATGCCCCTGCGTACAGTTTGACGACTGAGACACCGGCGGTTGCTCCGTACACAATGAGCATCACCGAAGGGGGAATCAAAATACCCAGGCAACCGCCAGCGGTAATGGCTCCTGCCGAGAGTTGCACGCTGTAGCCGGCCCTCAGCATGGCGGGCAATGCCAGTAAGCCCATCAGGGTAACTACCGCACCAACAATACCCGTGGCGGTTGCGAAAATAGCGCAGGTGATGATGGTCGCTACTGCCAATGATCCGGGCACACGGGCGGTGGCGAGATGCATGCTCTTGAACAGCTTCTCGATCAGATTGGCGCGCTCGATCAAATAGCCCATGAAGACGAACAATGGAATCGAAATCAGCACGTCGTTGGACATCACCGAATAGGCGCGTTGCACCATCAGATCCAGCGTCTGCTGAACCGCCAGATCAGGGTTCTGACTTCGGTACGCAATCCACGCAAACACCATCCCCATGCCCATCAAGGTGAAGGCCGTTGGGAAACCCAACATGATGGCCACTACCACCAGCGCCAGCATGAGCAAGCCAATATGTCCATTGGACATCTGTGACGGGGCAGGCAGCAACACAAACGCTGCCAGCACCACCAGAGCCATGATGGTCAGGCCAAACCAGACTTCCTTTTTCATGCTTTACCCTCAGCCTGGTGAACCACATAGACATCGAGCTTGGCGATGTCGGCATCGCTCACATGCACCATTTCCTTGAGTTTTTCGACATCGACCTCTTCCACGTCGTGCTCACGTGATGGCCATTCGCCGGTTTGCAGGCAGACGGCACAACGCACAATCTCAACCAACCCCTGCAACAGCAAAATCGTGCCCGCAATGGGTATGACCGTCTTGAACGGATACACCGGCGGTCCATTGGCGGTCACATTGGAATGTTCGTTGATGGCCCAGGAATCCGCCGCGAAGTTATAGCCTGCCCAGGCCAGAGCCACCACCCCGGGAATGAAAAACAGGATGTAAAGCGTCAGGTCCAGTCCGGCCTGCAGACGTGGCGGGAAAAACCCATACAGCACATCACCGCGCACATGGCCATTCTTGGACAGCGTGTAAGCTCCGGCTGTCATGAACAGCGTTCCGTACATCATGCTCATCACATCGAACGCCCAGGGGTGCGGGGCGTTCAGCACGTAGCGCGAAAACACCTCCCATGAAATCATCAAAGTGAGCGCCACAATGAGCCAGGAACATACCTGACCCACCCACGTGCTGAGCTTGTCAACTGCCAACAGCAATTTCTGCATAGTTCATTCCCAAGGTTAACCCTCCACCCGGGGGCTACCCAGGTGGTAATTGACGTGCGGGAAGGCCCTAGGCTTTCTTGGCAGGGAAGAAGTGATTGACGGCCATGCGACGATTGACATAGGTGTCCTGGTCCCATTTGACGGCGCGCTCGGCAAACGCCTTTTGGGACTCGACAATTTCCTTGAACAATGGATTCTCGGCGGACTTCTTCTCCACGATTTCGGTCCACAGCTTGAGCTGATCCTGCAGCACGGCGTCGGGCGTCTTGTAGAACTTGACCTTGTCTTTGTTCTGCAGCTCGATGTAATCCTTGGAATAGCGGTCTATCGCCTTCCACGACATGTCGGCGGATGCCGCTTCGGTGGCGCCGGCAATGATGGCCTTGAGCTTGGAGGGCAAGGCATCGTACTTGGTCTTGTTGAACATGATCTCGAAGGTCTCTGCGCTCTGGTGGTAGCTCTGCAACATGCACACCTTGGAGACGTCAGGAAATCCGAGCAAGCGGTCCGACGACGCGTTGTTGAACTCGGCCCCATCGAGCAAGCCGCGGTCCATAGCGGGAACGATTTCACCGCCCGGCAAAGCGTTCACGGCAGCTCCCATCGCGGTGAACAGATCAATCGCCAGACCATTGGTACGGAACTTGAGCCCCTTGAAATCTGCCGACTTGGTGATGGGCTTCTTGAACCATCCCAAAGGCTGTGTGGCCATCGGACCATACAGAAATGACTGCACATTGCCGCCGATCGATGCATACAGCTTTGCCAGCAATTCCGCGCCACCGCCGTACTTGTGCCAGGCCAAAATCATATTGGCATCCATGCCAAACGCCGGGCCGGAATTCCATAGCGCCAGCGCGTTTTGCTTGCCGTAGTGATAGCCCAGCACACCGTGCCCGCCATCCAAAGTACCTTTGGATACCGCCTCGAGTAGCCCAAAGGCTGGCACAACGGAGCCAGCCGGCAGCACCTCGATCTTGAGATCGCCGCCGGTCATGTCGTTGACTTTTTTCGCGTAGTCCAGGGCGTATTCATGAAAAATGTCCTTGGCTGGCCAGGTACTTTGCCAGCGCATGGAAATCGGTCCGGTCTGCGCTTTTGCAATCATGGGCGCGGATACGGCACCAGCGGCAACGGCCACACCCTTCAAAAGGTTGCGCCTGCGTGAAGTCTTGCTGTCGATCATCTCTCGTCTCCTTTGGTTAGTGGGTATGCAGCAAACACATACTACGAGATTCACAGCGGCAAAGGGCAAGGGTTTTCACCAGCATGGCAGTATTCACCGGTCGCTATGGCGACAATTGCGTGCAAGAATGCGAGCTGTCGCAAGTTGCTTAGAGGAACCGCCATGCCGATTTCGTGCGCTTCAAAGCCTGGACACCTGCGTGGGATATTCGCCCTGCCAGGTGCGCTCGTTGGCTTGGCACTGCTTCTTTCGCTGGGGGCCTGTGGCCCCAAGCCTGAAATTCGCATCGGCTTTCTTGGCGGTCTGTCGGGGAAGTTTTCAGATCTTGGAACCTCTACCCGCAACGGTGCGCTGCTGGCCATTGAGCAGGCAAATGCCGCCGGCGGCATTGATGGCCGCAAACTTGTCATGGTGGAACAAGACGACAAGCAAAATAGTGAGCAGGCGGTCGTTGCACTGACCGAACTCAAGAAGCAGGGGGTAGTAGCCGTCGTCGGGCCGAGCACCAGTTCCATCGCAACAGCGGTTATTGGCAAGGCCAATGAGGAAAAGCTGCTCCTCATCGCACCGACAGTGACCACCAACAAGCTCACCGGCAAGGACGATTACTTTCTGCGTGCCACCGGTGACGCTTCGCTCTACGGCCGCCTGGCCGCGCAAATGCATTTCGAAAACAGAGGCATTCGCTCGGTAGCCCTGATACTGGACATGGCCAACGCCGATTACACCGAGAGCTGGGCGCAGCCCTATGCCGAAGAGTTCGCCAGGTTGGGCGGCGAAGTGCTTGCGGTACGGCGCTTCATGTCCACCGACAAGCCGGACCATCGGGCCATCGCACAAGATCTGCTCTCGGTAAAGCCCCAAATGGTCGTGACCGTTGCAAGCTCTGTGGACTCTGCGCTCCTCGCACAGCGGCTCAGACAAATCCAGCCAGCGCTGGCCTTGGCGGGAGCGGGCTGGGCATCCACGGAGCGACTGATCGAACTCGGCGGCAGTTCGGTTGAAGGCATGCTGTTTGAACAATACTTTGACATTTTTGATACGTCGCCCAAATACCAGCGTTTCCTGGAGAACTACAAAGGACGATTCAAGGCTGCGCCTGGCTTTGGTGCGGTACTGGCTTTTGATGCAGCAAATATGGTGATCTCTGGGCTTGCCAAGGCGGGTGAACCAGCGGCTCTGAAATCAAACATACTGGGCATTGGGAGCTTTGAAGGTGTCCAAAGTCGAGTGACACTGGATACTTTTGGGGACGCCACGCGCAGCGTCTATTTCGGTGTCGTGAAAGATGGCGCATTTGCAAAGCTCGACTGAAAATCCGACAGACGGCCCTGCCGGAGACGCTGCGACGTCCGCCATCATGGGTGCAACGAGTCGTTTCGGTAAGCCGGCATGAAATAATCAGCGTCTAGTCGGTTCCGGGTCGTGGCACCTGCTTTACGTTGCAACTGGCGCAGGTAGCGCCCCATCGCGCAGACGCGTACAACGATCACGCCTGATACGCCAGGCGGCCTTCCACCAGAGTACAGCGAACCCGTCCGGGCAATTCGTAGCCACCGAAAGGCGTGTGGTGACCCTGGCTTCGCAGGGCATTGGCTCCCACGGTCCACACGGCGGCCGGGTCAAACACGATCACATCCGACACGCCACCGACACGCAATTGACCGACCCCGCTTGCAGGCGCGGTCAGGGACGCCCCCAGCACCCGCGCAGGGCCGCTCGTCACCGCCGCCATCGCGCGACCCAGCGCGAGCGGCGTGCAATCCATCGAACATTTCAGCGCAACACTGAGCAGCAACTCCAGACCGGTCGCGCCCGGTTCAGCCTCGGCAAAAGGCAACGCCTTCGCATCGTCATCCACCGGCGTATGGTCAGACACCAGTGCATCGATAGTGCCATCCAGCAGTCCTGCACGCAGGGCGTCGCGGTCGCGCTGCTGGCGCAACGGCGGATTCAGCCGCATCCGGCTATCAAAGTACCCAATATCCACGTCGGTGAAAAACAGCGAGTTAATGCTGACATCGCAGCTCAGAGGCAGGCCTTCCGCCTTGGCCAGTCGAACCAGATCCACGCCCGCTGCGCTGCTGAGGCGGCACAGGTGCACCCGTGCCCCGGTCGCCCGCACCAACTCGAAAATAGTGTGCAGGGCAATCGTCTCCGCAGCAACCGGTACGCCGCTCAAACCCATGCGGGTGGCCAATGCACCGCTGGCCGCCACGCCCTTGCCCAAGTGCAGGTCCTGTGGGCGCAGCCACACGGTGTAGCCATAGGTGCTGGCGTATTGCAATGCCCGTTGCAAGACCTGGGTGCTGGCCAGGGGAACTTCTGCCTGGCTAAAGCCAACACAGCCTGCCTGGGTCAGTTGCAACATCTCGGTAAGAACCTCACCCTCCAGGTTGCGGGTCAGGGCGCCTAGGGGGAAGACGCGCGATTGCTGCAGTCGTTGCGCCCGATAGCGCAGCATTTCCACCAACCCGGTCTCATCGAGCACGGGGTCGGTATCCGGGGGACACACCACGCTGGTAACGCCCCCCGCCACAGCCGCTGCCAACTCGGACGCCAGCATGCCTTCGTGCTCATACCCGGGTTCGCGCAAACGCACGGCCAGATCCACCAGACCTGGCATCACCACGCAGCCACTGGCATCAATCACACGGTCTGGCACAAAGTCGTTTGCTATATTATCTATAGCTGCCACCGCACATCCATCAAGCGCCAGATCCACTTTTTCATCAAACCCACTGGCAGGGTCCAAAACCCGTCCGCCACGAATCAGTGTTTTCATAAAGTCTCTTTCATGCGTCGTTGCCAGCCACGATGCTCATCACCGCCATGCGTACCGCGATGCCAAAGGTCACCTGCGGCAAGATGACACTTTGGCCGCCGTCTACCACCGCTGAATCGATCTCGACACCACGGTTGATCGGCCCAGGATGCATGACGATGGCATCGGGTTTCGCCAGTTGCAGTTTCTCGGGAGTGAGCCCATAGCTCTTGAAGTATTCGTGCATCGACGGCAGCAGGGCCCCACTCATGCGCTCATTTTGCAGACGCAACATGATCACCACGTCACAGTCACGAATGCCTTCTTCCAATGTGTGGCAGACGCGCACGCCCATGGGGGCCATGTCTGCCGGTACCAGGGTCTTGGGCCCGACGACCCGCACCTCGGCACAACCCAAAGTAGTCAGGGCGTGGATGTCAGATCGGGCAACTCGGGAGTGCAATACATCGCCAACAATGGCCACCGTCAGGTTGGAAAACTCCTTCTTGTAGTGGCGAATGGTGAACATGTCGAGCAAGCCCTGGGTGGGGTGGGCGTGGCGACCGTCGCCGGCATTGATCACATGCACATGGGGCGCCACATGCTGGGCAATCAGATACGGTGCACCGGACTCGCTGTGGCGCACGACAAACAGATCGGCAGCCATGGCACTCAGGTTGGCAATGGTATCGAGCAGCGTCTCACCCTTGGAGGCGCTGGAGCGCGCAATGTCGAGGTTGATGACATCGGCCGAGAGCCGTTTGGCAGCGATCTCGAAGGTGGTGCGTGTACGCGTCGAATTCTCGAAGAACAGATTGAAAACACTCTTGCCGCGCAGCAAGGGAACTTTCTTGACATCGCGGTCATTGACCGAGACGAAATTGGTGGCCGTGTCCAGTATGTGGGTCAATGTCGCCTTGGGCAAGCCCTCGAGTGACAGCAAATGCACCAACTCACCATTCTTGTTGAGTTGCGGATTGCGCTTGTAGAGCATGGCTATTTCTCTTTCACAACAAAGCTGAATACGCCTGAGTCGCTGCGCGCCAGCGACAGAGACTGATTGGCTGCCAACGCCACGCGCGCCGCGGCAAAGTCCGCCTGCACCGGCAACTGGCGCCCACCGCGGTCCACGAGAACGGCGAGTTTGACACTGGCCGGGCGCCCATAGTCAAACAATTCGTTGATGACCGCGCGCAGGGTACGGCCGGTGTAAAGCACATCGTCGAGCACCAGAATGTGGGTGCCTTCCACGTCGAATGGCAACACGGTTTGCCCACCCGAAGACAAGCCACGCTGGGCAAAGTCATCACGGTGCATCGCTGACGAGATGATCCCTGCATTGCCCTCCAGATGGAGGTCGTGCTGCAGCCTCTCAGCCAGCCAGGCTCCACCCGACGTGATGCCCACCAGGCGCATGCCGGGTTGACCCATGCGTTGCACACCCTGCAGCAATTCGCGGTACAGCGCTTCAGCGTCCAGACTTAAACCAGTACTCATGGGAGACTCCTCAAAAATTGCTCCAGAATGATGCAGGCTGAGGCGGCATCTGCGTCACGCGCGCCCAACTGCAACGCTTCTGTCGTGCTGTAGCGCTCATCGACTTCGAACACCGGCAAGCCGAACCGTCCGTGCAATTGGCGGCCAAATCGCTTGGCTTTGAGCGTGTTTTCATGGGATGCGCCGTCAGGGTGGTACGGAACACCGATCACGATCGCATCGGGTTGCCACTCCCGCAGGCGTTGCTCCACATGTACAAAGCGTGCATCGCCCTGCGCAGCAATCGAAGCCAGTGGCTGCGCTGTGCGCAGCAGTCGATTGCCTACCGCCACCCCGGTGCGTTTGAGTCCAAAATCGATTGCCAGAAAAGTGTTGAGGGCCGAAGAAACCGGCGATGTGTGTGCAGAGCTTGCGGTTTGCGTCATGCGTGACCCACCTGGGTCGAAAGCATCCACGACTGCAGGCCCAGCAGTGCCAGCGCTTTTTCATAGCGCTGATCGACCGGTGTATCAAAAATAATGGCCTGGTCCGCATTGACAGTCAGCCAGCTATTTTCGCCCAGTTCGGATTCCAGTTGGCCTTGGGCCCAGGCCGAGTAGCCCAGCGTCACCAGCACTTTGAGTGGACCGGACCCGATCGCCAATGCCTCCAGCACATCCTTGGAAGTCGTCATTTCCAGACCACCCGGAATGGTCAGTGTTGACGCATATACCGGTTGGTCGGGTTGTTCGCCACTGGCGAAGGTGGCGCCGTGCAGGACAAAGCCGCGCTCCACCTGTACCGGACCGCCCTGAAACACCAGGCTATCCAGCAAATCCGTTCGCGTCAGCGGGAGGTCGACGGTATCGAACAGCGCAGACAGCTTGATATCGGCAGGCTTGTTGATCACCAGACCCATCGCACCACGCTCGCCATGCTCGCACACATACACGACACTTTTCGAGAAGAGCTGATCTTCCAGCCCGGGCATTGCGATCAGGAAATGGTTCGTCAGATTGATGGGAGCAGAATCGCCGGACATACGTTGATTTTAGCGGCACCCATGACATTCGAATTCAGTACAGGCCTGGTGTGGTTCAGGAGGGATTTGCGCCTGCAGGACAATCCTGCGCTAGCACAGGCACTGCAGCGCTGTGCTGCCGTGCATTGCGTATTCATCTTCGATCGTGAGATCCTGGATCCCCTGCCACGCCGGGACCGTCGGGTTGCATTCATTCAACAGTCACTGGTTGAACTCGACGCGCAATTGCGCGCTGCCAGCCAACAAGCGCAGACCGGCCTGATTGTCATGCATGCTGCAAGTAGACAGGCCATTCCCGCATTGGCGCACGAACTCGGCGTACAGGCTGTTTTTGCGGCGCACGATTACGAGCCCGTGTCGTTGGCACGCGACTGTGGTGTGACGGCCGCGCTGCAGGCGCACTGCATTGGCTTCTTCACGTGCAAGGACCATGTTGTGTTTGAGCGGCAGGAAGTCCTGACACAGACCGGCAAACCCTACAGCGTATTCACCCCCTATCTGCGGGCATGGTCCGCGCGGCTGGAAGGTCCCGCAGTGCCGACCACCCCTCTCCCGTCGCGCTGGCATGCTCTTGCCAAGCGGCCTGAGCGGTTCGCGCAGCCAGTGCCTGACCTGCCCACGTTGGGGTTTGAGTCATTCCAATGGGATGTACCTGGAATAGTCCCGGGAACCTCGGGTGCGCAAACCATGCTGTCCAGTTTTTGGGAGCGCATCGACCGATACGATGAGACACGCAATTTTCCTGCCGTCAAAGGGCCGAGCTATCTGGGTGTGCACTTGCGTTTTGGCACGGTCTCCATCAGGCAACTGGTCGCATTGGCACTGCAGCGACGCGTTCAGGGCAGTTCCGGAGCGTCGATTTGGTTCAATGAGTTGGCCTGGCGCGACTTTTACTTCCAGATTCTGGCGAACTTTCCCCATGTGGTGGGAGCAGCCTTCAAGCCGGAGTATGACCAAATCCAATGGGTGTCCGGGGCACTTGCCGATCGGCGATTCCTGGCCTGGTGCGAAGGTCGCACCGGGTACCCCTTGGTGGATGCAGCCATGGCCCAGTTGAACCAGAGTGGCTACATGCACAACCGACTGCGCATGGTGGCAGGAAGCTTTTTGGTCAAACATCTAGGTATTGACTGGCGCTGGGGTGAACGCTACTTCGCCGAGAAGCTTAACGACTTCGATCTCGCGTCCAACAACGGCGGATGGCAGTGGGTGAGTTCCAGTGGTTGTGACGCACAACCCTACTTTCGCATTTTCAATCCCGTGAGCCAAAGCGAAAAATTCGACGCACAGGGTATATTCATCCGCCGGTATTTACCCCAATTGAAAGCGCTCGATGTCCGCAGCATTCATGCGCCCTGGCAGGCCAAGCCAGTTGATCTGGCGGCAGCCAACGTTGCGCTGGGGCGAGACTACCCGCATCCGATAGTCGATCACGCACAAGCGCGCACAGAAACTTTGGAGCGTTATGCCGTGGTGAAAAAGAGACCTTAGGATTCCTGTTCAGCAAAGCAATAGCTACGAACAAGACCCAGCAATTCATCTTCGGAATAGGGCTTGCCCAGGTAATGGTCTACGCCCAACTCCTTGGCATGCTCACGGTGTTTCTCGGCGATGCGCGACGTAATCATGATGATGGGCAATCCGCGCAAACGCTCGTCACCACGAATATTGCGTGCCAGATCAAAACCGTCCATGCGTGGCATCTCGATGTCTGACAAAACCACTGCCGGCAGTTCTTCCTGCAATTTCTCCAGCGCCTGCAAACCATCGGCCGCCATCGCGACCCGGTAGCCCTCACGCTTGAGAAGGCGCTGTGTCACCCGGCGCACCGTGATGGAGTCATCCACGACCAGCACCAAAGGAACCTGATTGACGGCGGTCAGCAAGCCTGAATCGTCCGCAGGAACGCCACCCGCTGCGGTCACCGCCTTAACTTCGCTGGCAGTCGTGCTGCGCAACTGACGCGCCTGTTCACCATAAACAGAGGCCAATGCCACCGGGTTATAAATCAACACTACCGCACCAGACGCTAGTACCGAAACCCCTGCCAATCCGGGCAGGCGTCCGAGCTGTGGGCCCAGATTCTTCACCACGACCTCGCGGTTACCCAGAACTTCGTCCACGTGCAATGCCAGCCGTTGCCCGGCACTGCGAAACACGGCCACCGGCAGTGTCCTGGTCTGGGTTTCGTTGCTGCGCGCCGACACCTGCAACAGTGCTCCCGCCCAATAGAAAGCCAGAGACTCACTGCCAAACTGAAATACCTGCGCCTGATAGGCGGCATCGAGATCCTTGGCAGGCACCCTTAGCACCGTTTCCATGAGGTTGGAAGGCACGCCAATGGTGAATTCACCCATACGCAACATCACGACCTGGGTGACTGCAGTGGTCAGTGGCAGCACGAGTTTGAACGTGGCCCCCTTACCTTGAAGAGTCGACGTTTCAATGCGTCCACCCAGCGCATTTACTTCGGAACGCACCACATCCATACCGATCCCACGCCCTGATACCTCGGTGACCTGGTCCGCGGTCGAAAATCCGGGTGCGAAGATGAGGCTGGCCGCCTCCTCATCCGTCAACGCAGCGTCTGCTGGCAGCAACCCCTTGGCGATGGCAATGGCACGTATCCGATCCAGGTGAAGACCGCCGCCGTCGTCGCTGAAAGCCACGAACACGTCATTGGCGACCTGGCTGACCTGAATGGTGATGGTGCCCATCGCGGGCTTGCCCGCCGCTTCGCGCACCGCGGCCGCTTCAATCCCGTGGGCCACCGAGTTGCGCAACAGGTGCTCGAAAGCGGGCGCCATGCGTTCCAGCACACCACGATCCATGTCAATCGAGCCACCCACAATATCGAGCCGGACCTGCTTGCCGGTATCCTTGCCAGCCTGCCGTACAACGCCGTAAAGGCGCTCGGAGATGGCCTCGAACTCCACCATCCGCGTGCGCAGCAGGTCACGCTGTAACTCACGTGCCTGCCGCCCCTGGGCAATCAAGTCGTCTTCGGTTCCCTCGACAGCGCGCTGCAAATTGCGCTGCACCGTGGCCACGTCGTTGACCGACTCAGCCATCATCCGGGTCAATTCCTGCAAGCGCGTAAAACGGTCAAACTCCAGCGGATCGAACGACTGCGACATGTCTTTGGTTTGCGCCAGGCGGGATTGCATCTGCGATTCGGCCTGCACCTCCACATCCCGCAATTGCTGGCGCAACCGGTCGAGATTACCACCGAGTTCACCCAGCGAAGCGCGAAACTGGACCAGCCGCGCATCCATACGCGAGCGGGTGATCATGACTTCACCCGCCTGATTGACCAAGCGATCAAGCAACTGCGAGCGCACCCGAACCGACTGGTTGTTACCGTGGCGCAACTGGGCAACTGCCGTTGCCGGCGCGTGCTCCTGGGGCACCCCCTCGGCCGTCGTGGCGGCCGCCGCGTCTTCCTCGGTAGCGTCTTTTGCGCCATCGTCTTCGACAGCAACGGGTGCCGGCAACGCACCGAGCCCTTCAAAAGTGGTCTGCAACGCATCGAACCGGGTCAGCAGCGGCTCAATCTGCACCGTCTGCAAGTCCTCCGAACCGATATGCTCGATGCTGGACTCCATGCGGTGCGACATTTCGCCGAGTCGCAAGGCACCCGCCAATCGTGCACTACCCTTGAGCGTGTGCAGAAGGCGCAGCACTTCACTGCGGGCACTCAGGTTGTCCGGGCGCGCCACCCACTGCCGCAAAGCACCGCCGAGTTGCGGCAGTAACTCCGCGGCTTCCTCTTCAAAGATGGGGAAAAGGTCGACATCCAGGTGGTCAATGGCATCGATGTCCTCATCTTCTGCATCAACCAGAGTCAACGGCGCGGGAGCCACTTCCACAACAGCCGCCTTAGCAGGTGCCACTGTGGCGAGCAACTCCTGTGGCACTTGTGTATCGACTGCGTCTTGCACATCGGCAACGGTGTCCGATACAAGCTCTTCGACGGGGGGCTCCAAATCCTGGTCCTTCAGCGCGTCCAGCAAATCGTCTGAAAGATCGCCCAGCACATCTTCTGGCGCAACGTCAGCAAATTCCTCATCGATGATGGCACGCAGTTCCAGCAACAGCGCAGCATTGGGCTCCTTCAGGAAGCCCGCAGCAAACTGATGCAGCAAGCGTCGAATGTCTTCGCCCGCATTGACAAACGCCAGCGCGTGCTCTGCCTTGCCTTGCCGATGCAATTGCACGTGCTGCAGGGCATGTTCCAGCGTACGCGCCATCTCCGAAAGTGCCACAAACCCCACCGTCGCCGAACTGCCGCCCAACGAATGCGCCAACGTGACAGCAGCATCGGGGACCGGTTCGTGCAATTCGAGTGCCCACTCACTCAACTCGACTTGCAAACGCCGCGACCACTCATCCGCTTCGTTCAGATAGACGTTGTACAGAGGGATGCTTAGACGCAGCGGGCCAATGACCTTGACCTGTTCCTCCAACGCGTCAGCCTGCGGCGCATCCAGCGGTTCCTCGGCGGGTTCGGGCTCTTCTACGGTCGACGCGCTATTGCTGTCTGCCTCAGGCTTCTCCTCGAACTCGGGCGGCAAAGCGATCTCTTCCAGTGCGGGCACAGGCTCGGCAACAACAGCGTCGGCCGCAGGCACCACCGGAAAATCCAGATGGTCCAGAGACGTTTCCTGGGATGCCTCTGAAACCGCAAACGACTCCACATTGCCCGGGATGTCCAGCTTCGGCAAAGCCGTCAGCGGTGAGTCCTCCGGCGCCGATTCCAGGCCTGCAAAGTCAAAATCGCCCAGATCTTGCCGCAGCGGTTCTTCGGGCGCGATGGATTGCTGCGACGCGCGCGCGCCAGAGGCGACGCTGAGCTCCAGCATTGCATCGAAATCCACCGTTTGGGTCGGTGCAAAGTCGAGCTGAGGTCGCCCTTCGCGCAAGGACGGATCGCCCAACTCCAGATCACCGGCAAGTGTCGTCGCTTCAAAATCGGGTTTCGCCACTGGTGCGTCGAAGTCAAGGAGTTCCGCCAGCGGAATCTGGTGCAGGTCTCGCTCGGGTTCGGCTTCTCCGAAGTCAAGGCTGTCCACCAACTGCGTGGACGCGAAATCCGCCTGCGGTTCCTCGTCCTCCATCGTCTCCTGCGGGACTATGGACAGCGCAACCTCCACCTGTGGCAGCGCGGGTTCAGCGTCCGCCACGGCCGGCACCACCTCATCCGTCACCACTTCATCCGGCACCACCTCGTCTTGCACCAGATCCGGTTCAACCGATGTGTCGCCGGGCACACGCAGCGCCAGCAGTTGATTGGAAAGTCGAAGTGCATCCGACGTGCGCCGGAAGTCCTGCGCGCTCCACGCAACGTCTGCGTGGCTTGCGATATCTTCGACCCAGCGTCCAAAAGCGCCCATCGCCTGCGACGACAAGGTGATCAGCGCGTCTGTAGCCGGACGCTGCTCTGCCAACGATGCGTTGAGCATTTGCTCAAACGACCAGGCGGCTTCACCAAATTCGGTCAAACCAACCATGCGCGAACTGCCTTTAAGCGTATGGAACGCGCGGCGCAAAGTCGTCTGTTCTGCCAGGTTGGAAGGCTCAACGGCCAGCGCCTTGATCGCTGCCTGCCCGTTGAACACCACTTCACGGGCTTCTTCCAGAAAGATCTCCAACAGCTCGTCATCTTCCTCCGCCCCGCCTTCATCAACGACCGCAGGCGCAGCGGCGGGTGGTACCGGCACAGGCGGTGACGCGAGCACGGGTAGTTCGGGCACGGATGCAGGAACTGCAGTAGCCACAGACGTTTGCACGCGCTCACGGCCCATCAGCGGCTTGAACTCGCCAGACGCTTCATCGTAAACAAAGAGCTTCTTCGCAAGTGCCCGCTGATAGCCGAGCATGTCAATCAAAAAGCCCATCGCTCCCAGGCTGTTTCCTAGGGTCTCAAATGCGGCATTTCGAGCCCCGGCAGACACACCCTCATCAACCAGAAAATGTTCGACCGTGCTACGCATGCGCAAGGCCGCCAGCGATGGTTGATCCAGGCCCAACACTGAAAAAACGCCCCGCATCTGTGACAACTGGCTAGGCACCTCCCGTAACGGAGAGCGGTCGGTTGGGTTGCGGAAGTACTCGTCGAGTGACTTCTCCACGGCGGCCAGGGTAGTTCGTAATTCATCCACCACGCTTCCCATGGTCTGGCGATCGCTGACTCGCCGATAGAGTTCCTCCATCCACCCTTCAAGTGGTTCCGGCTGGCCACCCGAAGTCACATGCCCAAGCCGCTGCGCAAGTCTGGCACCGCGCTCAGCCATGTGTGAATCGGTTGGGTCGAGATCTTCGTAAGCCGCCTCCAGATACAGTACGGCGGTTGCGACCTCCATCGCTACAGGAGGCGTGGGCGCACTGCCAGAGCGAACCGTGGCATCCACGGCATCGGTGAGCGCCCGGGCCAGCGATGCACTTTCTGCATGCAGTTTGAGCATGGAATCGGCCAAACTGTTGAACTGCTCGCCAGCCATCTTGATACGGTGCGTATCCCCACCAGCCAAGGCCGACCAGGTCTCGGCTGCCGCAGCAATGCGCTTGCGTGCCAACACCAGCAGTGCCGGATCGAACCGCCCGAACTGCTCGGTCTCATAGTCGATCGCCCTGTCCTGATGCAAACCATAGGCCAAGCGAACCGCGGTCAGAGCCGGCACGTCCTGCGCATTGTCGGGCGCCGCAATCGAACAGAAAAAAAGCAGGTCCTGCGCCAGCCGGTCCGAAACATCTCTTTCACCCTTGGCCAACGTCGCATACTGCTGCAACACACGTGAAGCAGCACGCTTGGTGAACCCGTCGCTCGGGCACAATCCGGCAGCCATAGCTTCGAAGAAACCTGCACCGATCATCCAGAACGCGCGCGATTCCACCGAGACTTCACCCACTGAGAGGCCGGCACAAACCGCAGCCAGACGTTCAGCACCCTCCGCGTCACCGGTTTTCACCAGTTTCAGAACCGCACGGTCCATTTGACTGCGCAGGCTCGGTTCGTAGTGCAGGGCGGACTGTCCTGCGGGCACCGGAACGCTGATCCAGCGCCAGGCATGCGGCCACAAATCGGCGGGGTGAATGCGGTCTGCCCCCACCAGCTCCTGCACCGCGCGGTACTGGGGGAAAAGCGCAACCGAGGGTGCATTTTTTCCCTTGAGCACACCTTCGAGGTACTGTGCCAACGCAAAACTTGCTTTTTCCACCATGTTGGCGGCGTGGTCGCTGCACAACTCGGGGCGCTGCACAAACTTCTGCGCCAGCGCTTCCATAGCCCGCAGCATCTTGGCCGGCGCTTCCATGCCAACCATCTCCAGTGCCCCGACGGCCTGATGCAGTTGCTGGCGCGCAATGCGCAAGTGGCTCGCGTCCAGCTCCGAAATGTCCGAACCACGCGCCATCTCGGCATCGCGCACGAAGCGGCGAATGGCCTTGGTGGCACCGTCGAGGGACTTGTGCAATTCATCGAGTACCCATGCCAGCGGGCCGAGGTCACTTGCCTCCACCTCATGGGTGCCCGGAGCAGCAGAAAGTGATGACATAGGTTCGGGCTCTCCTGGAATCGCTTATCGGGTCAAGCGCGGCAGTGGGGTTCAAGCGATCTTGAAACGTGATACCGATTGGCGCAATTCTTCCGCCATTCGCGACAATTCGCGCACCTGATTGGCGGTCTCCCGCGTACCGTCCCCGGTCTGCTCGGTCACTGCAAAGATGTGCTGGATATTGCTGGCGACTTCATTGGCCAAGCCGGCCTCGCGTGACGCGGAAACAGAAATTTGCTCGATCAGTTCTGCCACGCGTCTGGACACGCGGTCGATCTCGGTCAGCGCCGTGCCGGCATTGTCTGACAACTTCGCACCTTCGACCACACCCTGGGTCGAACGCTCCATAGCGCCGATGGCGTCCTGGGTATCGGTCTGAATGGCCTTCACCAACGCTGAGATTTGGCGCGTTGCATCGCCCGAGCGCTCGGCCAGCCGCTGCACTTCTTCAGCCACCACCGAGAAGCCGCGTCCCGCCTCACCCGCAGAGGCTGCCTGAATGGCGGCATTCAGCGCGAGCACGTTGGTCTGCTCCGTAATGTCGGAAATCAGCTCGGTGATTTCCCCGATTTCCTGTGAGGATTCGCCCAACCGCTTGATGCGTTTGGACGTTTCCTGGATCTGGTCGCGAATGGAGTTCATACCACCGATGGCGTTTTGCACCGCCTGCAATCCCGACTCGGCCGCCTGCAACGACTGGCGCGCCACCGTGGCTGACTCCTGGGCCTGGGTCGACACATCGTTAATGCGCCCCGCCATGTCCACCACCGAGTTACCCGTCTCGCGAATTTCATGCAACTGTTCATTCGATGCCGCAAGCAGCTCGGTCGAGGTGGCATCCACATCGGCGGTAGTTTGTGCTACCCGGGTAACCGTATTTTGCACACTGGCCACCAACGAACGCAACTCTTCCACGGTGTAATTGACCGAATCGGCGATAGCGCCGGTAATGTCCTCGGTCACCGTGGCCTCTTGCGTCAGATCGCCCTCGGCAACTGTTTGCAATTCATTCATGAGTCGCAAAATAGCGGCCTGGTTGGCATCGTTAATGCGCTTGGCTTCATGTTCCTGACGTTCTGCCTCCAGTCGCTGGTTTTCTGCCACGTCCTGCCGTTTGCGGCTGTCTTGCAATTGCACATACGACAGCCCCGCAGCACACGCCAAGGCCAGCGTGGCACCGAGAATCAACGCAACCAGGGCAAATGTGCCTATGCCGGTTTGAGCAGACAGTTCACCCTGGAGCTCCTCCAAATTGCGCCGCAACGGTTCGCTGTCGCCAACGATCGCACCTTGTGCTTCTCTGGCGGCAACCAAGCCCTGCAAATTACCCAAAATGGAAGCAGCCTGAACCCGTGTTTGCTCGAACATTTCGCTCAGTGCAACGAGCTGCTCCTTTGTCGCCACATCCTTGGCAGCCGACAACTTGAGCTCACTGTTGCCGGTTTGCAAACCGACGACCAATTCCTTGAACGTATTGAGATCCTTGCCCAACAAGAAGACGGCTTCAGGGCTCGCTCCCTCTGCGCTCAAAAATTCATTGGCAGACTTGCCGATGCGCTGAGTCAGCATGACAAGCTGCCCCACGGCTGCGATCTCAAACGCAGACGCGTTTTGCTGGACCTTGATAGACGAAATGGCTTCGGCCATCTCCAGCATATCGGACGACTGGCGATTGATGAGCCGCAGTCCGGTACCAATCTGCGTCATGACTTTTTGCTGACCCATGACCGCCTTGGCGTTGGCTTCGGCTCGGTCAACCAACGGCATCACTTTTTCCATCTCGTGCGCGTAACGATCCTCATTGAGCGCACTCAGGCGCAATTCGTCATCGCCTGCCCGCAATCCCCGTGTTGTTCTTGCCAACACGCCGGCACTCTCGGCAACGTCGTTGAAGGCCTGCGCATTCCCCACCAGTGCTTGCGATACTGACTTGGCCAACCGCTGGGACTGCATGAGCGCCTGGCCAGTCGCCCCGAGTTGCTGGGCCGTCTTGTCAGCTTGGCTCAAGACCCAAAATGTGACCCCTGCGAGCACCAGAAGCGAGCCTGCCAACAACCCTGATAGCAAGCGCTGGTGCTGCTCCACGGTGCGCTGGCCCAAAACGGGCAGGCTGATGGTTTCGGATGTATCTTGTCGCTTCTTCTCGCTCAAGCCACCCATGGATGTGCGTTGCTCGGCTTTCGGGGAGTGGTCGACCTGCACCGTTTCACTGCCCGCCACATAGGCACCGCCATCGGGCGTGGCAAGACTCAGGCGCGACTCCATCTCCGAGTCAGTCGGCTTCTTTGAAAAAAGATTCTTGATTTGATCAACAACAGACATGGTGAAACCTCAAAGATGGACTAAGCGCGAATATTCAGGAAGTTGGGGTCCTGGGCTAGCGTGCGCAAATTGATTTCCTGCCACAAGTCACCGGCAGCATCGACAAAACGATTGCCGAAATAACCAGGCGCTCCTGCATCGGGCGCAGTCGAAGACACAAATGCCTCCGCAGCCCGCAGCCCCAGAAGACTATCGACCTGGAGCGCGCAATTAACTTCCAGAGCAGCGTTGAGCGTCACAACACTCGCCTCCCCGCTGCTGGCCGTGGCGGACGAACTAAAGTCACCTGTGACAAAGGCTGCGAGATCTACTACACCGTACAGTCCACCACGAATATTGAGGACTCCACGGTACCAGGGCAGCACGTAAGGTACTGGCTGGAGTTGCGACAAAGCGAATATTTCGCCTGACTGAACCAATGGAAAGAGATAGTTCTGACCTTTGGCGCGCACCGCCAGCCAGGCCACCGACACCCCTTGCGTGCGTGCCGCCTGCAGGCGGGTTGCCAGTCGGGTCTGGAGTTCCCTGAGAGCTTCGCGATTTGCCATGGGTCAGCTAAATCAGCCCAAGGCCTTGATTTTCGAAAACAGCTCAGCGGCGTCGACCGGTTTGGTGATGTAGTCCTTGGCACCTTGACGCATGCCCCAGACACGATCGGTTTCCAGATTCTTGCTGGTGCAGATAATGATGGGAATGTCCGCATACTCGGGAGTGCGGTTGATGGACCTTGTCAGCTGGAACCCGTTTTGCCCAGGCATCACCACATCCATCAGAATCAATTCGGGTTTTTCTTCTGTGAGTCGCTTGAACGCCTCGTCTGCATTTTCAGCCGTGCGAACCAGATAGCCGTTCTTTGTCAGCAACTCCGTCAGGAACATGAGCTCGGTTTTGGAATCGTCAACGATCAAAACTTTCTTTATTGCCATCAATTCGCTCCTTGCAAAACGGCTCCGTACTGCTGCACCGCTTG
The DNA here is from genome assembly GCA_020048895.1 of Rhodoferax sp. GTDB lineage: Bacteria > Pseudomonadota > Gammaproteobacteria > Burkholderiales > Burkholderiaceae_C > Allorhodoferax. Next base: position 45,826 of record JAIFLV010000096.1, on the reverse strand, counting down.
CAGCAATTGGTCTTTTGTAAATGGTTTGGTCAAATACTCTTCTGCACCGACCATGCGTCCACGGGCCTTGTCAAAAACGCCATCCTTGGACGACAGCATCACCACTGGCAAACCGGCAAACCTGGGGTTGCGCTTGATGATGGCGCAGGTCTGGTAGCCGTCGAGCCGCGGCATCAGAATGTCGCAAAACACCAACTGAGGCTGGTAGTCGTTCACTTTGGCCAAAGCATCAAACCCATCCTCGGCCAGCATCACCTCGTGGCCACCCTGTTTGAGAAAAATCTCGGCACTGCGCCGGATGGTGTTGCTGTCGTCAATGACGAGCACTTTGAAAGTGGGTGTTTCGTTACTCACAAGACCTCGCTCCTGAACAGGGGACCCCTATGGACGCGACTCCCACCGCGGTATCCCGGAATCTTCAAATTTGAACCATCTCAAAGTCGTCTTTACGGGCACCACACTCCGGACAAGTCCAGTTCATTGGCACATCTGCCCAGCGGGTACCGGGCGCGATACCGTGCTCCACAGCTCCCGCTGCCTCGTCATAGATCCACCCGCAAATCAGACACATCCACGTATTAGTATCACTCACAGCTTAAAGGGCCTTCGAATAGAATGCAACGATTGTATAGAGGCCATGGAGGCAAAAAGCCCCCTGAAGACCCGAAGTTCGGCATTGTGCCTGATGACAAACCCTTAGACAGACGCACCCATGTCGGTATCGCCCCTCCCTGTTTCCGACCACGACACCGAAGACGAAGGCCCTGCGGCCTGCGTCATGGTGTTCAATGCCAATGATCCCAGTGGCGCAGGCGGCATCACCGCTGACATCACAGCTTTGGCGTCCGTGGGCACCCACGCGCTCCCGGTTGTCACTGGCGCCTATTCCCGTGACACCTCCGAGGTGATTGACCACTATTGCATGGACGATGAAGCCGTCACCGAGCAGGCCCGCACCATCCTGGAAGACGTTCCGGTGCAGGTATTCAAGGTAGGCTTTGTCGGGTCGCCCGAGAACTTGAGTGCAATTGCAGCGCTGGCATCCGACTACGCTGATGTCCCCGTGGTGGGCTACATGCCCGACCTGTCCTGGTGGCGCGAAGACCAGATCGACCTGTACCAGGAGGCGTATACCGAGCTTCTGTTGCCACAAACCACAGTGTTGGTTGGGAACCACAGCACCTTGGTACGCTGGCTGTTGCCGGACTGGACTTCGGATCGCAATCCATCGGCCCGCGACATTGCGCGTGCGGCCAGCGAGTTTGGCGTGCCGTACACCCTGGTCACCGGAATTCCCTTGCCCGACCAGTACATTGAAAACGTCTTGTGCTCCCCCGCCGCGGTGCTGTGCAGCAACAAGTTCGAACGCTTTGAAGCCGTATTCACCGGCGCTGGCGACACTCTGTCAGCAGCGCTCGCCGCACTGATTGCCAGCGGTGTGGAGTTGGCCGAGGCGGCCACCGAGGCGCTGGCCTACCTCGATCGCTGTCTGCACAACGGTTTTCGCCCCGGCATGGGCAATGTGATACCCGACCGGCTGTTCTGGGCACAGCCCGATGGCGACGACGAAACCCCTGAATCCAACTTTGAAATCTCACCCAATGACACCAGACACTGACCGCAATCAGCAACTGTTCCAACGCGCCCAAAAGGTCATCCCTGGAGGCGTGAACTCACCAGTGCGCGCCTTCAAGGCAGTGGGCGGAACGCCGCGCTTCGTGCAACGCGCTCAAGGCGCACACTTCTGGGATGCCAATGGCCAGCGCTACATTGATTACATCGGCTCCTGGGGCCCCATGATTTTGGGCCACGGCCACCCTGCGGTGCTGGAGGCCGTGCAGAAGGCAGCCACCGAAGGGTTTTCCTTTGGTGCCCCAACCGAGCGCGAAGTCGAACTCGCCGAGGAAATTCTGAGCCTGGTGCCCAGCATGGACATGGTGCGACTGGTCAGCAGCGGCACCGAAGCGGGCATGAGTGCCATCCGCCTGGCGCGGGGTGCCACCGGGCGCAGTAAGATCATCAAGTTCGAAGGCTGCTACCACGGCCATGCCGATGCGCTGCTGGTCAAAGCCGGCTCGGGCCTGGCCACCTTCGGCCACGCCACCAGTGCGGGAGTTCCTGCCGAAGTGGTGCAGCACACCCTGGTGCTGGAGTACAACAACGTGGCGCAGATCGAAGAGGCATTTGCGCTGCATGGCAAGGACCTTGCCTGCCTGATCATCGAGCCAATTGCCGGCAATATGAACTTTGTGCGCGCTTCGGTACCGTTTATGAAACGCTGCCGTGAGTTGTGCACCCAGCACGGCGCCCTCTTCATCTTTGACGAAGTGATGACCGGCTTTCGGGTGGCACTGGGTAGCGCACAGAGTGTGTACGCCAAGTTAATTCCCGGATTTGAGCCGGACATGACGGTCATGGGCAAGGTCATCGGCGGCGGCATGCCGCTGGCGGCCTTTGGCGCCAAGCGCGCTGTCATGGAATTGATGGCGCCACTCGGTCCGGTCTACCAGGCCGGTACCTTGTCGGGCAACCCGATTGCGACGGCCTGCGGACTGGCCACCCTGCGTGAAATTCGCAAGCCTGGCTTCTACGAAGCGTTGTCAGCAAAGACCCAAAAACTGATGTCCGGCATGAAGGCCGCCGCCGACCTGGCTGGTGTGCCTTTCAGCGTGGACAGTGAAGGCGGCATGTTCGGCTTCTTCCTGTTCGATGCTTTGCCGCAAAACTACGCCAAGGTCATGACCACCGACAACAAGCGTTTCAATGTCCTGTTCCACGGCATGCTCGATCGCGGCGTGTACTTTGCACCAGCCCTCTACGAAGCCGGTTTCATGAGTGCAGCACACACCGA
>JAIFLV010000096.1:0-42969 GCA_020048895.1 Rhodoferax sp. | reverse complement strand
AGAAGCTGCTCACGCAATCAGGACGGGCGACGTGACGGTCCACTCTGTGGCAACCGCAAATGGAGCCTGCGCCAGCAAGCCGCTCCGCCCACCTTCGGACAGGGTCTCGGCTCTCCAGCGGTAACTGGCCTTGAGCCCTCTGAACACCTTGACTCACGCATATCCCGTCTTTAAACTAGTCATCTAACCAGTCACTCAGGAGCTAGTTGATGCAAATTTGGCCCGTTCAAGACGCGAAGGCGCGGTTCAGCGAATTTTTGGATGCCTGCCTGGCAGATGGGGCGCAGATGGTGACCCGGCGGGGGGCTGAGGCCGCCGTGCTGGTGCCAGTTCAGGAATGGCGCAGGCTGCATGCCGGAGCGCGACCATCACTCAAGCAACTCCTGTTGACCGACACCGCCCGAAGCGAACTGCCATTGCCCGATCGTGGAAAGGCGCAACGGCGCAAGATCGAACCCGCAGGTTGAGCATCGTGTACTTGCTTGATACCAATGTAGTTTCTGAACTTCGCAGAGTGCGACCGCATGGCGCCGTCGTGGCCTGGTTGCAGACGGTGAGCGATGATCAGATTTACCTCTCGGCTGTCACGCTGGGTGAAATTCAGGCCGGGATTGAACTGACGCGCACCCAAGATCCCACCAAGACGCTGGAAATTGAATCCTGGCTTGACCAGGTGGCGCAGGCCTACAACGTGCTCACCATGGATGCCATCACCTTCAGGCAGTGGGCGCAACTGATGCACGGCAAGTCTGACACGCTTTACGAGGACGCCATGATTGCTGCCACAGCCCGCCAGCACCAGTTAGTGGTGGTAACGCGCAATGTGGCAGATTTCAAAACACTGGGCGTGGAAATTTTGAACCCGTTTGAGCATGTCTGACGGCACATAGCCTGTCGTGTAGCGTGTGTCACCAGCTCTCAGGCGGCAGCGGAGGCATTCAAACTGCTATAAAAAAGAAGCTGCTCACGCAATCAGGACGGGCGCTATCGGCCTGTTTGACACGCAAAATTCCGTCGCAGACAGCAACGCCGGGGAAGCGGCTGGCGCAGCTCAGCATGAAGACTTCGGCCACCGGTAGCCCAGCACGGCCTCCACTGGATAGTGGTGCTCCTGCTTGTTCCAGGTGATTGCCACCCAAGAGGTAAAAAAAGCTCGCGTCGTGGCGCAAATAGAAGCCCACCTGGCCTTCCCAACTACAGGGATCGTCTCTGTATAAAACCGCTACGCAGCCCGGAACCGGCGCGTCCAGTGCTTCAACCCAATTTAGCCAGGACCGGGCCATGAACCGCCACGCTCTGCCTGGGTGCGGTAGTTTTTGGATTTGGACTTCGTCATAATTCCTGTGCATGAATGACCGCAGCGGGCTGGGTTGGGTTTCGAACCGCTTGTACGGTGTGCATTCGGGCTCACTCAAGGGGCAGCAGCGACTGGGCTTCGACGTATGGACAAAGTTCCTCGTCGACAAATTTTCAAGCCAATAGTCCAACGGCTCACGCACCCGCACGGGCACGCGCTTAAGGTTTGGCCACTGGATCCGCGGAAGGTTGCGATGCCGATCGCGCGGTTGGAACCCTGATTCCTTCGTCACCCGTGCCAAGACTGCGAGCAGTATTCATGGACCTGCCGCTCAAACGTGGCAGCGTGCTCAAGAACTCAGACTTGGCGGGCGCTTGGGGTAACGCCTCAGTAGTCGGCTTTGACTCCGCCTTCAACGCCTTGGGTGCTGACGCCGCCGCTACCGGTGCGGGTGCCGGTACTGCCGCCGGTGCCGGTACCGCAGGCTTTTCGCCACCATAGATAACGATGCCGGGTGATGTGCCTCTGATGATGCTGAGCCGCTTTTCGTACAGTGACTGAGGTCGCTCTTGTGCCAACCCGAGGGACGGAGCAGCCGACACCAACGCAACCAGACTCAGCAATGGCACTGTTCGAAACGGGTGAAAAAACATAAGCAGGTTTCCTTCCAGCAAAGAGAACACGGGTCCGACTCGTCAATTCTAGGCCCCCAGAAGACGGGCGTCGCGCATCGGCAACTCTGTGCAGCGTGCCGGAACAGATGCGCGCCCTTCAACTTTGAAGGAGTTCGTTCCCCTGAAACCAGAAGGTAGGCGGATTCAGTCCCGTTTGGGTGAGCCATGCGAGAAAATCCTGCTTCGTCACAAATTCCTCAAACAAGAGCGGTACATCCGGCGTAGCAGCGTTCTCCACAATGTCTCTAAGGTGATTCAGCGCCGACGACCTGATGAAGATAGGCAAGTTTCCATCTTTGGCAACATAACCAACAAATGGCAAGCCTCGTAATTCAAAGGTCCCCCTGTTTGTCCACTTCGAATCCACACTTTGCACCCGAAGTCCGTCGCGTACCACGCCCTTGGCCAAAGCCCTTGCGATGACCTGCTCGTGCTGTAGCGTCTCTCGGGCCCAAAGCGTCACGATGTCGGCGAACCGATAGCTCTCCACGTGATGACCGAGATTCATTGGCGACGGCTTTCAAGAAAATAAACAGATGGACTCAGCAACACCTGCTCCATATCTCGGTCGTAAAAACGCATGACAATGGTTTGCAGATGACAGCGGACGGATTCTAGGCGCTGGCATCGCCACTCTATGTGCCACGCCCCATGGACGACCGCTTGCGTGTGCTGCCGCAAACTGCTATGGTGAACATGGCTTCTGCGTACCTGTTTACATTCAATTCAAGCGGCCAAGATTTACCCATTTTCACGACTCGGACCACATGCGCAACAACCAACCCGTCACCGCTACAGAATACGTCTTGCGAGACAACCAGTCGCCCATCTCGCGCACCGATCTGCAAGGTGTCATCACCTTTGCCAATGCCGACTTCATCGAAGCCAGTGGCTGGTCCGAGGAGGAGCTGGTGGGCCAGCCGCACAACATGGTGCGCCATCCTGACATGCCTACCGAAGCGTTTGCCGATATGTGGAAATACCTCCATGAGGGGCGCTCATGGACCGGCATGGTCAAGAACCGGCGCAAGAATGGCGACTTTTACTGGGTCCTGTCCAACGTCTCGCCCATGTGGGAGCGTGGAGTGATGGTGGGTTTTGCCTCGGTACGCATGAAGCCCCCGACTGAAGTGATTGCCCCGACCGATGCCATTTACCGGCGCTTTCGTGAGGGCAAGGCACGAGGCTTGCGCATCGAGCGCGGCCATGTCGTGCGTACCGGCCTGCTGGGCCGTTTCGACCAGGTCACCCACCCCGGCATTCGCGGTCGACTGGTTTACCTGTTGCTGCTGGCCTCCATCCTGATGGTTGCCATCGGGTGGCTGGGGATTTCGGGCATGGGTGCGACCAATCGACAGGTTGAATCCTTGTACCGCGAAGGCGCGGGTGCCGTTCTGCGCCTGGACACGATAGCCCGCCTGCAACTGCGCAACCACGCAGCGTTGACCGCCGCCATTGCCCTGTCCAACCCAGCAGAGACACAGCGCCTGGTGATTGAAATTGAGAAAAACAGCGACACCATCGACAAGACCTGGGACAGCTACCTGGCCATTGGGCACACTCCTGAAGAAAAAACGGTTCAGGACGAATTTGTGCAACTGCGCACACGCTATATCGCTGAGGGCCTCAAGCCCGCTTTGCAAGCCATGCGCTCCAATGACCTCGGCCAGCTCATTGGTATCTACCGCAACAAGGCCGAACCTCTTTTTGCGCAGCTGCAAAACAGTCTGGACGCGCAGCTGGCGCAGCAAGACATCTATGCCAAGCAGACCATGGACGAGTCCGACGTTGCCTACGCGGCGGCACGCGCAGAGGGCGTTATTGGCCTGTTGATCGGGCTGGCTGTCATCTGGGCACTGGGCTGGCGTTTGCAGCGCAACATCACAGAACCGATCAACGCGGCGGTCGCCATTTCCAAGCAAATTGCAGCAGGCTATCTGGCCAACAAAATTGACAATTCTGGCAGCGACGAAGTGGGGCAGCTGATGAACTCCCTGTTCGCCATGCAACGCGCGCTGGCTTCCATAGCGCATACGGTGCTGGCCAGCGCTCAATCCGTCAGTGGCGAGGCCAATGGCATCAGTCAAAGCAATGAGGCACTTGCGGGCCGCACGGACGAGCAGGCATCAAGCCTGCAGGAAACCGCCTCCAACATGGAAGAAGTCTCCACCACGGTCAAGCACAACATTGACAATGCCAAAGCCGCCAATCAACTGGTGCAAGAGGCTGGCAATATCGTGACTTCCGGCGGAGCTGCCATGGGTAAAGTGGTCGGCACCATGGACACCATCGCGAGCAGCTCGCGCAAGATCACCGACATCATTGGCGTGATTGACGGCATCGCTTTTCAGACCAATATTCTGGCGCTCAACGCCGCGGTGGAGGCAGCGCGTGCCGGTGAGCAAGGGCGTGGCTTTGCCGTGGTGGCCAGCGAAGTGCGCAGCCTGGCCGGTCGCAGCGCCGCAGCCGCCAAGGAAATCAAGAGCCTGATTGATGACTCGGTGCACCAGGTGGAAAATGGTCTGGCCCAGGTCAGTGATGCGCGCACCACCATTGACTCCTCGATCGAAGCCGTGCACCGGGTGGCTTCGCTGATGGCCGATATTTCGAACGCGTCGGTGGAACAGGGTATTGCCATCGACCGGGTGGCGCAATTGATTGTCAATATCGACCAGGCAACCCAGCAAAACGTGCCTATGGCGGAGAGCGCCGCACAGTCTGCACGCGCACTGGAGCAACAGGGACGCGATTTGTTGCGCACCGCGGGCGTGTTCCGTCTGGGCTGATTACTCCGGATAGAAGTGCTCGCGCACTTGCGAAATTGCTATAAATAATATAGCTGCTCACGCAATCAGGACGGGCGCTACAGGCCAGAACAACCTCAATGCCGGAAGTGCCGCACCCCGGAAAAAACCATCGCCACGCCGCGCTCATTGGCAGCGGCTATCACCTCGTCGTCGCGCATGGAGCCACCCGGCTGGATGATGCAGGTGGCGCCAGCATCGACCACCACATCCAGACCGTCACGGAACGGAAAGAAAGCATCGCTAGCGACCACGGTTCCCGCCAATGACAGATTGGCGTGGCCCGCCTTGATGCTGGCAATGCGCGCGGAGTCCAACCGGCTCATCTGGCCGGCACCTACGCCCATGGTCATGCCGCCCTTGCAGAAAACGATGGCGTTACTCTTGACGTACTTGGCCACCTTCCAGGCAAACAACATGTCATTCAATTCTTCGGCGGTGGGTTGCTTGGTGGTGACCACTTTCAGGTCGGCAAGCGCCAGTTCATGGTTGTCGGCGGTTTGCAGCAACATGCCGGAGCCAATGCGCTTCATGTCCATCGTATTGCGGCCCTGGCCCGCCTGCGGCAGGTCGATCTGCAAAATGCGCACGTTCACTTTGGTCTTGAACACGGCCAGCGCTTCGGGCGTGTAGCTGGGTGCCATCAACACCTCCACAAACTGCTTCGAAATTTGTAGCGCCCCTCGCTCGTCCAACGGCGTATTGAGGGCAATAATGCCACCAAAAGCGGAGGTGGGATCGGTCTGAAACGCCTTGCTGTAGGCCTCCAGCGCATCGGCGCCGACAGCTACACCGCAGGGGTTGGCGTGCTTGACGATAACGCAGGCAGGTGTGTTAAACCCCTTGACACATTCCCACGCCGCGTCGGCGTCGGCGATGTTGTTGTAGCTGAGTTCCTTGCCTTGCAGTTGCCTGGCCGTCACCAATGAACCGGCTGCAGGGTAGAGGTCGCGGTAAAGCGCGGCACTCTGGTGGGAGTTTTCGCCGTAGCGCAAATCCTGCACTTTGACAAAGCGCCCGTTGGTTTGGCCAGGGAAGTGCTCCAGCGCAGGCGTAATGTCGCCCGCAGGCGCTGCATCGCCCAAGGGAACAGCGGACAGATAGTCGCTGATGGAACCGTCGTACTGGCTGATGCGGTTGAATGCGACCACTGACAAAGCGAATTTGGTCTTTTGCGACACGCAGCCATTGGCCTGCAGTTCCGCAATAACGCCAGCGTATTGCGCGGGGTCAGTCAGCACGGCAACGTCTTTCCAGTTCTTGGCGGCGCTGCGCACCATGGCCGGGCCACCAATGTCGATGTTCTCGATCGCATCCTCCAGCGTGCAGCCGGCTTTGGCCACCGTGGCTTCAAACGGGTAGAGATTGACCACCAGCACATCGATGGTGTCGATGTGGTGTTCGGCAAGAGCTGCCATGTGTGCGGGCACATCGCGGCGCGCCAGCAGGCCCCCATGCACACGCGGGTGCAGGGTTTTCACGCGGCCATCGAGCATTTCGGGAAAGCCAGTCATCTCTGCCACTTCGGTTACTGCAATCTGGTTGTCTGCCAACAGTTTGGCGGTGCCTCCGGTAGAGAGTAGCTTGATACCAGCCCCCTGCAGCGCCTGCGCGAGTTCAAGAAGACCGGTCTTGTCCGAGACTGAAATAAGTGCGTTCATAGGACTGTGAAATGTTGTGAAAGGAAGTAATTGCAGCGCGGCACGGCAACCGCGCGAATGCGGGCGGGCTATTGAATGAGCTTGTGTTCCAGCAGTTTCTTGCGCAGGGTATTGCGATTCAGACCGAGCCACTGTGCCGCCCTGGACTGGTTGTCATCAGCCTGCTTCATGACGATCTCCAGCAAGGGCTTTTCGACCACGCGCACGATCATGTCATGCAAACCACCGGGTTCGGTACCGCGCAAATCCCGGAAATAGCCTTCCAGACTATTGCGCACACATTCTTCGATGAGCTTCTTGCTCATACTGCCACCTCAACCATGCGTGTCCCCTTTTTTGTTGTGGCCGTTTCCTCACAGTGCGCGGGAATACGGTCCATGCGTAGATTCAATCTGTCGAAAAACTGCTCCACTGCTGCAGTCTGTTCCGCGCTGTTTTCCAGCGCGTTCATCTGCCCTCGAAACTCCTCACCGCCTGGCAGTGCACGAACGTACCAGCCAATGTGTTTACGCGCTGAGCGCACGCCCAAAAACTCGCCATACAGGGCATAGTGGTCGTGCAGATGCTCCAGCAAAAGGCGTTTCACTTCACTGACCAGTGGCGGCGCCAGTTGCGTACCCGTTGCCAGAAAGTGGCCGATCTCGCGAAATATCCAGGGCCGCCCCTGCGCAGCACGCCCCACCATGATGGCATCGGCGCCTGTGCGGCGCAGCACATCGCGCGCCTTCTCGGGGCTGTCAATGTCGCCGTTGGCGACCACTGGAATCGAGACGCAAGCCTTCACCGCAGCAACGGTTTCGTACTCGGCAGCGCCCTTGTAGCCCTGCTCTCGCGTGCGACCGTGCACGGCCAGCATCTGCACGCCAGCGCTCTCAAAGAAGCGTGCCAGCGCCACAGCGTTCTTGTGCTGCTGGCACCAGCCGGTACGCATCTTCAGGGTGACAGGAACGTTGCGCGTGGCACATGCAGCCACGACTGCCTCCACGATAGCCAGCGCCAACTTCTCGTCTTGCATCAGCGCAGAGCCGGCCCACTTGTTGCAGACCTTCTTGGCAGGGCAGCCCATGTTGATATCGATGATCTGTGCGCCGCGGTCGATGTTGTACAGCGCTGCATCGGCCATCATTTGCGGCTCGGTACCCGCAATCTGCACCGCAATCGGCCCTGGTTCCCCGGCGTGGTCGGCTCGACGCGAAGTCTTGAGCGTGTTCCACAGGTCGCGCCGGGAAGTCACCATCTCGCTTACTGCGTACCCGGCACCCAGGCGCTTGCACAATTGCCGAAACGGCCGATCGGTCACGCCCGCCATAGGGGCAACCATCAGGGAATTCGCCAAAGCGAAGTGACCAATGTGCATGCGGAATTCGGGAGGGGGGTTGGGTGAAGCGGTGGTGTGCGGTAACGCCAGTCAGCCTGCATTCTAGCTACCCATATTTTCAGCAATTGAAATTTTGCGAAAAAAACTACACTGCACGGCATGCCGTCCTGGATTGATCAACTCCTCACCCTGCTCGCTTTGCCCCAATTTGGGCTGAGCACCGTGTTCGTGGTGTCGTTTATCTCGGCCACGCTCCTTCCACTGGGTTCTGAGCCCGTGGTGTTTGGGCTGGTGCAACTTAATCCTGAACTTTTTTGGCCCGCCATCCTGGTTGCCACCGCAGGAAACACACTGGGCGGCGCGGTGGATTGGTGGATGGGCTATGCAGCACACCGCGTGGCCGACAAATACAACCATTCCCGGCACCATGTCCGCGTGCTGGACTGGTTGCAAAAGCTCGGTCCCAAGGCGTGTCTGCTGGCGTGGTTGCCTGCGGTGGGCGACCCCCTGTGCGCCGTAGCGGGTTGGCTGAAATTGCCGTTCTGGCCATGCCTGTTGTATATGGCGCTGGGGAAGTTCTTGCGCTATCTCACCATGACTGCGGCATTGACGGGTCTGGTCCGCTTTTGGTGAAGTACGCGCTATATTCTTGATAGCTGCTTACGCAATCTGCATGCGCCTAATGGGGCAAAAACTATCGGATGGCGATATTGGAAAGACCGGCGCGGAGGCAAGCACTAGAAGTGCAGCATCTGTCAGGAACTGAAGAGGAAATTCATCACATCGCCATCCTTGACGACGTACTCCTTGCCTTCGGCCCGCATCTTCCCGGCGTCCTTGGCACCCTGCTCACCCTTGTAGGCAATGAAATCCTCAAAGGCAATGGTCTGGGCGCGGATGTAGCCTTTTTCAAAGTCGGTGTGAATCACACCTGCAGCCTGCGGGCCAGTGTCGCCCACGTGAATGGTCCAGGCACGCACTTCTTTCACCCCGGCTGTGAAATAGGTTTGCAGGCCCAACAGCTTGTAGGCCGAGCGAATCAGACGGTTCAGACCCGGTTCGTGCAGACCCAACTCCTCCAGAAACATCAGGCGGTCATCGTCGCTCATCTCCGACATTTCCGCTTCGAGCTTGGCGCTGATCGCCACCACCGGTGCTTTCTGGGCGTTGGCAAAGGCGGTCAATCGGTCCAGAAACGGATTGTTTTCAAAACCGTCTTCCGCTACGTTGGCAACGAACATGGCGGGCTTGGCCGTGATCAAAAAGAATTGCTGCAACAAAGGTTGCTCTTCCTTGGAAAAGTCGAGCGCTCGCACCGGCTTGGCCTCATTGAGAGCGGCCTGGCATTTCTCAAGAATCGCGACCAGCTTGATGGACTCCTTGTCACCCGAGCGGGCCGCCTTGGTCACTCGGTGCAAGGCCTTCTCTACCGCCGCCAGATCGGCCAGACACAGCTCAGTCTGAATCACTTCAATATCGGAAATCGGGTCGACCTTGCCAGCCACGTGAATGACGTTATCGTCTTCAAAGCAGCGCACCACGTTGATGGTGGCATCAGTCTCGCGAATGTGCGCCAGAAACTTGTTGCCCAGTCCCTCGCCCGTGCTGGCCCCCGCCACGAGCCCGGCAATGTCCACAAATTCCACCACTGCGGGCACGATGCGCTCGGGCTTCACAATCTCGGCCAACTGCGCCATGCGCGGGTCCGGCACCTCCACGATGCCCACGTTGGGTTCGATGGTGCAGAAGGGGTAATTCTCCGCCGCAATCCCCGCCTTGGTCAGCGCGTTGAACAAAGTGCTCTTACCCACGTTGGGCAAACCAACGATGCCGCATTTCAAACTCATGAAAAATCCTTATGAATCAACACCCCCACTGCACCATCACACCCAAAGTGGGCATCGTGGAAGTGCCAGACCTGCGCGAAGGCAATGGGCCAACATCCTGCGAAGTCGGGCAGAAAACGCCCCACTTTTGCAAAGTTTTGTCCTCGTTTTGTCCTGGGAAATGAGTCGTGATTGTACTGATCAGTGAATCCATGCTGCGCAGACTCTTCACTCTGCAGTTAACTGGCTCCAGGACCAGCGACCTTTTCTTGCTGTCGACGGCAGGGCGGGCAAGAAGCAGCTTTTCAAGTGCAGAAATTCGGGCTGCAGTTCCTCAGTCGGCCCCGGGCTGGAAGCCAGCAAACATCTTGGTGATTTCGAGCATCTGATCACGGGCGAGTGCCTCCCCGTGGTTTTCGGCGATGGCGATCATCAATGGTGACCGCAGGTACCACAGCGCATCAAGGTCGCGGGCATTGCTGATTCGATCGTCAAGGTCAAGATACGCGGAGCCGCAGAAAAGGTCGAGCGCCGCCAGCATCGCGTGGCGAACATCTTCGATCAAACCATGAGGTGCTACCTCGCGGCTTCGCCCCAGCAATGCCCAGAAACTATTACGCAGTCGCATGGCAAACCACCTCTCAAGAACAGGTTGAACGCTCCCGGACTCAATAGTCGGCTCTCTGCCTCTGCGATGCAATCGCGATAGCGTGAATTACTACTCGTGATCACCGCCACTTACGATTTGTTACCTGTCAAGCTGGCGTTGATTTTCTGAAGGATATGGGGTTGTGATGGCTCCAACATCTGGATCGAATGGGCCGTAGAACGCACACGCGCTGCCAGCACAAATGTGAAATTCCGCGTTGACAACGTTCTCACCCTCTCGACTTGCGGCGACGCCAAGTTTGATCTGGTGGTGGATGGCCACTGTCTGCATTGCCTCATCGCAGAGGACCGCGCCAGTTGCCTCGCGGCGGTTTACAGGGTATTGAAAACCGGTGGCGGCTTCGTAGTGCTAACCATGTGCGGTGAAGTGACCAACCAGAAAATGCTGAAGTCTTTTGGCCACGACCGGAGGGTCACACTTCACCAGGGTCAGCCAACCCGGTATTTCGGCGACCCTGACGCCATCGTTTCGGAAATCACTGCGGCCGGATTTGTGGCCGAGAGTGTGCGGGTTGTGCCCCGCAAAGATGCCGACGATTTGGACGATCTGATTGTTCGCGCGAGAAAACCAGGCATTGCGCACACCGGCAAGCCCGTTCATTTCAAGCTTGACTCTGTGGGGTAATCGCCCCTACCAATACGGAAAAACAGTGTGTTCTGGGCATAATCGTCCGCTTCACTGCTCCCAAGGAGAATCGTTTGAAAAAAATCCACGCGGTGGTGGCCGTGATCGGCTTGGCGCTTGCAGGTGGCGGCGCATGGTGGTTCCAACGCGCAGCAACACCGGCAACGGTAATCGGCGCAGCAACCCAGCCTGGTGCGCCCGGTACGCCAGCAGCAAGTGCCCGCCCGGGTGGGTCGGGTGCGCCCACAGGCCCCGCCAGTGTCGAAGTGGGTCGCGCAGAAAGCCAGACGTTGATGGACGACGTGCAGGCCGTCGGTTCCCTCAAATCCCGCCAGGGTGTGATGCTGCGGCCGGAAGTGAGCGGGCGCATCGCCGCATTGGGTTTTCGTGACGGTCAGTTTGTCAAGCGTGGGCAGCTTCTGGTGCAGCTGGATGACACGTTACCGCGCGCCCAAATGCAGCAGGCCCAAGCCCAGGCCAACATTGCCCGGACCAACCTGGCGCGCAGCCGCGAGTTGCAATCCCAGGGATTTGTCAGCCAAAGTGCGGTCGACCAGAACATCGCAGCCCAGCAGGTGGCCGATGCCCAAGTGGTGCTGGCCCAGGCCCAGGTGGAGCGACTGCGCGTGGTCGCACCGTTTGCCGGAACGGTGGGCATCCGCCGTGTGAATGTTGGTGACTATGTGAAAGACGGTGCCGACATCGTGAACCTGGAAGACTTGTCGTCCATGGTCATGGAGTTCCGGCTGCCGGAACAGTACCTGGGCCGTGTCCACACCGGCCAGACGGTGGAAGTGACGCTGGACGCGATGCCGCGGCAGATTTACAAGGCCCGCATCGACGCGCTGGATTCGCAAGTGGCCGCAGACGGACGCGCCCTGTTGGTGCAGGCGCGGCTAGAGGGTGTCGTTACCCAACTCAAGCCAGGCATGTTCGCCCGCGGCCGGGTGGTGTTTGAAGTTCGCACAGGTGCCGTTGTGGTACCTGAAGAAGCCCTCGTACCCTTGGGCAACCGCCAGTTACTGTTCAAAGTGGTGGATGGACCTGACGGTGCCAAAGTCTCCCAGCGCATGGAAGCCAAACTGGGCGTGCGCGTTGGCGGCAAAGTCGAGATTCTGGAGGGCGTGAAGGCGGGTGATCAGATCGTCACGGCAGGGCAGACGCGCTTGCTGCGCGGCGATGCCGTTGCGGTACGCATTGTGGACCTGACCCGCGCAACCGCTCCGGTGAGAAAGTAGCTTATGCGATTGTCCGAGACTTCGATCCGCAGGCCGGTACTGGCGTGCGTGATGTCCCTGTTGCTGGTTCTGGTGGGGCTGGTGTCGTTCCAGAAGCTCGCGGTGCGCGAGTACCCGCGCATTGACGAACCGCTGGTGAATGTCAGCACGCGCTTGCAAGGTGCCTCGTCCGAAGTGATTGAGTCGCAGGTGACCAAACCGCTGGAAGACTCGATTGCCGGCATCGACGGAGTCGACATTCTCACGTCAGTTTCCCGCACCGAGAGCAGCCAGATCACCGTGCGGTTTCGCCTGAGCAAAGACCCGGATACCGCCGCTGCCGAAGTGCGAGACCGTGTGTCCCGGGTGCGCGGCCGTCTGCCCGATGCGGCCGACGAGCCGGTCATCAGCAAAGTAGAGGCCGATGCCACGCCCACCATCTGGTTGGCCTATACCAGTGAGACGATGGGCGCACTGGAACTCACCGACCTGATTAACCGTATCGTGAAACCGCGCCTGCAAACGGTGCCGGGCGTGGCCGATGTGCAGGTGGGCGGTGACCGCCGGTATGCCATGCGTGTTTGGCTCGACCCAGACCGTCTGGCCGGATATCGCCTGACCGTACAGGACGTAGAGGACGCCTTGCGCCGGCAGAACCTGGAGGTGCCGGCAGGACGGATCGAGAGCGAAAAGCGTGAGTTCAGCGTGACCGCACGCACCGACCTCAATACGGTGGCGCAGTTCAACGAGATCGCGGTCAAGACAGTCAACGGCTTTACCGTGCGCCTGCGCGATGTTGCGCGCATCGAGGAGGCTGCCGCCAGCGAGCGCAGCCGCGTACGCCTCAACGGAGTGCCGTCCATCAGTACCGGTGTGGTTCGCAATGCCACCGCCAACCCGCTGGATGTGTCCGAAGGTGTGCGTGCACTCATTCCCCAGATTCAACGTGATCTGCCGCCATCTGTGACAGTGTTGCAGGCCAATGACAACTCGGTGTTTATTGATCGGTCGATCAAGGCGGTTTACACCACGGTCATTGAGGCAGTGGTGCTCGTGGCGCTGGTGGTGTTTGTATTCCTGCGCACTGCGCGCGCCTCCATCATTCCGCTCATCACCATACCGGTGAGTCTGATTGGCGCTTTTTCGCTGATTTATTTAGCCGGATTTACGATCAATACGCTCACCTTGTTGGCACTGGTGCTGGCGATCGGATTGGTGGTGGATGATGCCATCGTGGTGCTCGAGAATACTTTCCGCCATATCGAAAATGGCATGGTGCCGTTTCAGGCAGCGATCAAGGGGGTGCACGAGATCAGTTTTGCTGTGGTCGCGATGACTCTGACGCTGGCTGCCGTGTTTGCGCCTTTGGCCTTCACTCCGGGGCGCACCGGCAGACTGTTTGGTGAGTTTGCCCTCACCCTGGCGGGCGCAGTGTTGGTCTCCGGCTTCGTCGCCCTCACGCTAACCCCGATGATGTGCAGCAAGCTGTTGCGCCATGTACCGCAACCTACACGTTTTGACCGCTTCATGGAGGACGCACTGAACGGGCTTGCTGCGCGCTACGCCACGGTGCTTGCCTGGACGCTTCAGAGGCGCTGGCTCGTTGTTGCCGTGATGCTGGTGTCGGCCGGCAGCAGTGGCTGGCTCTTTCACACTACCAAGAGCGAGTTGGCTCCCTACGAAGACCGGGGTGCGATCGCCATGCCGATACGCGCCCCCGATGGGGCGACTATGGAATACACCGCACGTTACCTGGATGCGATAGACGCGATCACGTCTCAATACCCGGAATTTGACCGGCGGTTCATGTTCATCGGTGGCGGCCAGGTCTCCAACGCCTTTGGTGTGCTGCGCACGGTGGACTGGACTGAGCGAACCCGCAGCACCCAGGAGTTGCAAAAGGACCTGCTCCCCAGATTGGCGGGCCTTCCGGGTATCAATGCCTTTCCGGTGACACCGGCCAGTCTCGGTCAGGGCTTTCGGGAACGCGCGATCAATTACGTCCTCGTCAGTGGTGACACCTACCCCAATATGTCCGGGGTTGCCCAGAAATTCATTGCGGAGATGCAAAAAAACCCTGCCATTGTGCAACCCGACAGTGACTTGCAGCTCAACAAGCCCGAGATCTTTATGGATGTCGACCGGGCCCGCGCTGCGGACCTCGGCGTATCGGTTGATGTGGTGGCCCGCACCGTGGAGACCATGCTGGGCGGGCGTGCGGTAACACGCTACAAGCGCGATGCGGAGCAATACGACGTACTGGTGCAGACGGCGGCCAGCGGACGGTCCACGCCCGAAGATATCGACAAGATTTTTGTACGCGGTCGCAATGAGACCATGGTGCCCCTGTCCAGCCTGGTAACAGTGCGTGAAGCGGTGAGCCCCCGGGAACTGAATCACTTTAACCAGCGCCGCGCGGTGTCGATCACTGCCAACCTTGCACCGGGCTACACGCTGGGTGAAGCATTGAAGTTTATGGATGCTACCGCCGCCGAAGTATTACCCGCAGGCTATGCCGCCGAGCTCAATGGTGTGAGCCGTGAGTTCAAGGCCTCGTCGGGTGCGCTGGGTGTGGTTTTTGTGCTGGCGCTGCTGTTCATTTTCTTGGTGCTGGCCGCACAGTTCGAGAGTTTTATCGATCCCTTTGTGATTTTGCTGGCCGTGCCGCTGTCGATGGTGGGTGCGCTGGGGGCCTTGCAGTTGACGGGTGGCACGCTCAACGTGTTCTCGCAGATCGGGTTGATCACGCTGGTCGGGCTCATCACCAAACACGGCATTTTGATCGTTGAATTCAGCAATCAGTTGCGCCAGCAGGGCCATGATGTGATGACCGCCGTGACACAGGCCTGTGCGCTGCGCCTGCGGCCGATCCTGATGACCACCGGCGCGATGGTGTTGGGCGCTTTGCCACTGGCGCTGGCCACGGGAGCCGGTGCAGAGAGCCGACAACAGATTGGCTGGGTGATTGTGGGTGGAATGAGCGTGGGCACCTTGCTGACGATTTTTGTCGTGCCCACCATCTACACACTGTTTGCCCGCAAGAGCACGCCAGGCGAGATCACCACGCCGGCGCTTGACGACATCCAGGTAGTCAAGGCCGTTTAGCGGTAGCAGCCGCTGCTCTTTCCGTGCGATGGCAACTATCATCGCCGCCTATGTCGCAGACCTATCCACTTCCAGCCAATGCAAACCTGAGGGCCTGGCTGCAAGCGCCCGGCTCATTGACCGCACGACTGCGGACTCTGGGCACGGTTGAAGTGGTGGTGCTGAGGCAAAGCACCCAGGCTCTGTGGACCCAGGAGCAAGATGACTTGCAAAGTGCGGTGGGTCATGTTCGAGAGGTTGCGCTGCTGGTCAATGGCGTTCCCGCGGTCTGGGCGCGAAGCGCTACCTCGCAAGCCGCCGTCAATGGGCCATGGAAAGCGCTGATCAACCTTGGAAACAGACCACTTGCCGAGTTGTTATTTCAGGGGCGCCACATCGCGCGCGACCCGTTAAGACCTCACCACATCCAACGTCACGGGCCATTGGAATGCTACTTGCGCAGCTCGTGGAAAAGACTGCATCTCGATTGCAAAGACAGTGACTTGCCACGATGGGCGCGCAGTTCAGTGTTCTGGAACGGCCAGCAGCCTTTGCGGGTCATGGAAGCCTTTGCTCCCTGGATTGCCCAGCGGTATTGATCGTTTTGCAGGCCGTCAGAAATTGAGATGCTGACCAACACCAAGGCGGTCAAGTTCCGGTGGTTTCAAGTGCAGTTTCGCCCACTCTGCGTACTGAAAATCACCCAGCTTGATATGGTTGCGCACCAGTTGCTCAACCATCGCAATGTAGGCTTTTGCAGAAGTCAGTGTGTGGCTCCCATTTAATGCATCGTTGCGCAACCGAGCGTAAATGTCATGAAGTCGCGCATGGCCTTCCATATGCTTATTGACTCCCGGAAACTTGATTTCCCGCATGAGTTTTTCTTCGTGCTCGTGGTGAAGAGCCCAGGCCTTGATGAACTCATCCACCCTGGTCTGCGCCTCTTCAAAGGAATTCGCAAGATAGGCGCGGTCCAGCTGTTTGAGCAGATGCCAATGCTCAAAGTCCATGACGGCAATACCGGTCCTGTACGCATTGAAAACTTCAGGTGTGATCATGGAGCTTTTTCTGTGGGAGGCTATGTTAGCAGGGGCCTCAAAGATGCGATACAGTGCCCTATGTGTTGGAAAAACCTATTCACTCACCCTGTGAAAACCCTATGAGCAATGAATGGTTGGCTAACTCGAAAGTACGATTTACGAAGGAGCGCTTGGCCATCTTGACGCCGCGGGACAGGCAAGGTCTTGCAGGGCGTATTGGTGTAACGCAGACCGATTGCAGACTTGTCGTCAAACCAACGGTCTATTTTCCGGCAGTCGCAGACAAGCCAGAACTTCGACTGTTTCGTGTAGACCCACGCCACCTTGAATTGGTTGAAGGGCCACCAGAGCCCGTCACTGCGCAAGCCGCACCGGACAGCACGAATCGCCCTGACCTCACAAGCCCAAGCAGCGAGGCACCACCTGCCGCCACCGACAGTGGCGGAAAAATGTCCCAGGAAGATCTTGACAACTTCTTTGATTGAAGTCGCTGCACAGGTTATGGCACTGCGGCAAACATCACCATGGAATCATGTGCCGACAGGCATCCTGGCCCTGCACCACAAAGGTGCCTAAACATTCCAAAAACTGTTGCCTTTGGGCGCGAACTGGGGATACATCGCGTCGTGGATGCTTTGCAATTCAGACAATGCAAGCAACACTTCCGCAGGAAATCCTGCGCGCGGCTTGTCACTGGAATCTGTCTGCAAGTCCTGCAGCAGTTTGGTGAACTCAGGATTGCCCCAGAAGACTTTAATCTTCCTGGCAATGTTAGGAAAGCCGAATTCGATGGTTTCGTAGTAGGGACTGTCTTCGATCACTTCGTGAATCCTTTGGGCTGCGACCATGGAGCAAGGATTTCCAACGGCGCTTTGCGCATAGTATCCACCAAAATCTGGGCGTTTCAACAGCTGCGGCATTGCTGGAAAGAATGCGCATTCTACTGAGTGGGCCGCAGTAAAGCAGTCGCATTGGCCACCGCGCCGCAGGCACAAAGGGAGCCTTCTACAATCCAGTCATGGTCAAGAAATTCGATGTCTGTATCCGTGGCGCTGGCATTGTGGGGCTATCGCTGGCACTACACCTTGCCGGCAAGCAGTTGCGCATTACGCTGGTTGCCGACGAAACACCGGCCGCAAACGACGTGCGGGCGTATGCACTCAACCAGGTGTCGCGCGAGTTGCTGGAAAGTGTTCGCTGCTGGCCCGACGCGGCCCATGCCACAGCCGTCCTATCTATGCAGGTGCAAACCGCCGACGGTGGTTACGTTGCGTTTTCCGCAACTGAGCAGGACACATCTGCCTTGAACTGGATAGTCGATGTCCCCGTGCTGGAGTCCCGCCTGCGCGAGGCCGTGCGATTTCAGCCACTGATTGAGGTTGTTGCTGCACCGCAGGACGCCGCGCTGACCATCGTCTGTGAGGGCCGCGCGAGCCGCACGCGTGAAGAGTTTGGCGTCGACTGGGATGTCACACCGTATGTCCAAAGTGCGCTTGCCACCCGCATCCATTGCAGCAAATCCCATGAACAGGTGGCGCTCCAGTGGTTCGACGCCGGTGAGATTCTTGCCTTCTTGCCATTGGATGGCCCACAGGGGAGCCAATGCGCGATAGTCTGGTCGGTGAGTCCGGCCAGGGCCCAACAACTTCAGTCAGCACCCGATGCCGAGTTTTGCCAACACCTAGAAACCGCCAGCCATGGCCGCATGGGCAGCATCACACTGGCTGGCACGCGCAACGTCTGGCCGTTGCAGCACGCTCAGGCCAAACGCTGGATTGGTACTTCGGCTGGCTGCAGCTGGGTTCTGGCAGGCGATGCCGCCCACAACATGCATCCACTGGCTGGTCAAGGCCTCAATGTAGGCCTGGCTGATGTCAGGGAATTGGTCCGCGTACTGACTACCAAAGCCAGTTGGCGAGCGCTGGATGATCACCGCCTGCTGCGCCAGTACGAGCGTGCGCGCAAAGCTGAATTTGCCTTGATGGGGCAGGCCAACGACGCGCTGCAGCAACTTTTTACCCAGGACCATCCCGGTCTTCGTGCCTTGCGCAACTGGGGAATGAACCAATTTGAACGTAGCGGATCCATCAAACACTGGGTGGCGCGTCGTGCCATGGGCGCGCCATCGACACAACCTCTCCACCGGAAAGTTTCCCCATGAAATTGCGCGCTCCATTTGCTTCATTTGCTGTTGTTCTGACCCTTTGGGCATCTGTCGGTCATGCCCAGGAAGCTGTCATCCGAAAAAATCTGGCTGAGCGCGTGCCCCAGCTCAAGGCCATTGATGAGGTCAACAAGTCCGTAATACCGGGGCTGTTCGAGATTCGTGTCAACGGCACAGATATTTTTTATACCGACGCACAGGCCAACTACCTCATTCAGGGGTCGCTGATTGACACCAAAGCGCGCCGCAACCTGACCGAAGAGCGGGTCGAAAAACTTACCGCCATCCAGTTCGATGCATTGCCGTTCAAAGACGCGTTCACCATGGTGCGCGGCAACGGCAGTCGCAAACTGGCTGTATTCGAGGATCCGAATTGTGGCTACTGCAAGCGCTTCGAGCGCGATCTCCAGAAAGTCGAGAACGTAACCGTCTACATGTTCCTCTACCCCATTTTGGGGCCAGATTCGGTAGAAAAGTCCAAGGGCATCTGGTGCGCACAAGACCGGGCCAAGACCTGGCTGGACTGGATGGTGCGGGACCAGCCCGTGGCGGCTGCGCCGAGCACGTGCGATGCGAGCGCGCTGACGCGCAACGTGGATCTAGGCCGCAAGCACAAAGTTGACGGAACTCCCACACTCATTTTCAGCAATGGCCTGCGGGTTCCGGGAGCCATCGACACCAAACAGATCGAGGCGCACCTGTCGGCCACCAAGAGCTAACCCAAGCATCGTTCGTCAACCTGTCGTTTGCTATTGTTTCGATAGCTTCTTGCGCTTTCCCCATAAGCGTTTCAGCCACTTTTCTTGTAAATCATGTCTACCGTTCATTACCGCGTCGACCTTGCCGACCTTCACGCCCACCTGTTTAAAGTCACGCTCACGGTGGGCAAGCCCGCGGCGACACAGCGACTCACACTTCCCGTTTGGATTCCCGGCAGCTATCTGGTGCGAGAGTTCTCAAAACATCTGCAGAATCTGCGGGCCACACAGGGCGGCAAGCCCGTGCCGGTGCGCCAGTTGGACAAACACCAGTGGGAAGTAACTTCGAGGCCAGGCCAGAGCCTTACTGTGACCTACCAGGTGTACGCCTACGACAACTCGGTGCGGACCGCCTGGCTCGATGCCCACCGCGGTTTTTTCAACGGCACCAGCCTGTGTTTTCGGGTCGACGGTCAGGAGCAGTCGGCCCACACGCTGGAAATTGCCACCTCAAAAAAGACTGCGCACTGGTCGGTCGCCACGGGCGCGCGACCATTGAAGGTCGACACGCGGGGCTTTGGCACCTACCAGTATGCCAATTACGACGAATTGGTTGATTGCCCGGTGGAGATGGGCGACTTCTGGAGCGGCACATTCAATGCTTGTGGCGTGCCACATCGCGTTGTCGTCGCCGGTGCCCCGCCGTCCTTTGACGGCGATCGCCTGCTCGCCGACACACAAAAGATTTGTGAGGCAGAAATTCGCTTCTGGCATGGCAAAGGCAAGCCGCCGTACACCCATTACGTCTTCATGCTGAACGCAGTCAACAACGCCTACGGTGGCCTGGAGCACAGTAATTCCACTGCCCTGATCTGCAATCGTAAAGACCTGCCGCGCCTGCACGACAGAGTTTTTGACAAATCGGCAACCGCCAAACCCAACGAAGGCTACACGCGGCTGTTGGGTTTGATAAGCCATGAGTACTTCCACACCTGGAACGTCAAACGCCTGCGCCCCAGGGAACTTACACACTATGACTACTGTGGCGAGAATTACACCGAGCTACTGTGGTTCTTTGAAGGGTTCACGAGCTACTACGATGACCTATTCCTGGTGCGATCCAAGCGCATTGACCACGACACCTACCTTGGGCTGCTATCCAAAACCATCAATCAGGTCAACCAGACACCTGGTCGCCTCGTGCAGACCGTGGCGCAAGCCAGCTTCGATGCCTGGGTCAAGTACTACCGGCAAGACGAGAACACGCCGAATGCCACGATCAGCTACTACACCAAGGGATCCTTGATCGCCTTGTGTCTGGACCTCACCTTGCGCCTGGAAGGCCACACGACCCTTGACGCAGTCATGGCGGCACTCTGGAAACGTTGTAATGGTGGGCCGATGGCACAGAGCGATCTTGCCGATGTGGTACAGCAACTGGCCGGCCGCTCGTACGCTGCGGAATTGAAGCGTTGGGTACACAGTACGGCCGAGTTGCCTGTGATTCAGTTGCTCGCAAAGCACGGTATTGAAGCGCAAACCGAGCCAGACACGATCGCGTTACAGCTGGGATTGCGGGTCAAGGATGGGCCTGGCGTGCACATTCAGCAAGTCATGCGCGGTAGCGCGGCGGAAATCGCTGGGTTTGCCAGCGGCGATGAGTGGATTGGGGTGGAGGTATCGGGAACATCCGTGGCGCAATCCTGGCGATTGCATGCACTTGATGAACTACCGATGTACGCAGGAAAGGCCAGACGTTTGGCCGCCTTGGTGTCTCGCGACCGGCGCCTGCTGCGACTTGCGCTCACCCTGCCAAAGCCTTCCAAAGCGACCCGGCTTGGCATGCGTGATCCGGAAGTTGCCAAAATCTGGCTCGAAGGAAAAAGCCCCATGCAACCCTCAGCAACCCTCGGCAACCGAATGATCCTAAAGGAAACTCCATGAACTACGAATGCATTACGACACGAGTAGAAGGCGAACGCGTAGGCCTGATCTGCCTGAATCGGCCCAAACAGCTCAATGCACTGAACGACCAGTTGATGGACGAGTTGGGACACGCCCTCAAGGCCTTTGATGCCCATAGTGACATCGGTTGCATGATCATTACCGGCAGCGAGAAAGCCTTTGCTGCAGGCGCCGACATCACTGCCATGGCCAAGCTCAGTTTCGCCGAGGCCTACCGGGGGGATTTCATCACGCGCAATTGGGAAACCATTCGAACCGTCCGTAAACCAGTGATCGCGGCGGTCAACGGCTTTGCGCTGGGTGGTGGCTGCGAATTGGCCATGATGTGTGATTTCATTATTGCGTCAGACACTGCAAAGTTTGGACAGCCAGAAATCAAACTCGGAATCATCCCTGGCGCCGGTGGCACCCAGAGATTGCCCCGTGCCGTTGGCAAAGCCAAAGCCATGGATCTGGCATTGACCGGCCGTATGATGGACGCCGCAGAAGCCGAGCGCGCCGGCCTGGTCAGTCGGGTGGTGGCCTCAGACAAGTTACTCGATGAAGCCCTTGCTGCAGCCTTGATGATTTGCAGCTATTCGCAAGTAGCCACCATGGCCGCCAAGGAATCCGTCAACCGCTCGTTTGAAGGCACCCTGGCCGATGGCATCATTTTTGAGCGCCGCCTGTTCCATGCGCTTTTTGCGACCGACGATCAAAAAGAAGGCATGGACGCTTTTGTAAGCAAGCGCAAGCCAGAGTTCAAACATCAGTAACTCAACCCCAGAGCGCCGCACATTATTTGGCTATAATTGCTGCCTTCGGTCGTATAGCTCAGTTGGTTAGAGCGCAGCATTCATAATGCTGATGTCGGTGGTTCAAGTCCACCTACGACCACCAGAATCCTGAATCAAACCTTCCCTATAAACCCGCACGCTCCCTGCGTAGTGGGTTTTTTCTTGTCTCAACCAGCATGGAACCCCATCATTCCACAAAACTATTTTGATGCGATCTTTGATGGTATCCGCTGAAATAGTTTGATTCCAGCCAAACAAACACCATCAGCTCAGGGGTCGGAATCGCACTTACCGACACTTTATAGGCAGGCAGGCACAGTCCCCAACGCAACGCGGCGTTTAGGCGCGACGGACAGATGTTAGAGAGTCGCACCAAGATTTTCATGACGGTTGCACCGCAACAACAGTTGTCATGGTTCTGTAACGGGTTTGGCGATATATTGCATGTGTTCACGGTCCCCGTCGGTAACTTTGCCGAGGGGTTTTTTTGTTTTCAGGAGCAGCAGGATGCGCAATATTCACGATTCATTATTCTCGGATTTCTCGAGAACCGCCCTTAGTGCGGCCGTCGCCATCGTCATGGCAGCCCCCGCATTTGCTCAAAATACCACTGCAGCCTTGGGCGGTCAGATTACCGGTGCGGACGGCAAACCTGTCGCTGGAGCGGTTGTGAGTATCGTTCACACCGAATCGGGCTCCAGCAACAAATTAGTTACTGACGCTGATGGTCGCTATGCAGCACGCGGTTTGCGTGTTGGCGGCCCGTACACAATCGTGGTGACCAAGGGATCGGATAAGGACTCTCGCGAAGGCATATACCTGCAGTTGGCGGAAACTTCCAGCTTCGACTTCAAATTGGGCGGCGTGTCGCTTGCTACGGTCACAGTGACGGGCACAGCATCGGCCCGGGTTTTTGATAACGGCAATAAGGGCGCAAGTACCCAACTCGGTCGCCAAGAACTGGACGCGTTTGCCTCGGTTCAACGCAATCTTCAAGACTACGCGCGTCTTGATCCACGCCTGGCTCAGACCGACAAAGAACGCGGCGAGATTTCAGCTTTGGGCCAAAACTCACGATTCAACACCGTCACCATTGACGGCGTTTCAATCACTGACAGTTTTGGTCTTGAGGCAAACAACCTGCCAACAGCCAAACAGCCGATCTCGATTGACGCAATTCAGTCGGTTCAAGTCAATATTGCCAATTTTGACGTGACCCAAAAGGGCTATACGGGTGCAAATATCAATGCGGTCACAAAGTCAGGGACAAATACCGTCAAGGGAAGCGTCTACTACGTAACACGTGATCAACGACTGACAGGTGATCGCTATAGCCGCACAAGCGACACTTACAGTGCGACGCCCGATTTCAAAGAAAGCACCAAAGGCTTTACGCTGGGTGGGCCTATCATTGAGGACAAGCTGTTCTACTTCATAAGCGCTGAAGAGTTTCGCAGTTCCCGCAACTCACCGGCCTTTGGACCTCTGGGCAGTTCGCAAACCAACGTTGGCATTACGCAGGCTCAAATTGATGCCGCAGCCGCAGCCGCAAAGTCAAAATACGGCATAGATATCGGCAGCCTTGCGATTCCAGAAGGGACTGAGCTGACCGCCAAGGACTACACGTTCAAATTTGACTGGAACATCAATGACCAGCACCGTGCCAATGTCCGGGTGTCAAAAATCGAGCAGGTAGAGCCCATTTTTTATGGCTTTGGCACCAATGCGCTGTCTTTCAACTCCCATTGGACTGCTGAGAAGAAGGTCCTGGAAAGCGCGGTGGGGCAATGGTTCGCAGACTGGACACCAGACTTTTCAACCGAGTTCAAGATTTCAAGCCGCAACAATCCCAAAACATTTGAAAATAATTCGACACTTCCTCAGGTCAGCCTGATTTTCAACGGCCCTGCGCCTGCTGGCGCGCCCAGCGGAAACCGCACTCTGAACTTCGGAACCGAGCGATTCAGGCATTTCAACGTGCTGCAGGCCAAGACTTTGGATACCTATTTCGCTGGCACGTATTTCAAGGGCGATCACGAGATCAAGTTCGGCCTCGACTACAGCAAGAACGATATTTACAACGCATTTTTGCCAGACACCAATGGTCTGTACACCTTCCAAGGCGCAGATCCGGTCGCGCTGTTCCTGGCCGGCAAGCCGACTACCTATCTGGTTCAGGTAGCGCAACCTGGTGCAACTTTGAATGACGGCATTGCGAACTGGACGCTCAACAACCTGGGAATCTTCGCGCAGGACACCATTGCGGTCAATGACAAACTCAATGTCACGGCCGGTGTACGTATTGACCGCGCCATGACAGGTGATCGCCCCAAGTCCAATCCCAAGGCTCTGACAGCGTTTGGCTACGACAACACCGTTACGATTGATGGACAAAACCTGGTGCAACCACGGCTTGGCTTCAATTACCAGTTGGACACGAGCAAGGATGGCAGGTCTCAAATCCGAGGCGGTCTGGGACTATTTCAGGGCGCAGCCATGACTGTGTGGTTGTCAAACCCGTACTCCAATCCTGGCGTTGCGACAGTAACTTACAGTTGCAACAACGGCCAGTCGAGCAATCTGTGCCCACCTTCGTTGGTTTTTGTACCAGACCCTGCGAACCAACCTATCCTCACTGGAACGATTCCCGCCGCCAATGTTGACATTATTTCTCCCGACCTGAAACAGCCTTCGGTCTGGAAAACCAATCTTGCCTATGAGACCTCGCTTCCTTTCGGTCTGATTGCCGGCGTGGAGTGGATCAATACGCGCAACAACAACGCGTTGCATTACACCCACCTAAACCTCGGTGCGCCTACCGCCACTGGACCTGACGGACGGCAGCTGTACTACGATGCAGGTGGCCGCAGTGATAGCTGCTGGACTGGCGCTTTTGGCATTAAGTCCAACTGTGGCAATAACAGGGCCAATCGCAATCGTGCTTTCGGAGATGTAGTGCTGGCGAGCAACACATCGCAGGGAGGCGGAAATGCCGTGACTCTATCGCTGCAAAGCCCGGCCAAAGCCGGTTTGGGTTGGAGTGTTGCATACACGCGAACAGATGCCAAGGAAGTCAATCCGTTGACATCGAGTCGCGCAATTTCCAACTGGAACGGCCGCAACACCTTCAATCCCAACGAAGATGTGGCAGAAACCTCGAACTACCAGACTCGGGATCGTGTCAATGGCAGTTTGAGCTGGAGTCGGGCATTTGTAGGCAACTACAAGACTACATTCGGGGTCATGTACGAAGGCCGCAGCGGAAAACCCTACAGTTGGACCTATAACAACGACATGAACGGAGACGGCGTCAGCGGAAATGACCTGATGTACATTCCTTCCGCTCCGGGCTCTGGTGAAGTTTTGTTTTACGGTGCAACCGCAGAAGCACGCAAGGCGAATGAAGATCAGTTCTGGGCCATTGTGAACAGCAACTCTACACTGAGCAGTGCGCGCGGTGGCGTGGTAGGGCGCAACGATACGACTGCACCCTTCATCAACACCTTTGACGTTCGCATCAGCCAAGAGCTCCCGGGCTTTATGCCGAAGCACAAAGGTCTGGTTTCTTTCGACATTCTGAATTTTGGCAACCTGCTGAACAAGGAATGGGGCCGCATTGACGAAGTTGGCTTTCCTTCGAACCGAAGCTTCGTGAACTATGCAGGTATGAAAGACGGCAAATATGTTTACAACACAGTCGCCGTGGAAAACCTTGTGACCCGTCAGACGAAGGGTGAGTCACAGTGGTCGGCTCAAGTAACGCTGAAATACGAGTTTTAAAGGTCCGCGGACTCGTCGTCTTACGGACTTGATCAAAAAGCCCCTGCCAGAAAGGCCAGGGGCTTTTTCTTTTGCGGTAGCGGCGAGCACCGCACTAGCGCTCACCGATCCATATTTGTCGTGCTGGGTCGATCAGGAGAATTGCGTTGCGTCGTGTTATCGGATTTTTCCCGAACCTGCTGACGCTATTCCCCTATCTGGTACAGAGCGGAACCATCACCGTTGTCCTTTACAAGGCGAATCTGCGTGTGGGCCGGAAGATAGCGGATGGCGGCGCTGGCAGATAGAAATGTCATGCGCACACCCGGCACCGGACTGATTCGCCAATTGCCATCGGCAGTGGGGTTGACTTGCTTGTTGGCGGACAAGGTGTCCATCATCCGCAAATACTCCACCAGCACCTGGCGGTTCTCATCGGGCGCCTCCATGACCACTTTGGACGCGTTAAGGCCCGGAAAGTTGCCGCCCCCAAAGGCCCGGTAGTTGTTGGTCGCCACGATAAATCGGTCGTCCTTGCCTATTGGTTTGCCTTGGTAACGCAGATTCTTGACGCGCTGGGAATCTGGCGCTTTGAGCGCGCCAACCTCAGAGTACTTGGCTGGTTGTGACAAATCAAACTCGTAGGTCACCCCATCCAGGGTGTCAAAATTGTAGGAACGAAAGTTCTCGCTCAGCAACGCCTGCTGCGGCGCCCCCTTGGGATCTATCTGGTTGAACTGGCCGGCCGACATTTCCAGCCACTCCTGAACTTCAGCCCCCGTCAGCAACATGGCCTTGAGGGTGTTTGGATACACATACAGGTCTGCGACGTTCTTGATCGCGATCGGGCCGGCAGGTATGTCGGTGTAGTAGTCCCAACCCTGCCGTCCACCGGTCTTGAAGGGTGCGGCTGCGGACAAAACAGGGTACTTTTCATATTCCGTACCCTGCATGGCACGTCTGACGTAGGCCAACTGGGCATTGGCAACGATCTGCACCGAAGGATCGTCACTGACCTGGGCAAAGTAACTGTAAATGGGTGCACTGCCAAAGGCGACCTTGCTACGCACATACTCCAAGGTGCGTGCATGAACATCACCGATGAGGCGCTCCACCATCGGGTCTGCACCCGCCAGTGATTTGCGGGCCACACGGTCAAAAATCGGTCGGATCGACGCCTTGCTGCTGACGACTTTCCAGGCACCATCGGTAGCGTCCAGCGTGAGGTCAATCACGCCCAGGTGGTCTCCCCATCGCCCTGGCATCACGGAGGGAACTCCGTTGATCGTGCCGCGCTCCAAATCCACCTTGGGATGGCCAGCAAACGCGGGGCTGGGAAATTCCGCGTGCGCGTGGCCGAACAGCACTGCATCAACCCCTGCCACTTCGGTCAGCGGAGCCACCGCATTTTCAGAGAATTGGGCCACCGGGCCTTTCTCAAACCCGGCATGCGGAATGGCGATGACCAACTGCGCGCCCTGCGCGCGCATGATGGGCACGTACTTTTTGGCAGTCTCCACCACGTCGCGCGCGATCACCTTGCCTTCCAGATTGCTTTTGTCCCACAACATGACCTGTGGCGGCGCAAAACCGATAACACCCACCTTGATGGAATGGCTTTGCCCCTGGGCATCGACCAGCTTGCGGTCCAGCAAGACGTAGGGTGTAAACGCGTGCTGTGCACGATCCGAATCTTTGTCTTTGTTGTCTACGTAAATGTTGGCATTGACATAGGGAAAGTTTGCTCCTGCCAATGAGCGCTTCAAAAACGGCAACCCATAGTTAAATTCATGGTTCCCGATGTTGGCTGCGTCATAGCCCATCTGGTTCATGACTTTGAAAGCGGGATGGGTGTCACCGTCCTTGAGCGGGTCAATTTTGGCAACGTAGTCCCCCAGCGGATTGCCCTGCAACAGATCGCCGTTGTCGAATAGCAGGCTGTTGGCAGACTCCGCGCGCGCCGCCTTGATGAGCGACAGCGTTCTGGACAAACCATATTGGTCCGTGGACTTGTCCTGGTAGTAGTCGTAGGCCATCAGATGCATGTGCAAGTCGGTGGTTTCCAGTAATGCATGTGCAAGTCGGTGGTTTCCAGTATGCGCAAGCGCACTTCTGCCGCCCCTGCTGTCGGGCATGTAGCCAGCGCAAAAAGGAACCAGGTGACGCCAACCAAAGACCGCACTGGTCGGACAACACGGTTTTTCATTCAAGCACCTATCTTTCTTTTACGTAAGGGCGACCCAACGCCTGCGGGGCAACGGCTTTACCGATAAATCCGGCCAGCAACACCACCGTCAGCACATATGGCAGCGCCTGAATAATCTGCACGGGAACTTCACCCACCATGGGAAGCGGAACGCCTTGCAAGCGGATGGCCACCGCATCCAGAAAGCCAAACATCAGACAGGCGAACAGTGCGCCACGGGGCTGCCAGCGTCCAAATATCAAGGCCGCCAATGCCATAAAGCCACGCCCGGCAGACATGTTCGGCGAAAAATTGGCACCCTGCGCAAGGACCATATAGCTCCCAGCCAGCCCGCACAAGGCACCATTCAGTGTGAGCGCGGCATAGCGCAGCCCGGAAACAGAAACGCCCGCCGCGTCCACCATCTGCGGGTTCTCGCCAACGGCACGCAGACGCAGCCCGAAGCGGGTACGAAACAGCAACCACCAGACCAGTGGAACCAGCAAAAAGGCCAGGTACACCAACGTGTTGTGGCCGAGCAGCCCCTCCCCCAAAATAGAGCCCACCCAAGGCAGGCCATCTAGCTGCTGTGCCAAGCCCGGGAAAATGGCCTGGATGCGCACATCGGTAGCTACTGCCGGCGTTTGACCACCCTGCCCGTACCAGGCGATGCCCAGGACTACCGTCATTCCCGCCGCAATGATGTTGATGGCAACCCCGGATACCACCTGGTCGCCACGATGGCTGACACATGCCACACCATGCATCCAGGACAGTGCCATCCCGGTCAGCATGGCAGCCACCAGTGCGAGAGAGGTTGACCCGTAACTGGCTCCGGCTGCACCAGCAGCGAAGGCCGCAAACAGCATCTTTCCTTCCAGCCCAATGTCCACCACGCCGGAACGCTCGGACAGCAGGCCAGCCAGGGCGCAAAAAATCAGCGGTGTCGAGACCCGCACGGTCGATGCCAGTAACGCTGCAATCAGGGATTCATCCATGGGTCTTGGTGTGAGCGCCAGCAGGCTCGAGCATGCTCTGTGAAGACACTGTACTGGGGGGATACATTGGGACGATGGTGGCGATTGGGGTGGGTGTCGGATGATTCTAAACTCCCCACTCCCCCAACCCCTCGCCCCCGTCGGGCGAGGGGAGCCTTCAACAGCCCATTTGGTTACTTCGCTTCGGCTTTGCCCTTACCGGAGTTGCGTTGGCGTCTATCTGCTGGCGAGCACTCAGCGGCATGGGGTCAGGGGCATGGGGTCAGATCCCGATTCAGGACGAGGACATTGACGGAGTGCGCGGTCTACAACGAAATCGGGCTCTGACCCCAGGCACCGCCTTTGCCGGAGGAATGGTATTGGGGTAGATGCCAAAGTCAGGTACTACCGGCAAAGCCGGTAGCTTGATTTGTTAGCCCCTCGAAGGGGCAAGAAGCTGGCGTCGCCTAAAGGCGACATCACATGCCAAGCTTGAGTTGGTCATATCGTTCATCCTCGCTCTCCTGATGCCTGATATATGCCCGCACCATCTCTTCGTCCAACCCAACTGTTGAAACGTAATAGCCGCGTGCCCAGAAATTCTCGCCCGTAAAGTTCCTGGTTTTGCCCGAGAACTTCCGGGCAATGCCAATGGCACTCTTGCCCTTGATGAATCCCACAACGTAGCTCACCGAATGTTTGGGTGGAATGCTGATGCACATGTGAACGTGATCGGGCATCAAATGCCCCTCCACTATCTTGCATTCCTTTTGCTGCGCCAACTCATGCAGCATGCCCCCAAGGTGCTTGCGCACCGCTCCAAATATTGCCTTCTTTCGCCCTTTCGGAATAAACACTATGTGATACTTGCAATCCCAGCGTGCATGCGCCAGGCTCTGATACTCTTTCATCTGATGCTCCTGTTCCTTGGTCGGAATCGAAGCATCTACGACCGCAGCAAACGGTCAAACCTGTGTGAGTCCCCCGGCATAGCCGGGGGCTTACCTTATAACGAGTTAAGTGCTCTATTTTTGATAGCTGCTTACGTACGTCCGACGGGCGCTGATAGGTGTTTTTATGCATAAGACCAACCGTACCTGATAATTGGCGCACATTTTCAATCATGGGTACTTCATGCTTTCAAACTTCAGGCCTTTCAGCGTGTTCCGATGCTCTTTCGCAGCTTCGCTTGCTATTGCGTTTGCAAGCGCCGTGGGTGCTCAGCAAGGGCCGGTGGTAGCCACGGTAGCGGCATTCAATCTGGCCTGGGCCGGGACGCCGGACGACTTTGAGCAGCACCTCAAGGTTTGCAACGCAAAAGACGTCAACTGGTGTGACACCCGGGCCTGGATTGTGCGTGGTGCCACGGCGCCAACCCCGCAAGAGCAACAGCGCGCCGAGCAATGCCAGCAGGCCACCTTTGCAGCAGCAGGTGGAAAACTGGCGTCGATGCTGATCGCGCCTTGCAATGCCTACCGCAACGGTCGCCCGGTGAAACCGGGCGAGCCCCGTCCAGACCCGCAACTGGTGCGCTCTGCGGCGGCCTATTCCGAGAAGTTGGCAGGCTTGCAGGCCACGCTGGAGGGTCTGGTCGCCAACGAGGGGGTGCGCGTCATGGCATTTCAGGAGGTGCGCTCTGCGGCAGTGGTTCGTCTGATTCTTGGACGCTACGCGGACCGCTTTGACACCTGCGATGCACGCTACGACGCCTTTCAGTCACTGGTTTTCGCCTGGGACAAAACGCTGACCTCCAGCCCGGGCATTTGCACTACACGTTCTGACCTGGCGCTGAAGGAACCTGGCAACGACCCCAACGCGTTTCGCAGCGTGCGGCCAGGTCTGGCATTGGAACTGCAGGTGAACGGTCAAGCCGTCACTTTCATGAATGTGCACCTCAAGGCTGCATGTGCCAGTGTGACCAACAACGATGCCCGTTACCCCGGGCGTTTGCTCACCGATGATGTGGAGGCTTGCCGTGTGTTGAACCGCCAGGTGCCCCTTCTTGAAACCTGGATTGAAAATGTTGCGCAACGCAGTCCGCGGTTTGTGTTGATGGGCGACTTCAACCGACGCATTGACGATGAGGCCGCTCTGTCGCCACCCAAGGATCAGGTGCGTAGCGATGGGTCCGATCCGGCGGGTCCCAATGGGGTGGACGCAACCGGGGGCGTCAAGACGCGCTACCTGTGGCAGGAAATTGCGGACGGCACTCCCGAGTTGCACCAGGTGCCACTCACGACGGTCGATGCCGCTTGCACCGGGTTTACCGGGCTGGACCATATCGTCATCAGTGGTGCGTTGAAGCAAGCGAACGCTGGCGCGATCGAATCCCGCAAATTGCCAGTTGTCAGCAAACCCGACCAGAGCATAGAGACCAGTGACCACTGCCCACGACTGGCGCGATTGAAGTTTTAGTTTGACCTCTTGGTGGCTATGCAACAAATCGGGCTGTAGCGCCCGATCAGCAAGCGTGAGCAGCTATTAAAAGAAGAGCAATTGGTCCGTCATTGACTGGCAGGTAGTTGGGCCACAGTCACTTTCCCCCCAGCCGTGCAAGACCTACCACCCTCGCCACCCAGGGCGCAATGACGTACGCCATGGCGCCTGAGAAGAGAACGATGAAGCCCTGCACCATGACAACCATGTCGCGGCTGAAACCACGTACTTCAAACGCCACTTCCGCGCCCCCCTGAAACAGCGCGCCAAACAAAATGCTGGCGAAAATGATGCCAACCGGGTGATTGCGTCCCATCAGTGCCACCGCAATGCCGGTAAAACCAGCGCCACTCACGAACT
This sequence comes from Rhodoferax sp., assembly GCA_020048895.1. GTDB lineage: Bacteria > Pseudomonadota > Gammaproteobacteria > Burkholderiales > Burkholderiaceae_C > Allorhodoferax. The sequence continues at coordinate 11,434 of JAIFLV010000096.1, read as the reverse complement.
CCAGCAGCAGCTTGCCGTTGACGCCTGCGATTTCGTTCATGCCCACCATACCGGCAAGTGCGCCGGAGACGCACATGGCAACCATGATCTGTTTGCGCTCACTGATACCTGCATACGCCGCAGCACCGGGACTGGACCCCACCGCGCGCAATTGGTAGCCGGCACGGGTTCGCCACAGAAAAAGATACACGCCCAGACTGGCCAGCAAGGCCAACAACAGACTGATGTTGAGGGGTGAACTCGGCCACTCGACGCCGATCCAGGCCAAAGCATCGCGCATGCTGGGCAACCGGGCGGAGTCCGCAAAGGCCACACTTTCCACCGACATGGCGCCGGTGGGGCGCAAGTGGTTCACCAGCAGATACACCAGCAAACTGCTGGCAATGAAATTGAACATGATGGTCGTAATGACCACGTGGCTGCCGCGATAAGCCTGCAGATAACCCGGCACGGCCGCCCAAACCAAACCAAACAATATGCTGAACACCAGCATGACCGGCAGCATCAGCCAGGCGGGCAGCACTGCAGACCACCACAAGGCTGCCAGGCCGGCCCCCAACCCGCCCAAAATCGCCTGCCCCTCACCCCCGATGTTGAACAACCCGCCATGAAAAGCGACGGATACGGCCAGGCCAGTGAAGATAAAGGTGGTGGCGTAGTACAGGGTGTAGCTCAACCCCCGTTGCGTACCAAACGCTCCCTGGATGAGTACCCGGATGACCTCACCCGGGTTTTGCCCAACCAGCGCAACCACGGCCGCAGCAGCCAACAGCGCCACACCCAGGCACACCACGGGCAGCAGCACCACATCGGCCCATCGCGGCAACGGTTGTGCGGCACTCATTGGACGGCTCCGGTCATCAGCATGCCCAGTCGGGCCTCGGTGCAGTCCCCGATGGCCAACTCACCAGCAATGTGGCCATGGTGCATCACGATCACGCGATCAGACAGCGCCAGGATCTCGTCCAACTCGCTCGATACGAGCAGCACGGCACATCCGGCGTCACGCATGGCGCGCAATTGGGTATAGATGAACTCAATGGCTCCGATGTCCACTCCACGCGTGGGCTGGCCTACGAGAAGAACCGTGGGTGACTGCCCCAACTCCCTTGCCAGCACCAGTTTTTGTTGGTTGCCACCCGAAAATTTGCTGCTCGCAAGCTCCGTGTCACGGGGGCGCACATCGAATTGCTCCATCATGGCCGCGGTCGCACTGCGCATTTGCGAATGCAACATCCAGCCACCCACCGCATAACGTGGCGACTCCTCGTACCCCAGCACGGCCGATTCCCACGCGGCAAAGTCCATCACCATGGCGCGGGCGTGCCGGTCTTCTGGCACGTGGGCCAAGCCCAACTGGCGTGCCTGACGCGGCGTGATCCAGTTGGAGACACTGAAATCCTGTCCTCCGACGCACAGTGTGCCGGACGTTGGGCGCATCAAGCCCGAAAGGACATCGAGCAACTCGCTCTGCCCATTGCCCGAAACGCCGGCCACGCCGACGATTTCGCCGGCCCGAAGTTCCAGATTCAGCCCTGACAGTTGGGGCACTTCGGCGGCATTCCCTACTGAGACATCCCGCGCCACGAGCAGCACCTTCCCCAACGGCACTTCACTTTGCTGAGCGCGACCGGTGTGGACTTTCCTCCCGACCATGGCCTCGGCCAACGACTCCAGCGACGCATCTTCTATCGCGACCTCCTTCACCACACGACCGGCGCGCATGACGGTGACCACATCGCACAAGCGCAGGACCTCTTTGAGCTTATGGGTAATCAAGACAATCGTGGTGCCCTGACTACTCAGTCGTTGAAGCACCTCAAAGAGCTGCTCTGTCTCTTGTGGAGTAAGTACCGCCGTGGGCTCGTCAAGAATCAGAATTTTGGCGCCGCGGTACAAGGCCTTGAGAATTTCCAGCCGTTGCCGGTCACCCACCGGAAGGTCTGCCACCAAGCGGTCGAGGTCCACCACCAAGCCGGTGGATTGCATCAATTCCTGCAGCTTGCCACGCACCTCTTTGGCGGCGCGCACGAGTAGCCAGTGCGGCTCTGCGCCGAGCATGACGTTTTCCAGCGCGGTGAGCGTGTCCACCAGCATGAAGTGCTGGTGCACCATGCCGATTCCCGCAGCGATGGCATCGTCGGCATTGCGAATGTTCACGGGTTGGCCAAAAACTTCGATAGACCCACTGTCGGCCGTATAAAACCCGTAGAGAACCGACATCAGGGTGCTTTTGCCAGCACCATTCTCGCCAACGATGCCGTGCACCGTGCCAGTGTTCAGGCTCAGGTGCACGTCTGCGTTTGCAGCGACGGACCCGAAGTGCTTGTGGATGCCGATCATCCGCACCGCCGGTTGAATGGCGGGCTGCGAACGCATTTCTCCCATGCCTGAGCTCATCGTACGGTGAGCGCCAAAACAGCCTGCGCCAACGAGAATCAGTACTTGCAGGAGCTGTCGACGGTGTAATCCACGACTTTGATCTTGCCGCTCACGATATCGGCCTTGGCCGCGTCCACACGCTTTTTCATATCGGCCGAGACCAGTTTGGCGTTGTGCTCATCCATGGCGTAATCGACGCCGCCTTCCTTCAGCCCGAGCAACGTCAACCCGGGCTTGTGCGCCTTGCTGATGTTGTACACCGCGACATCCACCCGCTTGATCATGGAGGTGAGCATGGTGCCGGGTTGCATGTGGTTCTGGTTGCTATCGACGCCGATCGCGAGCTTGCCGCCGTCCTTGGCAGCCTGATACACGCCAGCACCGGTGCCACCGGCAGCAGCGAAAATGACATCAACCCCTTTGGAGAACTGCGCTTTGGCCAACTCGCCGCCGCGCGTGGGGTCGTTCCATGCGGCGCCGGTGGTGCCCGTCATATTGGCAACCACTTCCGCCTTGGGGTTGATGTATTTGACGCCCTGCTCGTAGCCACATTGAAACTTGCGTATCAGTGGAATGTCCATGCCGCCCACAAAGCCACTCTTGCCGGTCTTGCTGGCAATGGCCGCCATGACGCCGACCAGAAAGCTGCCTTCGTGTTCCTTGAAGATCACCGATTGCACATTGGGCTGCTTCACCACGTCGTCCACAATGGCAAATTGCAGCTTGGGAAACTCCTTGGCAACCTTTTCAATGGCAGACGCCTGGCTAAAGCTCATGGCAATGATGGGGCTCGCACCGCGCTCGGCCATGCGCCGAATGGCCTGCTCCCGCTGCGACTCGTTGGAGACTTCGAACTCCAGATATTGCTTGCCGGTTTCCTTCTTCCACTGCTCCATACCGCGATAGGCAGCCTCATTAAATGACTTGTCAAATTTCCCGCCCAGGTCATAAACGATCGCCGGCTCGGCTGCAACCCCAAAGGCTGCCATACACGAAACCGCAAAAAGAACCACGCTTGCACGCTTACGAAAATTCATGTCAGTGTTCCTGTTCTGTGTTGAATCAATTCCATAATGGAAGTTGGACGAAACCCCGCCAAAGGAAGAAGTGATGATACTCGTAGCAGGCAGCTCTAACCTGGACTTTGTCGTCCGGGCAGAGCGGATTCCCTGCCCGGGAGAAACCGTACTGGGCCAGGGGTTTCGCACATTCCCCGGAGGCAAGGGGGCCAACCAGGCAGTGGCGTCTGCGCGGGCGGGCGGTGCCACTACGCATTTCCTGACTGCGATGGGAGTCGACAACTTCGCGCCGACCATAGAAGCCTCTTTGCGCGACGCGGGAGTGGTAGTGCATGTGGTCAGGAGCGACTCTGAACCCACCGGCTGCGCATTTATCTGTGTCTCCCACAGTGGCGAAAACGCCATCACGGTCGCTCCGGGCGCAAACTCGCAGCTATTGCCAGACCACCTGCCCGCATTGGCAGGTTTTAGCTACCTGCTGCTGCAGCTCGAAATACCGATGGCGACGGTTACCGCATATGCACGGGCCGCACGCCAGCAGGGTGTGACCGTGGTATTGAACGCGGCACCCGCCCAGGCACTGCCCCCGGAACTGATCGACAACGTAGACATCCTCGTGGTCAATGAAGGAGAACTGGCGGTTGTCGCGGGACATCCGGGTACCGTAGCCGACTGCCTGCGGCACGTCACGGTTCCCACGGTTGTCGTGACACTTGGTGCGCGCGGCGCGTGCGTGCGGACTCCTGATGAAGTGTTCGTTCAACCCGCCTTTCCTGTGCAGGTCATGGACACTACCGCGGCAGGCGATACGTTTTGCGGCGTGCTTGTGGCTGCACTTGGCCGAGGTGACACTCTGCGTCGAGCCCTGCGTTCGGCCAGTGCTGCCGGCGCCATGGCTTGTGAAAAACAGGGCGCACAGGCGAGCATTCCCCAAGCGTCCGATGTGGGTAAATTTCTCGCCCATGCAGCTGAGCACTCGGCAAATTCAATACAAATGCTGCGCAGCTACTGCGGCATTCACTGAACACTACGCCTCGTGCACATCCACAAAGTTATTTTCGATACCGACCCCGGTGTTGATGACGCTATCGCCCTGTACTTCGCGCTCGCGCATCCCCAGATTGATCTGGTGGGGATCACGACCACGTTTGGCAATGTGACCGTGGATCAGGCAGCCATCAACGCGCAGTACCTGACAGCGCTGGCCGCCCGACACATTCCGGTCACCAAGGGCATTGGCAAACCGCTGGTTAACCCTGGGGTTGCCCCACCGGACTTCATTCACGGAGCAGACGGGTTGGGCAACTTGCCGTCCCGCGCGCTGACCAAGGGCGCGATGGACCCGCGATCGTCAGCGCAGTTTATTGTGGACATGGCATGTGCCCATCCCGGAGAAATCACACTGGTCGCCGTGGGCCCCGTAGGTAATCTGGCAATGGCACTAGCGCTCGAACCTGCGCTTCCCACGCTGGTGCGCGAAGTGATCCTGATGGGTGGCACCATTGTCGAACCTGGCAACGTGTCGCCGGTTGCAGAAGCCAATATCTGGAGTGATCCCCATGCGGCAGATCGTGTTTTCCAGGCAGGGTGGCGCTTGACCATGGTGGGGCTGGACGTCACCCACCGCGTGGTGACAGCATTGTCCCTGTTTGAAAAAATCGCGCTGCACCACCGCCATCCCGCGACCGATACGTTGCACCATGCCGTGAAGTTCTATACGACTTTTTATTCCGGATTGCACAAGCATCTGGACGCCACTCCGGGCTGTTACGCCCACGATTTGCTGGCCTTCCTGTACCTTGTTGCGCCTGATCTATTTCGTACGGAAACCGGCTGCGTAAGAGTAGCAACCGAAGGACTGGCACAAGGGCAAACGATTCTGGACCGCCGCCCCTTCATCGACTACCCACAAAGCGGGTGGAGCCTGAATCAACCGCAGACGCAGGTTTGCATGGACGTAAACGCACCCGCCTGCCTGCAGCTCTTTGAGGAAACCTTGCTGACCGCCTGGCTTGGGCGGTAGACCCTTGGGCACCAGCCCAACGGCTACTGAAAGGCTACCTCGGCAAAGCTGCGCAGCTTGCGGCTATGCAGTTGGTCAACGCCGCGCGCCCGCAGCAACTCGACTGCTCGAATGCCGATGCGCAGGTGCTGGTCCACCCGCTCACGGTAAAAATGGTTTGCCATGCCGGGCAATTTGATTTCGCCGTGCAGGGGCTTGTCACTGACGCACAGCAGGGTGCCATAAGGCACCCGAAACCGGAAGCCGTTGGCCGCGATCGTGGCACTCTCCATGTCCAGGGCCACAGCCCGGCTCTGGCTGAAGCGGCGCTGCGGCGTGTTGTCGGGCAACAATTCCCAGTTGCGGTTGTCGGTCGAAGCCACGGTGCCGGTGCGCATGATGCTCTTGAGGGCGGCGCCCTTGATTTGCGTGACATCCGCGACCGCCTGCTCCAGCGCCACCTGAATCTCGGCCAACGCCGGGATGGGTACCCACAAAGGCAGTTCCTCATCGAGCACATGGTCCTCACGCACATAGCCGTGGGCCAGCACATAGTCGCCAAGCTGCTGGTTGTTGCGCAAACCGGCACAGTGCCCGAGCATGATCCAGGCATGGGGTCGCAGCACGGCGATGTGATCAGTGATGTTCTTGGCATTGGCTGGACCAACACCGATGTTCACCATGCTGATGCCACATCGGTCGGCCCGCATGAGGTGGTAGCCCGGCATCTGTGGCAGCCTCGGAGGCTCCTTGCCAAGAAAATCGTCCGCCTCGGATGGCAAGCCCACACGTCGCGTGACAACATTTCCAGGCTCGACAAAAGCAATGTAGTCACTTTGCGGGTCTGCCATCGCAGCGCGGCCCAGCGCGATGAACTCATCAACATAAAACTGGTAGTTGGTAAAGAGCACAAAATTCTGAAAATGCTCCGGGTTCGTGCCGGTGTAGTGCCGCAAGCGATGGAGAGAATAGTCGACCCTGGGCGCGGTAAACAGTGACAGCGGCTGGGGCTCCCCGGCACGAGGCTGGTACGTTCCATTGGCGATGCCGTCATCCATGGCAGACAGATCGGGCAGATCGAACACGTCGCGCATCAGCGTGCGGCGCTGCGGGCTTAGATTGCCCTCCACATGGTCATTCTCGGCGAACGAGAAATGCACCGGAATGGGCTGCGAACTGGTTCCCACCTCCAGTTCCACGCCATGGTTTTGCAGCAACAGCCGAAACTGCTCCAGGTAGTAATCGCGGTACAGGTCAGGTCGGGTCAACGTGGTTTCAAACTTGCCTGGCCCGGCGACAAAACCAAAACTCAGCCGCACGATGTCTGCGCCGGTGTTTCTCGACACGGTGTCGGTCAGAATGCGCACCAGCGGATAACAGGCACGCACATGACCCAGGGAATTGTCGCCAGCAACAAAGCGTTGCATCGACTGGCGCAAATGGCCAATGCTGGCGTCGTAAATGTGCGCGACTTGTGCCAACGCCGATGCCGGATCGGTAAAGCGCAAGGGCGCCATAAAGGGAGGAAGATTTGACATGGCGAGCATTGTGCATCAGACGCCCGATGCGCCTTTCCGGCGCTGCGTCCGCCGGGACTGCCTCCTGCTGCCGACCCAGCACCTATGTCAGTGTCAGGTTTGAGCAGAAAGTTCATGAGCAGAATATGCCTCTAGCGCCCGCAGGATAAGCGTGACACGCTCCTGAATATGTAGCGAACTGCGTTCGCACGCTTACGTGGCTTTGTGGCAGAGCCGGTGGACCGGGTATCCCTTCTCTGGCCTGTGCTCGCGGGCGGACCGTTACTGGCGTGCGTCAGTTATTGCGTCAACACCTTGGCTGGCGTTCCGAGTCTGTGGCAACCGCAAATTGCAGGCCGACGAAGGGACACCCGATCCACCGGCATGCGTGGCGGGTTTGCAGCGGTTGCTGGTATTGGTGAACGGCAGGTATGCGGCAACCCATTGAACAACCATACAAGAGCCGCTCGTCAATTTCGGCATCGTGCCCATTCCAGACGACCAGGATTTTGAGGGCCAGACGTTACGGCTACGGTCAGCAAGCCAAAGTCCTTCGAATTGCCGAAACGTTTTCCTTATCGTGTCTGGCTCTTGAGCAGCTGACGTTCCCGCCCCAAAGCGTTTAGCCGGCCGTGGGCCATCTGTCGATGTACTCGAATGACCGGCACCTAGCCGTCAAATTGAGCTGCGATCACCGGTCGCCATGAACGCAGCCTTGCCTGTACTAACCGAAATTTTGCAGAGCGCACTGGCCGAATAGGCCTTTGGCGAGTCGGGCTTCAGGCGTCTGACTGAGGCTAGCTTAAACTCGGCCGCATGTTTAACGAGTGCTTCCGGTCTGCCATCTTGCCCCATCCAGCCATCGCGCTAGCGATGGCTGCGCGGCTGGGCGAACGCCCTGTTGCGCGAAACTGGACGCAGTTTCTAGTGTTGACGCTGGTGGTCTGGGTAGCACTGTTATATAGCGGCATTGGTAACGCGATGGGCGTGCCGCCTGATGCAATGGCCAACCGCATCGAAGCCCGCATGCTGGTTCAGTTGCGCCAACACGGTACTTCACGGGCTGCGCGCTGGACCCGGGCAGAGACTGGCGTCGAGATGTCGACATGGACTTCAGTCACTAGCCCGCCGGTGTTGGCGCATGACCCTTTCGCGGCGGTTCTGCCGCTACCAGACATTTTCTTCGAGCCCGCTGAGTGGCGTGCAGAGACGTTCGTGCTTGCTGGGCTGTCAGTCCGAGCAGCACCGCGCTGGCAAACGCCCTTGACCCGGGCACCCCCGCTTCAAACCACTCCAATCTTGAGCCGCTGCGCGTAGCTCTCGGCTTGCCCATGGCACGCGCGTCGTTTCGGCGCGTGTCCCGACTTTCTCATATCAAAACCGACGTGCGCATTGATTGCGCCCCCGCCCTTATCGAGTGCTTGATGAAAAACTCCCCTTATCTGGTCGCTGTATCACTTGTCATCTTTTTGGCGGGCATCTTGTTTGCCCTGCCCAATGTCCTGCCCGCCTCCGTGTTGGAGCGCTGGCCCTCCTATCTGCCCAACAAGCCGGTGGCTTTGGGTCTGGACCTGCGCGGTGGCTCGCATCTCGTACTGGAGGTCGATGGCGCGGAATTGCGCCGGGAACGCGTGCGTAACCTTGCCGAAGATGCGCGGCGTATCCTGCGAGAAGCGGATACGCCATGGAGCTCGGTGCGGGCCGGGGAGCAGAGTGTCTCCATCACTCTGCACGAAGCCTCTCAGCAAGAGCGGGCGGTCGTACTGTTGACAGGGTTGTCCAGCCCGGTAGGTGCGGCACGCAAGGACCTTGCCATCACCGCCAGCGGCACCGACGGCATTGAGCTGACGCTCACGGCCGAGGGGCTGCAGCAATCCACCACCCGCGCCGTCGAGCAAAGCCTGGAGGTGATTCGCCAACGCGTGGACCAGGTTGGCGTGGCGGAGCCCACCATCCAGCGGGTCGGAGCAGACCGTATCCTGGTGCAACTGCCTGGTCTGCAGGACCCAGCGCAACTTCGCGCGCTGCTCGGCTCGACGGCCAAAATGAGCTTTCACATGATCGGCAATCCGTCAGACCTGGACACCCGCATGCTGCAAGACAGCGAAGGCAACAGCTTTGCCGTACGCAACAGAATTGAGTTGGATGGCAGCCGGTTGTCGGATGCCAGCGCCGGCTTTGACCCAACCACCAGAGAACCCGTAGTTAACTTCCGCTTTGACAAAGTGGGCGCTCGACTTTTTGGGCAGATTACCGAGGCCAATGTTGGCCGTCCTTTTGCTATGGTGCTGGACGGCAAGGTGCTCAGCGCGCCCGTCATCCGCGAACCTATCCTTGGCGGCTCAGGACAAATTTCAGGTAGTTTTACAGTCGCGGAAGCCGGCACTTTGTCCGCCCTACTGCGCGCTGGGGCGCTGCCGGCCAAGCTGACAGTGATTGAGGAGCGCAGCGTGGGAGCCGACCTGGGCAGCGACGTGATTCAGAAGGGCATCTACGCAGGCATAGCGGCATTTGCGTTCGTATTTCTGTTCATGTTTGTGCTTTACGGCGGTTGGGGCTTGGTGGCCAACGTTGCGCTGGCGTTGAACGTGGTGCTCACCATCGCTGGACTGAGTCTGCTGGGTGCCACGCTAACGCTTCCGGGCATAGCTGGCATTGTGCTGGGCATTGGGCTGGCGGTTGACGCCAACGTGCTGATCAACGAACGCATCCGCGAGGAGGCGCTCCAGGGCAAGCCCGCTCTGGCAGCCATTGACGCCGGATTCCAGCGCGCCTATGCCACGGTCATGGACAGTAACGTGACTGCGCTCTTGGGCACGGTTCTGCTGTTTTGGTTTGGCTCAGGCCCGGTGCGCGGCTTCGCCATCACCATGGCGCTGGGCATCGTGATTTCCATGTTCACTGCGGTGTCGGTGGTCAAGGTGATGATGCTCAGTATTGCGCGCACCCGTCGTCTAAAGACCATTTCTATTCGGCCGTTGCTGGGTTTTCGTCCTGTGCCGGACGGCACAAATTTCAACTTCATGAAGGCGCGTTACTTGGGTCTGGGCCTGTGTGCTGCGCTGGTGCTCGGGTTGGCCGCCCTGCTAGTTAAGCCGGGGTTGAACTTTGGTATCGATTTTCGCGGTGGCATTCAGATGGAAGTGATGCCCGGCGGACAGTCTGACATCGCCCGCTACCGCGCACAGCTCGATGGGCTGGCACTCGGCGAAGTTTCGTTGCAAGCCATGGGGGACGAGGGCCAACTGTTGGTGCGCGTGGAGCGTCAATCGGGCGGCGAACTGGAGCAGACGGTTGCGGTGGAGAGCTTGAAGTCGTCCATCCGTGCCATCGACCCGCAAGCTAACTTTCAACGCACCGAGGTCGTGGGGCCCAAGGTCAGCGGTGAACTCGCTACCGCAGGTGTGCTGGCCGTCATCCTGGCAGCCATGGCCATGCTCATCTACATCTGGGCGCGCTTTGAGTGGCCCTTTGCCGTGGGTGCCATCGTCACGCTGGTGCTGGACGTGGCGTTGACGCTGGGGGTGTTCGCCATTTCGGGCCTTGACTTCAGCTTGACCGCCATTGCCGCGCTGCTCACGCTGGTTGGCTATTCGGTCAATGACAAGGTGGTGGTTTACGACCGCATGCGGGAAAACCTGCGCGTCATGCGCAAGAGCTCTCTGCTAGAGGTGATCAACCTGTCCGTCAACCAGACGCTGACGCGAAGCCTCTACACCTCGGTGACCGCGTTCTTGGCGGTGCTGCCGCTGGCCATATGGGGCGGTTCGGCGGTGGCGAGCTTTGCAGTACCGATGGCTTTTGGCATTGTGATTGCAGCCTTGTCTTCAGTTTTTGTGGCTGCACCCATTTTGCTGTTACTGGGTGACTGGCGGGGTCGACGCGGCAAAGTGATGTTTGCCGTGGAGGAGGCTGCAAGCCCGTAACTCATTCGGCTTCAGGAACGCTAACCTAGTCGCAGAATTGAGTTTGGCTGAATGCAGGTGCTTGCTTTAGCATACGTTTGCAACAAAGCTGACCGTCGACAGCTGCTTACCAACGGCAGCTTTGGAGCGATCAGATCTCTAATCCCTAAGACCGCCGTCGCTGCAGTGGAGCCGACCAAGGTCACCTGCTGAATTCGTTGTCCCTAGTGACCGCAATGTAGAACAAAGGTTGTCGAAAGTTCGAAATGGAAGGCCACCACCAACGGTCGGGATCTGGTCATCACCGGGTCAACCGATCGTCGATTGGGATGCCCTTCAGCCGACTTTCGATTCCATCGGCTAGCGTCCGCTTTGGAGCGCCCATATCGGAGAGTCGAAGGTCGGGAGTCAGCCCAATCCCGCCCCTCTGCTCGCGTCCAACAACCTCCACAAAGGCGGGTGGCGGGGCATGCGTGCGTAGGCTCCATTCGACGTTGCCACACAGGCTGCGCGCAAGCCACCGCGTTGACGCAAGGCGGCAGGCTGGTCAGGTGTGCATGCCGGCGAGCGTGAGTCGGAGAACGCATGCCCCGCCACCCGTCTGGCGCG
>JAIFLV010000091.1 GCA_020048895.1 Rhodoferax sp. | reverse complement strand
TCGCCTCACGCGCACGCAAGTCCCGCCCCAGCAGAGCATTCACAAACACCCCGAACGACTTGCCACTAACCCGCACAATCCCCACCGCCCCGCGTCCGGGCGCAGTGGCAATCGCGATGATGGGGTCCTGGTGGCGCGCGAGCATAAGAAACTGTGGAGCGAGGGGGAGCCCTAGCCAGGGACACCGCAGAACCGGCTTTGCCGGGCTGCTGGTGTCGCCCCCCTCCCAGGGGGGAGTCGGGGGGTCACTTGAATTTGGGCAAATTGAACTGCGGCGGCACACCCATGCGGGTATTGATGATCCATTGCTGAATGATCGATAGTACGTTGTTGGTAATCCAGTACAGCACCAGGCCTGACGGGAAGAAGAAGAACATCACGCTGAAGATCAGCGGCATGAACCACATCAACTTGGCCTGAAGCGGGTCTGGCGGTGCCGGGTTAAGCGCCGTCTGCAAGAGGGTGGTCAGCGTCATCACGACCGGCAAGATAAACAAGGGATCCGGCGATGAGAGGTCCTTGATCCACAGAATCCAGGGCACATTGCGCATCTCCACGCTGGAGAGCAACACCCAATACAGCGCGATGAACACTGGGATCTGGACCATGATGGGGAAACAGCCCCCCATCGGGTTGACTTTTTCCTCGCGGTAAATCCGCATCATTTCCTGCTGCATTTCCTGCGGTTTGTCTTTGAGCCGCTCGCGCATTTCGGTGATCTTGGGATTGATCGCCTTCATCTTGGCCATGCTGGCATAGGCCTTGGCGTTAAGCCAATAGAACGCTGCCTTGAGCAACACCACCAGCGCCACGATCGCCCAGCCCCAGTTCTGGATGAAGCCGTGCAGTTTGTCGAGCAGCCAGTAGAGCGGCTTGGCGAGAATCGTCAGCCAGCCATAGTCCTTGACCAGTTCCAGCCCCGGTGCAAGCTTTTCCAACTGCGTTTCCACCTGCGGTCCGGCAAAGAACCGGGAATCCACCACCTTGGTTGCACCCGGCGCAATGGGCTCCAGCGGCGCGATCATGGTGGCGCGGTAACAGCAATCAGCCACTGACGACCCAATGTCCACGCCGTCCAGAGAAAAGTTGCGCTGTACGCCGTCAGGCAATAGCCAAGCGCTGGCGAAGTAGTGCTGGACCATGGCCACATAGCCATTGGAAGACTGTTTTTCGTAGTCGGCATTCTTCTTCTTGATGTCTGTGAATTCGACCTTCTGGTACTTCTTGGCATCGGTATAGACCGCAGGCCCTGTGAATGTGGAATAGAACGACGACTCCCCCGCGAGCTTGTTGCCATCGCGCACCAGCTGGAAATACACCTGCGGTGCAATCGGTGCACCAGACACATTGGTCAACTCATGCTTGACAGCCATGTCGTACGCACCACGGCGCAGCGTGTACGTCTTGACCAGCTTGACACCGCCCACTTCGGGAGACGTAAATCGCAAAACCATGTCATCTTGGCCATCGGGCAGGGAGCGCGGTCCGGAAAAGACCATGGACGTCTTGTGGGTTGGAAAAGCACCCGCTGTTGCGCCGCCAATCACCCCGGTTTGCGCCAGATACACACGATCTTTGGAGTCATCGAGCAAGCCGAAATTGCCGGCTTTTTCGGTACCGTCGACATGTTTGGTGAACTCTGTGCGCACGATGGAGCCACCTTCGGATTCAAAAGTGATCTTCAGTACATCCGTGCTGACCTCAATGCGCTCTTTCGGTACAGCAGACGCCGGCGCGGTACTCGCTGGCACGGCCGTCACCGCGGAGGCACCTGACGGCGCGACAGCCCCAGGAACGCTGGCGTCGGTCAGCGCTGGGCTCGGCGCGGTCGTCGAAGCTTCACGCACCTGTTTCTGCTGCGCTGGATTGGGAAAGAAAGTGGCCTGCTTGCCGTTGTAAAGCTGCCACTGGTCCCACAACATCACCATGGAGAAGCCAAAGATCACCCAAAGAATGGTGCGCCGAATATCGTTCATGATGATTTCTTTTCGGAAGAAGTGGTGAACCGCGACAAGAGGGAGGTTGGCGCAGCCGGAACCGGGTCGTGCCCACCAGCGCACCACGGATGGCAACGTACGAGCCGCGCCACAGTGAGGTAACTGCCCTGGGCCGCACCATGCGCAGTCAAGGCTTCAAGGGCATAGGCCGAACAGGTCGGCTCAAACCGGCACGCCGAGCCAAGCCAGGGGCTCAGAAACAAACGGTAGCCGCGCACGATGCCGGTCAGAATGGTCTGCATGATGGTCATGCGGCGACTCCGCCGTCCCGAGGACTTTCCATCGTCTGTGCGCGGGCAAACAACACCAGGAGTTCCGCGCGCACCGCGGCGCGCAACAGGTCGGACGATGCGCTGATAAATTGGGAACGATCAAACCCCGAGCGCAAACGCACCAGATGTGCCGCGGGCTGCAAGGCTGACTCGAATTCGGCACTCACGTTGTAAATCTGGCGTTTGATGCAATTACGCGTCACTGCCCGCTTGGCCCAGCGTTTGGGAACCATAGCACCCAGCCACACGGTACACACGGAAAACAGTGGCGCAGCGGGCACCACAGGCACCTCGGGGTTGCCAAGCGCGCAACGGTGCAAGGCAAAGTGCGCAGTCCGCGCAAGCGTCGCGCCCTTCAGTACCGCCTGGAACTGCGGTCGGGTTTTCAAGCGCAACACGGTTGGCTCAGGGATGGACCGTACGACCGCGAAAGCGATGCAGGCGCCTGAACACGAAACCGCAACAGACGATCAGACCGCCAGGCGTTTGCGACCCTTGGCACGGCGTGCGTTGATCACAGCGCGGCCGCCACGGGTCTTCATGCGAACCAGGAAACCGTGGGTACGGGCACGGCGGATTTTGGAAGGTTGGTAAGTGCGTTTCATAATATTCTTTGCTCCAACGCCCACACCCTTGAAGCGCAGGGCCCCACAGCATGAGCGTTTTTCAGTTTAAACCCCGAACCCAATCAGGGGAACCGCGGATTATCGCAAATTTTCTGAATGCCGGCAACACCTTGCAATCCACACTACGCGTAACACCGGAACTTGCAATGCGCATGGTTGGGTTAAATTTCAATTGTGGATAAGGTTTTGATAAATTACAATTCGTGGCGCAGAGACAAGCAACTATCCACAGAAGTAGAAAAGCAAAATGCACGAGGGACATCCTTCCAAACACGCGCCATCGCCGGGGCTGGACATTGGCCAGAGCCTCTGGCAAAGCTGCGTAGACCTGCTGGCTCAGGAGCTGCCGGAGCAGCAATTCAACACCTGGATTCGCCCCTTGAGCGCGCAAATCCCCGAAGACTTTTCCAAGGTCACCATTTTTGTTGCCAACCGCTTCAAGCTCGACTGGGTGCGGGCGCAATACAGTACGCGCATCGCCGCCACGCTGGAGAAGCTGTATGGCCAGCCGGTTCAGGTTGAGTTAGCAATCACTCCCCGGGAAACCGTTACCAGAGTTGCAGCGCAGCCGATGGCGCGTGAAATGGCGGTGGTGGAAGAAATTGCGGATGTCGCGGAAGAACGCAGCAGCACCGGCCCGAAGAATCGCCTCAACAGCATGCTCACGTTCGAGACGCTCGTGGAAGGCACGGCCAACCGCATGGCGCGCGCCGCCGCCATGCATGTGGCAACCATGCCCGGGCATCTGTACAACCCCCTCTTTATTTACGGTGGCGTAGGGCTGGGGAAAACCCACCTGATGCACGCTGTGGGCAATCGCCTGATTGGCGATCGGGCAGACGCAAGAGTTCTCTACATTCATGCGGAGCAGTTTGTATCGGATGTGGTTAAAGCCTACCAGCGCAAGACATTCGATGAATTCAAGGAGCGTTACCACTCGCTGGATTTGCTGCTGATTGACGACGTGCAGTTCTTTGCCAACAAGGAGCGCACCCAGGAGGAGTTCTTCAACGCGTTTGAAGCGCTGCTGACCAAGAAGTCGCACATTGTGATGACCAGCGACACCTATCCGAAGGGCCTCACGGATATTCACGAGCGACTGGTATCGCGCTTCGACTCGGGTCTGACGGTGGCGCTGGAGCCGCCTGAACTGGAGATGCGGGTTGCCATTTTGATCAACAAGGCTCGTGTCGAAGGTTCCGAAATGCCGGAGGAAGTGGCGTTCTTTGTGGCCAAAAACGTGCGCTCCAACGTGCGCGAGCTTGAAGGCGCACTGCGAAAAATTCTGGCCTATTCGCGCTTTAACCAGAAGGAAATTTCGATTGCGTTGGCGCGCGAGGCGCTGCGTGACCTGCTATCCATCCAGAACCGGCAGATTTCGGTGGAAAACATCCAGAAGACAGTGGCCGACTATTACAAGATCAAGGTCGCCGACATGTATTCGAAAAAGCGCCCGGCAAGCATCGCCCGGCCGCGCCAGATCGCCATGTACCTGGCCAAGGAATTGACACAAAAGAGTTTGCCGGAGATTGGCGAATTGTTTGGCGGGCGCGACCACACCACGGTGCTGCACGCGGTGCGCAAGATTGGTGGTGAACGGCAGCAAATGACCGACTTGAACCAGCAGTTGCATGTACTGGAGCAAACCCTGAAGGGCTAAGCGCTTTTAATACGCTAAAGCCTGAAATTTGGTGGCTAAAACTGGGAAAATGGCGGTATTTGCCGCAAATTCGCAATTTGGTGCGAGCAATCGAATAACAGACACTACGCAGAGGTTGACATGATCGTATTGAAGGAAACGCAGGACAAGGTCCTATCGGTTCTGCAGGCCGTCTCCGGCATTGTCGAGCGTCGGCACACCTTGCCTATTCTGGCCAACGTGCTGTTGCGCAAGACGGGCACTTCGGTGCAGCTGACAACCAGCGATCTGGAAATTCAGATCCGGACGACGGCGGAGTTGGGCGGCGACACCGGCAGTTTCACCACGACCATTGGCGCCCGCAAATTGATCGACATCCTGCGCACCATGCCCGCCGAACAAACCGTTTCGCTGGAGTCGAGCCAAAGCAAGGTGATTCTCAAGGGCGGCAAGAGCAAGTTCACACTGCAGACCATGGCCGCGGAAGATTTTCCGCTGGTGCAAGAATCGGCCAATTTCGGCCCTGCCTTCAATGTGCCGCAAAAGACCCTGAAGAACTTGCTCAACCAGGTTGCATTCGCCATGGCGGTGCACGACATCCGCTATTACCTCAACGGCATTCTGTTTGTGGCCGAAGGCAAGCAGTTGAGTCTGGTGGCCACAGACGGTCACCGTCTGGCGTTTGCGTCGGCGGCACTCGATGTGGAAGTGCCCAAGCAGGAAGTGATCCTGCCGCGCAAGACCGTGGTGGAGATGCAGCGCCTGCTCAGCGACAACGATGGTGCCATCGAAATGCAGTTTGCCAACAACCAGGCCAAGTTCGTGTTTGATGGCATGGAGTTCGTCACCAAGCTGGTGGAAGGCAAATTCCCCGACTACAACCGCGTCATACCGAAGAACCACAAGAATTCCGTCACCCTGGGGCGCACCGCGCTGTTGGCCACACTGCAGCGCACTGCCATTCTCACCAGCGACAAATTCAAGGGTGTTCGCCTGAACCTCGACCCGGGTTCCCTGCGGGTGGCGTCCAACAATGCCGAGCAAGAGGAAGCCGTGGATGAGCTCGACATCGACTACAGCGGAGACAGCATCGAGATTGGCTTCAATGTGACCTATCTGATCGATGCGCTGGCCAACATGACGCAGGACATGGTCAAGCTGGAGCTCTCTGACGGCAATAGCTCGGCGCTGTTCACGGTTCCCGACAATGCCACCTTCAAATACGTTGTCATGCCCATGAGAATTTGATGCTACAGGTTCAACGTTATTTGCGGGACAGATCTTTAGCTCTGTCCCCAACTGTTTAGAGCAAAGCAACCAAACCCCCGCCCTTCGGGGGTTTGGTCATTTATTAGTTTAAGAGTGCCCCATGTCCGAAGAAAACAAATCCGCCCCCAAGCCAAGCAACGATGACGCCGTACACACGGGCGAGGGCGGTTCCGAGAGTTCCAACTTCCAGCCCACCATCGATGCACATCAGGCGGGTGCCTCTGAGGCCTACGGTGAAGGCTCCATCCAGATTCTGGAAGGCCTGGAGGCTGTGCGCAAGCGC
Source organism: Rhodoferax sp. (assembly GCA_020048895.1). Taxonomy (GTDB): domain Bacteria; phylum Pseudomonadota; class Gammaproteobacteria; order Burkholderiales; family Burkholderiaceae_C; genus Allorhodoferax. The sequence continues at coordinate 3,828 of JAIFLV010000091.1, read as the reverse complement.
CCAGGCATGTACATCGGCGACACCAGTGACGGCACCGGTCTGCACCACCTCGTGTTTGAGGTGGTGGACAACTCGATCGACGAATCGCTGGCCGGCCACTGCGACGACATCCTGGTCACCATCCACTCCGACAACTCCATCAGTGTGGTGGACAACGGCCGCGGCATTCCCACCGGCGTGAAAATGGATGACAAGCACGAGCCCAAACGCTCGGCTGCCGAAATTGCGCTGACCGAACTGCACGCAGGCGGCAAGTTCAACCAGAACAGCTACAAGGTTTCAGGCGGTCTGCACGGCGTGGGCGTTTCCTGCGTGAATGCACTGTCGAAAATGCTGCGCCTCACCATCCGCCGCGATGGCAAGGTGCACGTGATGGAGTTCAGCAAGGGCTTTGTGCAAAACCGTCTGGTGGAAACACAAAACGGCTTTGAAGTGTCCCCCATGAAAGTGACGGGCGAAACTGAAAAGCGCGGCACCGAAGTGCACTTCCTGCCCGACACCGATATCTTTCAACAAAACAACGAGTTCCACTACGAAATTCTGGCCAAGCGCCTGCGTGAACTCAGCTTCCTGAACAACGGCGTGCGCATCCGCCTGAAGGACGAGCGCACTGGCAAGGAAGACGACTTTGCCGGCGCCGGTGGCGTGCAAGGCTTTGTGCAGTTCATCAACAAGGGCAAGACGGTGCTGCACCCCAACATCTTCCACGCCATGGGCGACCGCCAGAGCGACCAGGGCACCAACATCGGTGTCGAGGTGGCGATGCAGTGGAACAGCGGCTACAACGAGCAAGTGCTGTGCTTTACCAACAACATCCCGCAGCGCGACGGCGGCACCCACCTGACGGGCCTGCGCGCTGCCATGACGCGCGTTATCAACAAATACATTGATGAGTCTGAACTGGCGAAGAAAGCCAAGGTCGAGGTGAGCGGCGACGACATGCGCGAGGGCCTGACCTGCGTGCTGTCGGTGAAAGTACCTGAGCCCAAATTCAGCAGCCAGACCAAGGACAAGCTGGTTTCCAGCGAAGTGCGTGGCCCGGTGGAAGACATTGTGAGCAAGCTGCTGGCCGACTACCTGCAGGAGCGCCCCAACGACGCCAAGATCATTGTCGGCAAAATCATTGAAGCTGCACGCGCACGCGAAGCGGCCCGAAAAGCGCGTGACATGACGCGCCGCAAGGGCGTGCTCGACGGCATGGGTCTGCCCGGCAAGCTGGCCGACTGCCAGGAAAAAGACCCGGCGCTGTGCGAGATCTACATCGTGGAGGGTGACTCCGCCGGCGGCTCGGCCAAGCAAGGCCGTGACCGCAAGTTCCAGGCGATTCTTCCCCTGCGCGGCAAGATTCTGAACGTGGAAAAAGCGCGCTACGAGAAGTTGCTCACCAGCAACGAAATCCTGACGCTCATCACCGCCTTGGGCACCGGCATCGGCAAAGCGGGCGGCACTACCGGCAACGACGATTTCAACGTCGCCAAGCTGCGCTACCACCGCATCATCATCATGACCGATGCCGACGTGGACGGCGCGCACATCCGCACCCTGTTGCTCACCTTCTTCTACCGCCAGATGCCCGAACTGGTGGAGCGTGGCCACATCTATATCGCGCAGCCGCCGCTGTACAAGGTGAAGGCAGGCAAGGAAGAGTTGTACCTGCAAGGCCCGGCCGAACTGGATAACTTCCTGCTGCGCATCGCCCTGGTGAATGCCTCGGTATTTACCGGTGGCCCCAATGCCACCACCCTTGCAGGTGACACACTCGCGGAACTGGCGCGCAAGCACCAGGTGGCCCAGGCGGTGATCGCCCGCCTGAAAAACTTCATGGATGCCGAAGCCCTGCGCTCCGTGGCCGATGGCGTGGCGCTGAACCTGGACACCGTGGCCGACGCCGAAGCCAGCGCTACCGCACTGCAGGCCAAGTTGCCCGATGCAGAAGTGGCCGGCGAGTTTGACACCCGCACCGACAAGCCCATCCTGCGCATCAGCCGGCGCCACCACGGCAACGTCAAGAGCAGTGTGCTCACGCAAGACTTTGTGCACGGTGCCGACTACGCCGCCCTTGCCGAAGCCGCCAACACCTTCAAGGGCTTGCTGTCCGAAGGTGCCCGTGTCATGCGCGGTGAAGGCGAACGCCAGAAGGAAGAGAAGGTCTCCGACTTCCGCGAAGCCATGGCCTGGCTCATCGGTGAAGCCGAACGCACCTCCAGCCGCCAGCGCTACAAAGGCCTGGGCGAAATGAACCCCGCCCAGCTATGGGAAACCACCATGGACCCCACCGTGCGCCGCCTGCTGCGCGTACAGATCGACGACGCCATCGAAGCCGACCGCGTGTTCACCATGCTGATGGGCGACGAAGTAGAACCCCGCAGGGATTTCATTGAGACCAATGCGCTGCGGGCGGGCAATATCGACGTTTGATAGTCAAATCGGGCTCTAGCGCTTGCAGGACAAGCGGGAGCAGCTACGTTATTTGTAGCATTTGACCCGCTATGCAGGTTCTGACTGGCGTTCGCTTCCTTGCTCATTTGCCAAGAAGTTGTCAGCCGTACTGAGCCAGCGCTGCGGTCAGTGCGACAGTTTTCGAATACCGTCAATAATCTGGCTGCACTTAGGGAGTGAGGTCGGCCAAGATGAAGACCGTTGACTACTACAACCAAAACGCTGAGACGTTTTTCGCTGCGACAGCAACGGTCAATATAGAACCGGTGTATCAGCGCTTTCTGCAATTGCTACCTCCAACCGGACGCGTACTCGATGCGGGTTGCGGCTCCGGGCGAGACGCCAAGGCTTTTGCGGACAGGGGCTTCCACGTGGACGCATTCGACGCTTCGCCGGAATTGGCAAAGCTTGCCACGGCGCTCACTGGCAAGACTGTTGAAGTCATGTCTTTTGCGGACTTTGACCGCCACCATCTGTACGACGGCATTTGGGCATGTGCCAGCTTGCTGCACGTTCCAGAGGTCGACTTGCCGCAAGCATTGCAGCGCCTGTGGCAAGGTCTCAAGCCTGGCGGCGTGCTCTACGTCAGCTTCAAATACGGCACGGGCGTGCGCGAGCAAGGTGGCCGCGTTTTCACCGACGCCACCGAGAACAAGCTGAAATATTGGTTGCAAGCGCTGGAGGGACTGGCATCCACCGACATCTGGTGCACGGCCGATCAGCGCCCCGAACGGCAGGACCAATGGGTGAACGGACTCATTCGCAAGGCACCGAGTCCCGCGCCAACACGCAAGCTAACTACGGGCGGCGGCGCTGACCCGTTTTTGCCAAAACTGGTGCACGAAATTGCGCACGCAAACTACATCGACATCAGCGTGTCTTTCATCGTGACGTCAGGTTTGAGCCTACTGATGCCCGACTTGCAGGCTGCGCTGTGCCCCGAACTGGAGAGCACGCGCCAGCCGGCCAAGGTGCGGGTGCTAACGGGTGACTACTTGGACGTAACCGACGTTGAAGCCTGCCGCTTGTTGATGCTGCTGAAAGACCACGGCGCAGAAGTGCGTGTGTTTGAGGCCAAGGCCCACAGCTTTCATATGAAGGCCTACATTTTTGCCACCGAGCATCCAGAGCGGGGCTTGAGTGGCCGGGCGTTCATCGGGTCGAGCAACATCAGCAGGCAAGCGCTACGAACGGGCTTGGAGTGGAACTACAAGGTCGAATACCCCGGCGACCCCGGATTTATAGAAGCCCGCCAGCGCTTTGAAGAACTGTTTGTTCACCCCCACACGGTGGCGTTGACCCACGACTGGATTGATGCGTATGACCAGCGGCGTCTCGCTATGCGCCGTCCCGTTTCACCCGGAGCGTTTGAAGTGGTCGAGCCGCCCA
>JAIFLV010000135.1 GCA_020048895.1 Rhodoferax sp. | reverse complement strand
GTAGCGCTCGCGGTTGCGCTGGAACTCCAGCTTCATGTTCAGGTCCAGCGAATTTTTCTTGCCATAGTGGTCCACCATGACCGAGTGGTCCACCACCAGGTCCACCGGCACCAGCGGCTCAATGCGCTTGGGGTCTTTGCCCAGCTTGACGGCCACGCTGCGCATGGCGGCCAGGTCGGCCAGGAGCGGCACCCCCGTAAAGTCTTGCAGCACCACGCGTGACACCACAAACGGAATCTCCTGGCTGCGGTGGCCGGTGGGACTCCAGTTGGCCACCTCGGCCACGTGCTCGGCAGTCACCTTCTTGCCATCACAGTTGCGCAGCACGCTCTCCAGCACGATGCGCATGGACACCGGCAGGCGGTTCACATTGGGGAACTGCTTGGCCAAGGCGGGCAGCGAGTAAAGATGGCCGGTTTTGCCCGAGGGCATGGCGAAAGTCTTGAGCGTGTTTGAAAAAACATGTTTCATGGTTGTCTCCTTAAGAAATGACCCGGTCCCACGCCCCGTAGCGCTCTTGTATTTGTCCGCGGTGGATGGACAGCGCCATCAGCGCCGCCCCGGCTAATACGCTAACGAGCAAGGCCAACGTGTCACCTGCAAATACAAATGGCGCCACTACCAAGCTAGCCCCCAGCGGCACCATCAGCCAACGCGCCGGGCGGGCCACTTCGGCTGCGGCGATGGACACCACGGTCAATACCAGCGAACCGATCACATGGTGGGCATGGGCCAGATTCCCCTCCACCCCCGGCCACAAACGTGTGAATAGCAGTGCCAGGCCCATCAGCGCTGCCAGGCCAAGGTTCCATGGCAGATTGACGCCGCCCGCCATCATGTGGCGCAGCACCGCCCCGGCGCTCTGGTTGAACTCGTCGGGGGTCTGGTTGCTGGCCGCGACTCCTGGCGGCATCGTATCGGTATCACCCCGGAAAAACACCGCAAACCCATTGCGACCGGCCCGCATACGGCGCCGCACGAACTGCAATGTGGCGATCAGCTCATCCAGCGAGTACGGAATCTGAATCAGGATGGCCGCTGCGCCAATCAGCGCCACGATGCTCAGCGTACCAATCACGATCGGCTGGATGATGACAAAGGCAATCGAGGTAATGCCCAGCGGCGCAATCATCAACCCGAACAACACCACCAGCCAGGGCATGGTGCGCCAGCGTGCCTTGGCACCCACCAGGCCGGTCAGTATCTCCAGCAGATAGGTATAGCCGCCCAAGGCAGCATCGGACACCGGAAATGCCTTGGACAAGGCCGAGGTAATGACTTCTTCGGTGCCGTTTTGCGGGTCGGTGGGCGAACCGGGGAAGAACGGGTCCCACACATGGGGAATGTGTCCCAGCTGGTAGCCCGCCAGATAACGCGCCACAAAGAGACCAATCAGCGCGGTGGCGATGATGGGCAGGCGTTGCGTCCAGGCCGAGGGGTTGTAGCTCCAGCCTGGAGGAATGTCCGGCCCGGTCAGCGCGGCCAGTGCCGATGGCCCAGGCTCAGGCTTCAGGCACACCGCAAAGCCAAAGATCAGTGCACCCACCAGTGAGTCCGACAAATAGGCCGCAGCATTGCCCGTGTTGAACAAAAACGGAATCGCCATCACCAGCGTGCCGATACCAGCACACACCCAGCGCGCTGCGGTGCCGCGTTGCGACAGGGCGAGCGTGGCGAACACCATCAGCAAGGCACCGAGCGCCATTTCGCTCCAGCGCAGCAGTGGTTCCTGCACATGGATCAGCAGGGGTTGCGTAAACAGCCAACTGCCCAGCGCGATGTTGACAAAGTGCGGCCAGCGATTGTCGCTGTGCTCAGTGGCAAACTGCTGCTGGTGGCGCTGGCGCAGATCTTCGGGGTGCTGGCCTTCCAAACTGGCGGCCGCCACCCAATCGGGCGGTGTGACACCGTTGCGTTGGTACCAACCCGGCGGGTCGTCCTTCAGGGCTTGCACCAATTGCGGCAAATCGTCACTGAAACTGTGCTGCGGCTCCCAACCCAGCAGGTCACGGGCACGGCGGATGTTGAGCGCGTAGTGGTCGTCGGCCATTTCGGCCATGAAGGGCCGTACAAACGGCGCCTGGCCCTTGTCGATGAGGTCCGGAATAACCGGTTCGAGCTTGGCCTGCGCCCAGAGCCCGGCCGCTGCCACCGACTTGGGCATTTGAATCGTCGTCCAGTCATCTACCCCGTGCATCAGCGCACCCAGGCGGTCTTGCAGCGCGTCATAGCCCATGGCATCAGCTTCGCCAACCAGGATGGCGCTCTGAGGCGGCAGGGCGTGGCGGCGGTCGATGGTGCGTCGGAACGCGTCCAGCATGTCGTCGCGGTGCAGCATGGCCTGACCCACCAGCGTGCTGCCCGAGTAAAAATAGCTTTGCACATCGCGTTCGTAGATGCGGGCAAACTGCTGGGCCATGGTCGGTACCAACGATCGCTCGTCATACACCCCTGCCAGGCGCAAATTCACATAAGGTATTGCACCGTGCTCTTGCTGCACTGCCGCTTCAGCCGCCGCTTTGGAGCGCGGGTAGGCCCAGCGCGGGCCGATCGGGTGGCTCTCATCAATGCGTTCGCCCGGACGGCAGGGTGCATGCACCAGCATCGTGCTGCCATAGACAAATTGCTCCACCTCAAACGCTTGCAGCGCGCGCAGAAGATGGCGCGTGCCGTCGATATTGACACTCTGGTAGCGCGGGTCGTCGGCATTGCTGAAATCAAAATACGCAACAAGATGCACCACGCTGGCAATTTTTGTCCCATGGGCCTCGCGCAGCTTGTGCAGCGCCAGATCGATCGAGGCAGCCGAAGAAAAGTCCGCCTGCAGGACCGGAAACGGTCCGCCCTGGGCCTTGCGGTCGAGTCCCATCACGCGGTAGCTGTCGGACAACGCGCGTGCCAGCGTCTGCCCAAGGTTGCCGGCGGCACCGGTGATAATCACCAGCGGAAGTGGTTTGAGGTTCGTCATGGGCGTGAACTTCTTCGTGTAAATGTGTTAGCGTTGACGGACACGGGCGCTGTGGACCCATCGATCGCAAAAAACTTCGAACACAAAATTCATGTCAGTCACAAAAATCTCCGAACGTCTCTTTGCAATGGGGTTTGCGGTCATCGTCATCCTGTTTGGCGGCTGCGCTCTTGCCCTGATCACCTTCTCTGGCCTCGAGCTGTGGCGTGCGGTGCAGCCAGGCGAGATGCTGACGCTGACCAAACGCTTCGATGTGATCCTGGATTGCATCGCCATGCTGACCATCGCAATGGCCTCCATGGAACTGGCACAGACCATTGTTGAAGAGGAGTTCGAGCATGCGACACGACTTGGCGCGGCGGCGCGCTCCCGCCGTGTGCTGGCGCGCTTTCTGGTCGTGGTGATCGTTTCGCTGGCGATCGAATCGCTGGTGGCCATCTTCAAGCTGCTGCATGACGATCCTTCCAAAATTTCGCACGCCGCATACATCGCCTTCGCAGCGGCAGCCCTGTTGGTTGCCTGGGGCTTCTTCATCAAAATGACCCAACGCGGGCGCACCCAGTCAGACTGATACTTGTCCGTGCAATGGCCATCACGATGGCTTTCAGCGGATGCAGTGGATGGGCGCATACAGCGTGCCCAACTTCACCGGGGCGCTTCTGCAGCGGACTTGTCAATCGACGTCACCGGACCAGTTCGCCAGATGCGACTGATCGCGTCAATCATCGCGGTTTCTCCGGCAGACACATGCTTGTCAGCCAGGACTACGGATGCAGCGACACGCAGCACCTTGTTTTGCAACCCTGGTTCGTCCACTTCGGCCAGCAATGAAACCACCAGGCTGTCTCCCACATGGGACAGGATCGAACGGCCATCGAATCCCTCCATCAGCAGGTCTTCGCACAGCGTCTTCACAATGCCAGGCATGTCCTGGGGGTTCAGGCCCAGATCACGCGCACCGTCGAGAGGTTGGAGTGCTTCGTACTCCGAGCGGCTGACGTGGCCGTCGGAGATCAGGACGAGCGCCACAATGCGGGCGGCGGCTTCAGGGCTGTTGCGGGGGTAGGAGCGCATGGCAATGTTCTGGTGTGCAGGTGCAAATGGGTTAGACAGGGCATGAAGATAGGGCCTGAATCACTTCGCAAAAAGCAGATTAATTGGTAATGTCGATCTTGAAATTGCTGACGTTTCGCACCTCTTCAACATCCACCAGGACGATGCGCGTGCGTGTCAGCGCAAACTGGCTATGCGCTAGACGTTGACAGAAGCCAAAACCGCTTGGGCATTGCCGCTGTTGCCCGAATCTGTGTGCAAAAGCCCATCCACCAGTTCCAGCCGCCGGTCGCAGCGCTCAGCCAGGTGCGCATCGTGCGTGACCACCAGGAACGTGATGCCGCGCTCGGCGTGCAGGCGGCGCAGCAGCACAAACACCTCGCTGCTGGCGGCCTGGTCCAGGTTACCGGTAGGCTCATCGGCCAACACCAACGGTGGGTCGAGCATCACCGCGCGGGCAATCGCCACCCGCTGCTGCATGCCGCCCGAGAGCTCGGCCGGGCGTTTGTTTTCTGCGCCGGCCAGCCCCACCTCGGCCAGCAGGTCACGCGCATGACGTAAATGCTTCACGCTGACCTGCCCATTGATCATCATCGCCGGCAGGGTCACGTTCTCCAGGGCCGTAAAAGCCGGCAGCAGGTGGTGAAACTGGAACACAAAGCCCAGCGTCTGGCGCCGGCGCAACGTTAACCCGGCATCGTCCTGGCCGCGCATCTCTTCGCCTTGCAGCAGGTAGGAGCCGGTGGACATGGGCTCCAACAAGCCCAGGATGTTGAGCAACGTGCTTTTGCCCGAGCCTGAGGGCCCCATCAGCGCCACAAACTCGCCGTGTGCCAGGGTGAGGTCAATGCCGTGCAGCACCTCGGTCTGGTTGGGTTGGCCCAGGTTGTAGCTTTTGTGAATGTCACGCAGCACTATCAAAGGTGTAGCTGTTTGCGCTTGCTGCATAAGGGCTAGATGTCGAAATGGCCTACAAACGGATGGCTTGCGCGGGGTCCATGGCGGCGGCCCGGCGTGCCGGTGCAATGGCGGCCAGCACACCGCACACGCTCGCCACTACGGCCACGTTGAGCGCCACCCGCCAGGGCAGGGTGATATTGAACAGCGGCAATCCATCTGAGCCTTTCACAAATTGGGTAAAGGCCCAAATCAATGCCACCGCCAGCAGCAGCCCAAGCACCGAACCCAGCACGCCCACCACCGCACCTTGCAGCAAGAACACCCGCAAAATTTGCGCCCGGGTGGTGCCCATGGCGCGCAGGATGCCGATCTCGCGCCCCTTTTGCACCACCGACACCACCAGCACGCTGGCAATGCCCAGCACCACCACCACCATCACCACGCTGCGGATGATGCTGGTGCTGACCGACTGCGCGTTCAGAGCGGACACCAGCTGCGCGTTGTTCTCTTGCCAGCTCTCCACCTTGTAGGGGTAGCGCGTGCGCAGGTCTTCGGCCAGGGTTTGCGCCGTCCACACGTCAAACAGGGTGATGTCCAGATTGGTTGCACCACCGGGCAGCCCCAGCAGGTTTTGCGCCGCACGCAGCGGCACGATGACGGTGCGCCGGTTCAGGTCGCGCACGCCCAGGTCCACCAGCGCGGTCACCCGCACAGATTCGTTGACGGTGCCGGTTTGCACGGTAAAGCGGTCACCCACGCGCACTCCCAGGTCGGTGGCCAGGTCGCGCCCCACAATGCCTTCGCCCGGAGCCAGCCGCGCCACACCGCTGACCACCTTGCCGCGCAGGTCGACGATGCGGTCGTACCGGTCCAGGTCCACACCCAACAACGCGATCGACTGCTGGGCCTCACCGCGCAGCGCCAGGCCCGAGCCCGACACCATAGGCGACACCGACGAAATCTCTGGCATCGCTTCCAGCACCGGCACCAGCATCTGCCAGTTGACCACCGAGCGCAGGCGCTGCGCCCGGGGCTGTGTTTCAAACCAGGCCGTCTCGCCCGGCTGAATGAGGCGGGCCGGTTGCACCGCGTCTTGGGGCGATCGCAGGGTGATGTGCCCCTGGGCACCCAGCGTCTTGCTCAGGGTACTGGCTTGCAACCCGGCGATGAGTGCCGAGATATACGCGACCACCGCCACGCCGGCCGCCACGCCGACAATGATGAGCAGCGTTTGCATGCGCCCCTCCCGCAAAAAGCGCAGCGCCACCAGCCATTCAAAACCGAAAGTTTTTGCCATTAGCGTCCCATGGCGTTGGTGAGCGCTGCACCGGCTGCCCCTTGTGCACCCGGCGTTGGGCTGGCCACTGGGGCGGCGGCGTCACGCAGTCGCACGCGCTCACCGGCCTGCACGGCTGTGCCCAGCAACAGCGTGTCACCGGACTTCAACCCTTCGAGTACTTCTGCCGCCTGCAGCGAGCGCACGCCGACACGGATGCGCTGTAGCTGCGCCCGACCATCCACTGCCAGCAGCACATCAGCCGCGTCCTGTGCGGCACCCGGCACGGCGCGAAGCGCGGCCAGCGGCAAAACCAGGGCCTGTTCACGCCGGGCGGTTTCCACTTCCACTGACAGCGTCATGTCCTCACGCAAGAATGCCGGGGCGGGCTTGTCAAGCGTCAGGGTCACTTCGACCGCGCCGCGCTGCACATCCACGGCCGGGGCGATGAACGCCACCTGGGCCGCCAGGCGCTGGCTGGCAAACGCATCAGCCACCACGGTGGCGGGCTGTCCCGGGATGAGTTCTGCCAGAAAGCGCTCATCCACCTGTGCTTTGAGCTGTGTCGGGCCGGCCAAGGCCAGGCTCAGCAGGGCACGCCCGGGTTGCACAATTTGCCCGGGCTCCACGGTGCGCGTCAGCACCCGGGCATCGCTGGGTGCGCGCAGCACCATCTGGCTGAGCCGGGCTTGTGCTGCCTGGGTAGCTGCGCGTGCAGCATCAAGCTGCGCCTGCGCCTGGTTGACATCGGTGCCCGATTCGGCGCTCGCTTGCACCTGCGCTACGGCACCGGCTTGTGCGGCCTGCGCCACGCTCAAGGCGCGCTGCGCTTCATCGAGACGTGAGGGACTCAAGAAACCCTGAGTGACGAGCTGCTGCGTGCGCACCACATCCGCTTGCGCCGCGTGCACCGTGGCTTGCGCTTGCGCCAGGTTGGCCTGGGTTTGGGCTCGGCCGGTGGAGCGCAAGCCCTGCAGTCTGGCCTGCGCCTGGGTCTGCGCCGCCTGTGCCTGTGCCAGAGTCGCCTGCAGTTCGTCCGATTCCAGCCGAACCAGGGCCTCCCCCACACGCACTTGCGCGCCTTCACGCACCAGCACTTGCGCCACCCGCGCGGTGACGGTGCTGCCCACCTCCACCCGCGCCAGCGTTGCCACACGAGCTGAAAACTGCACGCTGCGCACCAGGCGTGTGGTTTGCACCGTCACACTGTCCACCGGTTGCGGGCGCAGAGTCAACCACAGCAACGCAGCCAGTAATCCGAACAGCAAGGTAATGACCCGCCAGCGCTGGCGTGTCAGTCTGGCGCTCAAAGTAGAGAGTTTCATGCGTCTATGGTAGCGGGTGCCAGTGCCTATGGCGCACAAAAGGTCTTAGGAGCCGCCTTGGCGGTGCATGAATCTCAAAATACTTCCAAAGCGTGAAGCCACCATGGCAATGCCACACAAAAATCCAGCATATGCGCCGTCTGACAGTGTGTTGTTGGGGTACTGCAAATAGACAAAAAATCCGCAAACGGCCATCACCGCCAGGCCGATCCAGACAATGGCACCCCCCAGCATCACCGCCAACCAGCCAGGCATCGGCAAAAATGCGCTTACCCAGCTCGCTACCGCCACGCCCACCATGAGCCCATACGCTGGCCCGTTCGACAGTTCAGGGCTGGGCTTGACAGCGCTGCCTGTGTCGCCTGCAGGTGCGGAAAACTTGACATAGAGAATGCCAAGCACGATCGCGATGAGCAATCCCGTCATCAAATACAAAACTCTCCGCACGATGAAAATCCTTGTTTTCGATCAAACCAAGCCCACAGGCCAGCGGCGCGCGCGGCACCCAGAAACGACGGATCCTCACACACGCATTTCGACCATATGGGGCGAAGTATCGCACCCTGGTTGCGCCAACCCTTGCACCCCGCTTGTAGGAACCAGCGCCCTTCTCGCTACCATATTGCTGGTGCGCACCACGCCCAACCGGCGCGCTGAAGAAACCTGAACCCACGGGAATGAGTGAGATCAACCAAATTGATGGGCCAATAATCACGTTTCGTGATGGACGATGTCCCACAAAACTTTCTTCGGGCTGTGGCGAGACCGCATCTTTTCCATCAGAAACCTATGCCGACTTTGGAACGAATTCTGGACCCGCTATGTGTCGTAACCAGACGCCCGCCAGTGCCCGCTTCCGAGAAGTCCAACTTCATGATGAGAGGCGCTGACCAGTTGTCGTTCGCCGCCGACTCCAGCGTGCCCGAGAGCGGGTGTACAGCGCAGCCTCAGACTACCGCAATGCAGCGGTTGCTGACACCTGCGAGAACCCGCTTCTGGGAAGTCCAGTGGCTGCACAAACTTCGCTACAACATTTCACCCGTCGTCTCGGTGAATGGTGTGACCGCCAAAAAATCACCGCGTCTGACACCGACGGCAGCGGCATCTTCAGCCTGTCCTGCTAACGAGCCAACTGTTGAGGTCAAATCCCCAGCTTGTAGTTCCAGTTCAGATGAAATCCAGAATGCTCTGGAATAGTACATGTACGGCAATGTCGGACTTCGTTCATGCGGCCCAGTTAGGTGGGTTCAACTGGTCAACCAGGCATCATTTGATAACCTTGTCGGCCTTGGTGAGGAACTCCTCCGTCAGCGCCATCCCCTGCAGTGACGCGGCCTTTTGGTTGATAACCAGACTGAACTTTTCCACCGGCCCCCAGGGAATATCGCCAGGTTTGCTGCCTTTCAGGATCAGCCCGGCCTTCTTGCCGGCCGAGAAGCCGACCAGGTAGTAGTCCAGACCATAAGCCGCCACCGCACCGGCGGCCACGCTGTCCACATCACCAGCGAAAAGGGGAATCTTCTTCTCGTTGCAAAGCTTCACGATCGACGCCAAATCGGCCACCGCGGTGTTGTCGGAGGTGATCGTCATCGCATCGATCTTGCCAACCAGCGATGCTGCCGCCTGGGCGACCGCCTTGCTGTTGTCCACATGGACCTCGATCAGCGTCAGTCCGAGGTTTTTCGCGGCTGCGCGCATGCCCTTGATGTGCATCACAGAGTTGGGCTCGGCCGGGTTGTAGATCGTGCCCCAGCGTTTGGCAGTCGGTAGCATCTTGGCGTAGATTTCCATTTGCAGCGCCACTGGCCATTGGTCGCTGACACCGGTCAGGTTGGTGCCGGTCTTCTTGCCCGGCGCACTGTCTTTGGGCACGATGCCGGCGCTGACCGGATCGGTAATAGACGAAAACACCACTGGAATGGTATTGTGCAACTTGACCACGGCCTGCGTCGTTGGGGTGGCAATGCTGTGAATCAAGCTCACCTTTTCATCGGCAAACTGCTTGGCGATGGCTTGCGCTTTGGCCAGGTCGCCTTCGGCATTCATGCGCAGGTAGCGAACATTGACGCCGTCCTTGAAGCCGACGCTGGCCAATCCGGCCTCAAAGCCCTTTTCGTCGGCATCCAGCGCGGCATGCGTGGCAATCTTGGTCACGCCAA
>JAIFLV010000120.1 GCA_020048895.1 Rhodoferax sp. | reverse complement strand
GCCACCCACTCGGGGCAGTTGACGGCTTCGCTGGCGCCCAAAGCGGCGGTCACCTTTACCGCGCAGCAGGTAGAGGCCGCCATGGGCAACCCGCTCACCATCAATAGCAAGGCGCCACGCATTCTGGTGGCGGGCAATGTGGCTCTCGAAGTGCAGTCGTTCATGTCCAACCCCGGGGGCATCGTCAGCCAGAACTCGGGCGCGCAGGCCGGGTCAGCGGTGCCAGTGCGCTTTTATATGCCTGCGGCCAATGAGGCCACGGGTTATTACAGCGTGTTGCGGATTATCAACACCGGCTCTGGCGCTACGGCCGTCAATGTGTCGCTGCTGGACGAATACTCGGGCCAGGCTACGGCTACCGGGCAGCTGACGGCATCGCTGGCGGCCAATGGGGCACTTGCGTTGCGCGCCTCGGCGGTGGAAGCGGCCCTGGGCGTTACGCTGGCCGCGCCCGAGCGGCCCCGCCTGCTGGTGAGCAGCCCTACGTCTTCCCCCTTGCAGGTGCAATCCCTTTTGGTGAACCCCAGCGGGGTCTATACGCAGTTGGTCGAGGCACAAAGTGGCACCACCATCGACATCCGTGCGCATGTGCCTGCCGCGCTGGCCAGCTCGTACAACAGTTTTCTGCGTGTCATCAACACCAGCTCGGTGGCCACCCCGGTCAACGTGAGCCTGATCAACGGCACCACGGGCGCCGTGGGGTGGACTGGCCGGCTGATCACGTCGCTGCCCGCCGGGCGGGTGCTTACCTTCTCGGCGCAAGAGGTAGAGGCCGCCTTGGGCTTGACCATCCCCGCCACCGACCGCCCCCGCATCCGCATCACCACCAGCGCCCCCATCGAAGTGCAGTCATTCATGTCCAACCCCGGCGGGGTGCTGACCGAGACGGGGAATTTTCAGTAGGGAAAACAGGCTGCAGCGCTTTAGGGACAGGCGTGAGCAGCTAGCAAAAGTGTAGCGCGCTGGGATCACCCGTCCAAACCTGAGCTGTTCTTTGCGTGCGGCGAACATGGTGAACTCCGAGGAGTGACTTGTCGCCAGCACTTGCGCGCAGCACACTGTGAGAGTCCGCGGGGTCGCTGACACTGCTTGCGCCGGGCGTTCCTCTGCCCGACGAGTTCACCTTGAGCAAGCTGACAAACGAATCTTTGAGTCAGCGAATCCGGGGCCTTCCCAGGCAAACGCTTTCAAAGGGAGCGCCCAAGCGTATGTCAATGGCGGGCGCACAGCACAAGATGCTGGTGGTCGTCAAGGGGACAGCGCTTTACGAGCCTGTACCGATGCCCTTGCTGCCTGACTTATCCGCGTGTAGAAACAGGCTGCAGCGTCAACCCGACTCACCATGCCGTTGCCTCCACGCAGCAAGCTCCAGAGGTCGGATGCCAAAACGCACGGCGTTCCCGGAGTGCAGCGCGGCAAACTCGTGCAGCACCAGTTGGATGAAATGGGCTCTATCCGGAGCAGAGACCGTGGCAGGCGTCCTGGCACTTACGCCAGGTTCAGTCGCAACCTCGTTGTTTTTAACGATGGCGGCTACCACCTCGCTGAGGGCCTGGCGATAGCGCAGACGGAAGATGTCGGGCGGCACCAAATTCTGCTGGACCGCGCCATATTGCTGGCATGAACGCTCGTAGGCCCAGACAAATACGTCACGCAGCAACTCAATGCGGTTGAGTTCATACACGCCAATCATCGCATCCACATACGCCGACTGCGGCACGTCGATGAAGGACAAAGGGCACAGGTTGTGGCGGATGAACGGTATGTTCGCTGCCAGCCTGGACACGCGCTTGTTCACATCCTCAAACGGCTGCAGGTAAGGCAAATGCACCATGAGAAAAAACGCCTGCTCGAAAGGGTCGACGATTTCGGCCGCCATCTGCATGACGATGCCAAACAGCTCTTCCAGCCGCTGCGGCAGGGCAACTGGTAAATACACGCTGCCCCCGATCTCTACCGCCCGGCGACGAAGGCGCCCCACCGCTGCAGGGTCAGCCATCAATCCATCCGACAAAAAGGCGTGCAAGGCAACGATGCAATCGGGGGTCAATTGGGCGTGGGCCGGGTTGCGCACGCTGGGGTCCGGCACCAGGTATTCAATGGCCTGCTTATGGTTCAGGATCATCTGGGTTTCCAGTGCGTCCTTACCTTCGGCGGCTTGGCCGAACTCAATCAGCCGCTCGGTGTCGAGCCGGCTGTAGGTGTTGCCCTCCAGCTGAGAAGATGCCCATGACAGGTCAATCAGCAAGCGGTTGAGAATGTCACGCGCAAAGGTGCCAGCGGGTGTGTGCTCGGTGCTTGCCCTGCCCATGGAGTGCAGTTGATCCCGCAAACTTTTCGGCAAATAGGTCGTGTGGTTGGGGTGGTACTGCTCCAGAAACGCTAATCTGTAGCCCACCGGTGAGCGCATTGCTCGGGGTTGGCGCACGTAAGCCTTGATCTCTTCGCCTTCTGGCGACGTTGGTACGTAGGGCCCCACAAACGCTTGCACATCGCCCAAAGGTGCCTGAAGAGAAGCTGCCGCTTGCGCAGCGCGCACGTAGCGCGCCGCCCGCGCTTCGCCCACGCGCTGAACTCGGCCCTGCGCCACCAACGTGGTCAGCCGACGCTGCAAGGTGCGCCGCTTCAGGCTGTCAGCCTGCGCTGTGGTAATGGCTTCTATCCCCACGCCATCGGGGTGCGAGGAGATCAATGCAAACAGCTGATCAAGCTCCGTTGGGGGCGTAGTTCGTGCCATGTGTTCTGGTTTTAGTCGAAGCGCACCAGTATCGCGCCACTTTAAGTGGCGCGCAAGAAGTATTACGTCACTTAAAGTGGCGCGATACTTCCAATGGGCGGCACTTGTGCACAGGTTTAAGCATCAAAACAGGCTGCAGCGCTTTAGGGACGGGCGTGAGCAGCTAGCAAAAGTGTAGCAATTTTGAGGGTGGCCTGGTTCCCTCGGCATCGCGCGAGTCCGCAGGGTCAGACCTGAAAACTGCCTTCCAGCTCCGCACGGTCTTCGGTGGAGAGCCCGAGATGCTTGGCCTTGCGCTGCCAGGTGCCGAGCACGGTCCGCAGGCGGGCCAGGTCCTCCTGGGCCTGTTGAGGTGTGACGCGATAGAGCGCAACCGTGGACAGAACAGTGGCCAGGTCCGGCTCGGTGCTTGCGTCGTCCAGGGCTAGGACGTGCGCGTCTTTCTTGGTGGAGGGGTTCAGGTCGTAGGCCGGGGCCAGGCGCCAGCCATCGGCTTCACGGATGAACCCGTGGTTGCGCAGGTGGTCGTCACGGTTGGCGACGGTGACATTGAACAGCACGCGCCGGAAGAGCTCGCGCAGATCCTGTTCAATTTGTCCCTCCACGCCGTGCCTGGATGCTATGAATTCGGCCAGATCGAGGTACGACGCGTCTTCGCTGTCGCTGCGGCCAAGCACCGCCATCGCCGAGGTGAAGAAGCGCCGGCGGCCGGCTCGCCGGTCGAAGCGCTGCGTGACGAAGGTGTGGTAGCCGGGCCCGATGTGCTCAAGCCGGGCCGGGGCCACGTCCAGTCTGAACTCTTGGGCGAGTTGATGCACGAGCATCTCGCGCAACGCCCAGTCATGGTCGTCGTCGGCGCAGCCAACGCCTGGTTCGCCAGAGTGCTGCCATCGACAAACGCGGGCGGCGGTCCCTGCTTGAGTTGCTTGTCGCTTTGCAGCGCGGAAAAGCGCAGCGCCCCCATGCGTGTTACATCTTGAACGCCCAGGAAGAAGTCCCAGGGCCGCAGCTCACGGCGGGCGCGTTCCTGCTGCCTGGCTTCGACCACCTCGCGACGCTTCATCAGCGTTTGCCCCCAGCGATCGGGGCAACTGTCCATGAAGATGCCGAAGTTCGAATCCTTCGGATGGAAGTTGCCGCTGGCCAGCGACAGTTCCGGGTCCAGCGCAAAGGCCGCAGCGTTCTTAAGCCACAGCGGCGAATACTCGAAGCGCACGGAGTCGGGTGCCGACCGGTGCAGCCGCCCCAGGTGGGCCAGTGGTCCGAATGTCGGGTCGTCGAGCCAGACTTCCAGCCCGTCGGGGAGCGTATTGATTCCAGGAGCCGAGCGGACGGCCAGCGCTTTCTTGGCGGACATGCTCATGGTGCGTCACCCTCCACCGGCGTGGCTGGCGCCGACCCCGTCTTCCGTTTGGGCGCTCGCCGCGGCACACCCAGCTCGGCATCCTGAAGTCGGCGGCCCACCGGGTCGTCTGCGGCAAGCAGGTCCAGGTTTTTTTCCAGCCCGAGCACCACCAGCACGCGCAGGTAGGTTCCCATCGTGACCGTGGCGTCCCCTTGCTCGACTTTGTTGAGGGTCGGACGAGAAACCGACGCGCGCTGCGCTACCTGCGTGACGGTAAACCGGCGTCGCAGTCGCGCTTCGCGCAGACGAAGCCCCAGTGCGCACAGCAGGCGCGACTGGGAAGGGTAGAGAGATGGTGCCTTGGCTGGCATAAGAGTAAGTATTCTATCCATTTTGCATGAATTTGAAAATAATACTTACTCTTACGGAGTGACTAACAGCTGTAGCGTCGATCCCCACGCCATCGGGCTGCGAGGGGGGATCAATGCAAACAGAGGATCAAGCTCTGTTGCAGGGGTTAGTTCGCGCTATGTGTTCTGGATTTAGTCGAATTGCGCACAGGTTTAAGCATCAAAACAGGCTGCAGCGCTTTAGGGACGGGCGTGAGAAGCTAGCAAAAGTGTAGCACTCTGGAAATGTCGGGCACCGTGAATTGCACGCCACTGCCAGACGAAGCACCCGCTTCGTCCAACTTAGTTTACAGACTTAGTTTAATATGCTGGCATGCAAACCGTAAACATCCACGAAGCAAAAACCCATCTCAGCCGCCTGATTGCGCAAGCCCAGGATGGCGAAGGTTTTGTGATTGCCAAGAATGGCAAGCCGCTGGTGAAGGTGACGGCCATTGACACCACGCACCGCCCCCCCTTGCGCCGACTGGGCTTTATGCGCGACCCGTTCAAGGTGCCCGCGGACTTTGATCAGTTGGGCGCACCGGAGATTCAAGCCATGTTCGATGGCGTTTCAAAATGAAACTGTTGCTGGACACCCATTTGCTCATTTGGGCAGCCTACGACCCCCAGCGCATGCCGGCAAAGGCGCAAGCTTTATTGGAAGACCCGGACAACGAATTGATGTTCAGCGCGGCAAGCATTTGGGAGATCACGATAAAAATGGGCTTAAGACGGGATGATTTTTCCGTCAACCCACGGTTACTGCGCCGTGGGTTGCTCGACAACCTGTACACCGAACTTGCCATCACCAGCGACCACGCGCTGTTCGTCGACACATTGCCCATGATTCACAAGGACCCGTTTGACCGAGTTTTGATTGCACAAGCCTGCGTGGAAGGCGTGACCCTGCTGACATCGGACGCGCTGGTGGCGAAGTATTCCGGGCCTGTTTCATTGGTTTGATCATGCAGCGCGCCGTGGGCCACAGGCAATTTTCACGAGGATTCACGCTAATCGAAGTGCTGGTGGTGCTGCTGATTGTGGGCATGGCGGGCAGCCTGCTGTTTGAGGGTGCCGCGCAGGTGATGGCCATGCAGGGGCGGTTTAACCGCCAGCTGGAGAACCTGCGCGGCCAGTCGCTGCGGGCCGACTGGCTGCGCCAGGTGGTGCAGGGCCTGCAGCCCGACTACCACGATGGCCGCAACAAGTTCAGGGGCAGCGCCAAAGAGGCCTCGGGGCTCACTACCAACCCCCTGTCTGCGTCTTATGCGGGGCTGGCACCCTTTACGCTGGCGGTGCAACGCGATGTGCCGCGCGGCGAGATGGTGCTGCGCTACGGCACAGACAAAAATGCACCCGAACTATTACGCTGGGCGGGAGACATTGGTCGGCTGCGCTATGCCGACACCAAGGGTGAGGTGCACGACAGCTGGCCCCCGCCACTGGGCTTGTGGCCGCAGTTGCCTGAGGCCGTTTTCCTCGAAGGCGGCCAGCGCACGGCAATGTGGCTGGTGGTTGCCACTCCCTATGGCCCTATTTGGCCCAAGCCGCGTCCGGTAGACATATTGGGCTCCATGGGTAACAAGCCATGAAGCAACGTGGGCAAAGTGGCTTTGTGCTGGCAGTTACGCTGTGGGTGCTGGCCATTGTGGCCATGGCGGCCGCCTTTTTTGCCGAGCGCATGCAGCACACCATGCGCCTTGCCACACAGGCCCAGCTGCGCACACAGGCGCTTCTGGACATGGAGGGCACCCGAGCCGAAATATTGTTTCGTATTGCCACCACCCCCATCTCGCTCTTTGGCCTGGGCACCACCCCGCAAAATGCGCTGGCCCTGGACGACCGTGCCTACCACGGCCAGGGCGACACCGAAGTGCGCGTGCAAGACAACCGTGGCTTGCTCAACCTCAATGCCGTGTCGGACGACAAGCTGGACCGCTTTTTGAACGTGCTGGGCGTGCAAGCCACGCGCCGGGCGGCACTGGTTGACGCGCTGCGCGACTATGTGGACGAAGACAACCTGAAGCACCTCAACGGCGCCGAGGCACCGGAGTACGCCACTGCGGGCTTGCCCCCACCCAGCAATGCCAAGCTGATCACCCCGTTTGAGGCACGCGCCATTTTTGGCTGGAAAGATGAAAAAACCCTTTGGCAAGACAACCTGCTGCCACGCTTGGCCGTGACAGGAAGCTCGTTTTCCATCAACCCCAATACCGCCCCCTGGCAGGTGCTGGCCACCATGAACGGCATGACACCCGAGGCGGCGCAGGCCATTGTGCAGGCACGCCAGGTGGCACCTATTGCCAATGCAGGCCAGATAGAGGCACTCACCGGCATAGTAGTGTCTACCGATATGTTTGCACCCGATACCATCACGTTTCCGGCCGACAGCATGCGCATAACCCAGCAGGCACGCGGCATGGGCTGGGGCTGGCAATACAATGTGACACTCACGCCGGTGAGCGACACGGCGCCATGGCGCATAGACTACTTTTACCGGGTTGAATTACCATCCACCCCTCATGGCAAATACCTTGTCCACACACTTCCAGAGCGCAATACGCTTCCTGCGTCTGGCGCCCCGGGTCTTTTTGCAGGCCCCTGAGCGGCTGCAATCGGCCGAGGCGGGCTGGGGGCCGGTGCGCTGGGTGCTGGCGCGGGCGCTGTGCCGGTTCAAGGTGCTTGACCTGGGCCAGGTGCCCACCACAACCCGCACGCAGGCACTGGCCTTGCAACTGGCGCAATGGAGCCCCTACCCCCACACCGCGCACCATACGGTGTGGCAGGGTGGGCGTGCGCTGGTGTGGGCCTGGGACCACGATGTGGTGCTGCGCACCATGGCCGAAGCGGGCGTTGCGCCCCAGCGCGTGCAAGTGTGGCCCGAGAGCGTGCTGCTGCCCCCCATGACGGCCGGCTTGCGGCTGGTGCACACCCTGCAGGGCGTGGAAGGCCAGTGCTGGAAAGGCGGCCTGCTGCTGCAAAGCCGGTGGTGGAAGGATGCACCCGGCAAACATGCGTGGCTGGACTTTCAGCGCGACCTGGGTTTGCCCGCAGAGGAGCGGCTGGCCGAAGTGCCCCCCGTGCAAACGCTGGCACTGCAGGCCACACCCACCTTGCGCTCGGCAGGACCCAGTGGATTGCCCGCCGGCTGGCGCGACGAGCGCTTGGCCTATGCACTGGGCGCGCTGCTACTGTTTGCTCCCACAGCCTGGATGGCGACCGGGCTGCTGAAAACGCAGCTGGCGTTGCAGGCGTTGCAAGCATCCATAAGTGACGTAGAGGGCACGGCTCGCCCGCTGATGGCCGCACGCGACCAGGCCACCCGCATTGCGGCACGCGCCCAGGCGCTGGTGGCGCTGGAGCCCTACCCGAACCCGCTGGACCTGATGGCGCGCGTGGCCGGTGTGCTGCCCAAGAACGGCACCTATTTGAAGGAATGGGATTTTCAGGAAGGCAAGCTCAAGGTGGTGCTGGTGACACCCGGCACGCCACTCTCGAGCAGCACTCTGGTGAGCGCCCTGCAGCTGGCAGGTGGGTTTGACAATGTGCAGGTGGTGCCCGCCAATGACCCGAAGGTGGTGGTCATCACCATGGAGGTGGTGCCGGTGCGCGCCACAAGCGATGTTTAGCGCATTGCAGGCCGAGCTGAAGAGCAGCGCGCGCCTGCGCCTGGGCCTGGCGCTGATTGTTGCCGTGCTGTGGGTGTATGGGCTGCTGCTGCTGCGCGACGCCCAAGGCAGCCTGCAACAGCAGCACCGCAGCGCAAGTGTCAAGCTGGCCCGCCTGCAGGCAGGCACCAAAGAAGGCGACTGGGCCGCCAGGCTGGAGAGCGCACAAACGCTGCAAAGTCAGCTGGAGAGCAGGCTCTGGCGCGGCGACACGCTGGGCCTGGCACGGGCAGCGCTGCAAGACCACCTGAACCAGCAAATGCAGCTGGCGGGCATAAGCCGCCCGGTGGTGACCATGGGAACCGCGGATGAAGACACCAAGCGCGCCGACAGCAAAGACGTGCGCGTGACGGAGGACCTGTGGCGAGTGAAGGCCAAACTGTTGTGCGACTTCAACCCGGCTAGCTTGAACAAACTGTTGGTGCAGTTGGCCAGCCAACAGCGTGGCGTGGTGGTGGAGAGCCTGCGCGTGACCAAGGAGCCGGTGCCCCGTGTGGAGGCGGTGCTGCTGGCGTATTTTCAAAAGCCGGACAGCGCCGCCAAATCGGCCCCCTAGCTATGGAATTTGTACTGGCCCACCTTTACCGCCTGGTGTTTGTGCTGTGTGCTGCAATTGCTGCAGCGAGCTGGTGGCTGGCCCCGGCACCCATTACACCCAACAAGGTGCCAGACAGTGCGTATGCGTGGGCCTTGCCAACCAGTGCTGCCGAGAAACCCGAGAAACTGGTGGCAGCCATCAACGGCGCAAACTTGTGGGGGGCTGCCGTGCAGGCGGGCCCGCAGCAAGCACCCTTGAACGACCCGGAGTGGCGGTTTGTGGGGGTAACAGTGCATGGCACAGAGAAACTGGTGCTGATAAGCATAGACAACCAGCCACCCCAACTGCTGAAGGCTGGCGACAAACTGCCCGGCGGAGTACCCATAGTAGAAGTACATGACGATCACCTTTGCCTTTTGGTCAAGGGCAAGAAACGCAAACTGGATATTTTCTAAATGACGATGCTTCACCATCCCTTTTATCGCTGTGTCCTGCTGGTACTGGCTGGCGCACTGCTCGGTGGTTGCGCCACGGAACCAGAGCGCATACCAGCGCCATTGGTGCTGCAACGCGACGCGGCGGCAGCTGCAACGCGAGAGTTGTCACGCCCGGAGGTGACAACCACTCAGGTAACGGAGACGCCAAAACCACCGCCTGCTGCGCGTATGGACACCATCAAGGAGGCGGCCAAAAGCACCATCAACACGAACGAAAAGGCCGACATCACGCTAATGTTTGACCAGCTACCACTGCCCAACTTCATTCAGGTGGTGTACGGAAATATTTTGAAAGCTAATTTCAGCGTAGATGCGCAGGTGACAGCCCGCACCGACCTGGTGACACTGCGCACCGCCCAGCCGCAAACCCCCACGCAGATACGCGAGACAGCCCGCATGCTGCTGAAAAGTTATGGGGTTGCGGTAACCGATGTCGGCAACCTGCTACGGATCGTGCCTGACAACACGCTCCAAGGCTACGCTCCCGAAATCCGCCGTGGCCGGGCCCTTCCCGAGACGCCACTCCCTTTGCGCCCTGTCTTTCAACTTGTCGAACTGGAGGTCGTTGCAACCGGCGAAGTTGCACGA
>JAIFLV010000139.1 GCA_020048895.1 Rhodoferax sp. | reverse complement strand
TCAGATCCCAATTCAGGACAGTAATTTCATCGGAGCGAGGCGGCAGAAAACGAAATTGGGCTCTGACCCCATTTCCCGCCCTCTCCGGAGCGCAAACACACAGGAGTAACCAAACATGACATCCGCAGTAATCGTATCGACCGCACGCACGCCCCTGACCAAAAGCTGGAAAGGTGCTTTCAACATGACCCACGGAGCCACCCTTGGGGGTCACGTGGTCGAACACGCCATCCAGCGCGCCGGCATTGAAGCCGCGGAGGTCGATGACGTGATCATGGGTTGCGGCACACCTGAAGGCGCCACCGGTGTGAACATCGCCCGCCAGGTCGCATTGCGCGCAGGTTGCCCCATCACCACCTCGGGCATGACCATCAACCGCTTCTGCTCGTCTGGCCTGCAGACCATTGCCACCGCAGCACAGCGCATCATTGCCAACGAGGGCGACATTTATGTGGCCGGCGGCTTGGAGTCGATTTCCTGCACGGCCCAGGAGATGAACCAGCACATGCTGCAAGACCCCTGGCTGGCCAAGAACAAGCCCGAAGTCTATTGGTCGATGCTGCAAACCGCCGAGAACGTGGCCAAACGCTACAACATTGGCCGCGAAGCGATGGACGAGTACGGTGCAGCCAGCCAGCAAAAAGCCGGGGCCGCGCTGGCTGCAGGTTTGTTCAAAGACGAAATTGCACCCATTACCGTGACCATGGGTGTGGCCGACAAGGTGATGGGCATGATGACCAAGAAGGTCACCGTCACCGACGATGAAGGCATTCGCGCCGATACGACTTATGACGGCATCAAGGGTCTGCGCTCGGCCCTGCCCGGTGGTTTGATTTCAGCTGGCAATGCCAGCCAGCTCTCGGATGGCAGCGGTGCCGTAGTGGTGATGCACGAGAAGATCGCCGAGAAAAAGGGTCTGAAGCCTCTGGGGCGTTTTCTGGGCTTTGCGGTGGCCGGTTGTGAGCCCGACGAAATGGGCATCGGCCCGGTGTTTGCCATCCCCAAGGTTCTTGCGCGCCTGGGTCTGAAGATGGACGACATCGACCTGTGGGAACTGAATGAAGCTTTCGCGGTGCAGGTGATGTATTGCCGTGACAAGCTCGGCATCCCGGGCGACAAGCTCAATGTGAACGGTGGTGCGATTGCGGTAGGCCACCCCTTCGGCATGAGCGGCCAGCGCCTGACGGGCCATGCGTTGATCGAGGGAAAACGCCGTGGTGCAAAGCGTGTGTGTGTCACCATGTGTATTGGCGGGGGCATGGGGGCGGCTGGTATTTTCGAGGTGCTGTAGTCCTCAGTATTTTTCGCCAGCGCTGCGTCGGGATCAAACGAATCGGGCACTCTGCTGCGTTTTGTTTGCGTTGCGTTGGCTTCTTCGGGATCAAACGGACTGCGTACTCTCCTGCGTTCGTGTCCCCCGGGCCGTGAGGGCCCTCCTCCTTGACCTCACTTCGAAGAGCACCCAGCCCGCTTGATCCAACAAGCGGTGGGTATTCCAAGATGATGCAAACTCCGTCTCAAGCAGTGGAACTGGGGTGTGCACCAAAGCGAAGTCAAGGAGGAGCCCGAAGGGCGGGGGACATGAGCGGCGGTGTACTCCCCAGGTCCGCTGCGGGCGAGAGAGAACAAGTAGTCGGCGCTTTTTCACTTTGAGGCAAATCACAATATGACCCTTCGCAGCACGATAGACTTTTTGCTCCACGACTGGTTGAACACCACGGCACTATCGGAACGCGACCGATTTTCCGACCACTCCCGTGATACCTTTGACGCAGTGCTTGACACCTGCGCACGTATAGCCAGGGAAAAGTTTGCACCGTTCAACCGGCTGGCCGATACGCAGGAGCCGCACTTTGATGGCGAGAAGGTCACGCTGCCGCAGGCGACGCACGACGCGCAGCGTGCGTATGCCGAGTCGGGCATGCTCAGTGCAGCGCAGGACTACGAGATGGGCGGCATGCAGCTGCCGTATTCTGTAGAAGCTGCTGCCAATGCCTTTTTTGTCTGTGCTTCGGCCAGTATCGGTACCGGCATGCTCACCACGGGCAATGCCAATCTGCTGATGACGCATGGCACGTCGATGCAAAAGGAAGTGTTTGCGAAGAATGAATTCTCCGGTCGCTGGTCGGGCACCATGTGTCTGTCGGAACCGCAGGCTGGGTCGAGCCTGTCGGATGTGGCGACCCGTGCCGTACCGGATGGCGATGACTATGCAAGCGATCCTTTGGGCGCACGGTACCGTCTTAGGGGCAACAAGATGTGGATCTCGGCGGGTGAACATGAGCTCACCGAAAACATCATCCACTTGGTGCTCGCCAAAATTCCCGACGCTGAAGGCAAACTGATTCCCGGCACGCGCGGGATCTCGCTGTTCATCGTTCCCAAGAAACTGGTTGACACCCAAGGCGAACTCACCGGTGTGCGCAATGACGTCTCGCTGGCCGGTTTGAACCATAAACTGGGCTGGCGCGGCACCGTCAACACCTTGCTCAACTTTGGCGAAGGCAAGTTTCCGGTGGGGCAGGGCGGGCCACTTGGCGGCGGCGCTGGGGCCGTAGGTTACCTGGTCGGGCAACCGGGCAAGGGGTTGCAGTGCATGTTCCACATGATGAACGAGGCGCGCATCGGCATTGGTATCGCGGCCACCATGCTGGGGTTGGCGGGGTATTACGCGTCACTGGACTATGCAAGGAACCGGCCCCAGGGAAGATCCATGGGAACCACTGGCAAGGACGCATCGCAGCCGCAAATTCCCATCATCGCGCACGCAGACATCAAACGCATGTTGCTGGCACAGAAAGCCTATGGCGAAGGTTCGCTCGCGCTCCAGTTGTACTGTGCGCGGTTGGTCGATGAACACCACACCGCCGGTGGTCAGGCTGCGGACGACGCACGCCAGCTGCTGGAAGTATTGACACCCATTGCCAAGAGTTGGCCCAGTGAGTGGTGCCTGGAGGCCAATTCTCTTGCGATCCAGATCCACGGTGGTTATGGCTACACGCGCGACTTCCCGGTAGAGCAGTACTGGCGGGATAACCGCCTCAACATGATCCATGAGGGCACCCACGGCATACAGGCGTTGGACCTGCTCGGCCGCAAGGTGTTGATGGAAGAGGGCAAAGGCATGCAGTTGCTGGCGGCACGCATGATGGCCACCATCGATCGCGCAAGCGCAGTTCCCCAAATGGCGCAATACGCCAAAGCGCTCGGAGAAGCCCTGCAACAGGTGGGAAGCGCCACACGCAAGGCCTGGTCGACGGGTGTGCCTGGTGAAGCCCTGGCCAATGCCGTGCCGTACATGCAGGCCTTTGGGCACACCGTGCTGGCCTGGATGTGGCTTGATGTGGCGACCGCGGCGCTCACAGCCGATGCGGATATGGCCAGTATTGATACCCAGGGTCGCATGGGAGCCACCCGGTTTTTCTTCCATTACGAATTGCCGAAAATCGGTGCCTGGCTGTCTGTGGTGCAATCACGCGACATGACCTGCGCGAGCTTTCCCGAGGAGGCCTTTTGATGGGATTTTTCAAGAAATACAACGGCACCACCGACACCCGCCTGGTGCGTCTGGAGCGTCTGACCTGGCTGCTCATTTACCTCGGCCTGGTGCTGATGGTGCTGGGGTCGTTCATCCGGCGAACCCAGGACGCTACCGGATGGTTTGTGGCGGGCGGGCTTGCCGTGGTGAGCGGCATCGTGCTGATTTATGTGCGTTCGCGCATGCGTGAAAACAACCAGGAGATACTGAAATGACTCGAACCATCCAACAATTGTTTGACCTGACCGGCAAGACGGCACTTGTGACGGGCGGCTCGCGCGGACTTGGCTTGCAAATGGCGCATGCGCTGGGCGAGGCGGGTGCCAAAGTGATGCTGAGCTCGCGTAAGGCGGCAGACCTGGAAGCGGCGGTGGCTGAACTGCAGGCCGCAGGTATCGATGCGCGCTGGATCGCTGCCGATTGCGCCAAAGATGAGGAAATTGCGCGCCTGGCCGATGAGACGCTGCAGCGCATGGGCGACGTCGACATTCTGGTGAACAACGCCGGTGCTACCTGGGGCGCACCTGCGGAAGACCACCCCATGGAGGCCTGGGACAAGGTGATGAATCTCAACGTGCGAGGTTACTTCCTGCTGAGCCAGATCATTGCCAAGCGCAGCATGATTCCCCGCAGGAGGGGCCGCATTATCAACGTGGCGTCTATCGCAGGGCTGGGCGGCAACCCGGCCATCATGAACACCATCGCCTACAACACCTCCAAAGGCGCAGTCATCAACTTCACACGCACACTCGGTGCGGAGTGGGGCAAGTTCAACATCACGGTGAACGCCATCTGCCCCGGGTTCTTCCCCAGCAAGATGACCGCCGGCATCCTGAAAATGGCCGGAGAAGACAACCTGGCTGCACACGCGCCCTTGCGCCGTATCGGCGACGACGAGGACCTGAAGGGCCTGTGCCTGCTGTTCGCCTCGGACGCTGGCAAACACATTACCGGTCAGTACATGGCCGTCGACGGTGGCGTCAGTGCCGTGGTTGGCGGCTGAAAATGGCCCCCACGCTTCCTCACTTCCCCGGTCTTCGCACCAGCCAAGACCGCATGTGGTCGCTGCCCCCCGAGGGGGCCGTGCCCTCGGACACGCCTCGTAGAGGCTGTTCGACATGCTTGGGGCGGCCCTGCGCTGCGGCTTTGTGATGTGGGAAAAAGCGCTCGGCTTTGGTATCGACATTCCCTTTGTAACGCATTTGGGGTTTACCCTGACCGCGTTTGAGGGTGGGCGTTCTGAAATCGAGTTTCGTCCCAAGCCCGAGCATCTCAACTCCCATGCCATTGTCCATGGTGGCGCATTGATGACGCTGCTCGACGTGTCCATGGCCACGGCAGCCCGCAGTGCCCAGCCCGATATGGGCATGGTAACGGTCGAGATGAAGACCAGTTTCATGCGTCCGGCCTTGGGGTTGCTGGTGGCCAAGGGCCACTTGATGCACCGCAGCACCAGTTTGGCGTTTACCGAGTCCACCATCTACGACCATGCGGGCCGAGCGTGTGCCCATGCCGTGGGCACCTTCAAATACGTCAAGCGCAAACCCAGAATCGCCCCGGTGTCAGACGACCAGGACGCCACCACAACGGACACCCCCTAGAACCAAATTGGCCCGTAGAGCCCGTGCTATTTGCGTAAATAGCTCCATTTTTCATAGCAATTCACTTCACTGAAAGACACCCCCATGCCAATCAACCAGCAAATTCTCCTGGACAACCGCCCCGCCGGTGAAGCCGTCGCCAGCAACTTCAAACTGGTGACATCCGAGACGCAGCCCCTGACAGATGGCCAGGTGCTAGTGCGGCACCATTTTCTGAGTCTGGACCCCTACATGCGTGGCCGTATGAACGATGCCAAAAGCTATGCCCAACCCCAGCCGCTTGGGCAGACCATGCAGGGCGGCACCGTGGGTGAAGTGGTGGAGTCGCGCCATCCCAAATACGCTGTAGGCGACAAGGTCGTGGGCATGGGCGGCTGGCAGGAGTACAGCGTGGTCGATGGCAACATGGTGGGTGCGCTGCGCAAGGTCGATACCACCCATGTGCCACTGAGTGCCTACCTGGGCGCAGTGGGCATGCCCGGGGTAACCGCGTGGTACGGGCTGGTCAAGATCATCGCGCCGCAGCCGGAGCAGACCATGGTGGTCAGCGCCGCCACCGGCGCCGTGGGAAGTGCCTTTGCGGCATTGAGCAAGGCGCGCGGGTGCCGCACCATCGGCATTGCTGGTGGACCGGACAAATGCAAATACGCCGTGGACGAGCTGGGGTTCGACGCCTGCATCGACTACAAGCTGCACAGCACTGCAGGTTCGCTTTCAAAGGCACTGAAAGAAGTGTGCCCCTCGGGTATCGATGGCTACTTTGAGAATGTCGGTGGCATGGTGCTCGATGCAGTCATGCCCCAGATGAACGCGTTTGGCCGCATAGCAGTGTGCGGAATGATCGCCGGTTACGACGGTCAACCCTTGCCAATGACCTACCCGGCGCTGATTCTCATGCAGCGCCTCAAAGTGCAGGGCTTCATCGTCAGTGAACACATGGAAGTGTGGCCAGAAGCTTTGACCGAACTCGGTACGCTGGTCGCCACTGGCAAGCTGCGCGCCCGCGAAAGCATAGCCGTTGGCCTGGCAGCTGCGCCTGAGGCATTCCTGGGCCTGCTCAAAGGCAAGAACTTTGGCAAGCAGCTGGTCAAGCTGGTCTGATTCACAGCGTCACTTCATCGGAGTTGCCTATGTCAGACCTCATCCTCCACCACTACCCGACCTCACCGTTTGCCGAGAAGATTCGCCTGGTCCTGGGCTACAAGCAACTGGCATGGAAGTCGGTGATCATTCCATCGGTCATGCCCAAGCCCGACGTGCTGGCGCTCACCGGGGGCTATCGCAAAACGCCGCTGCTGCAAATTGGCTCGGATGTGTATTGCGACACCGCCTTGATTTGCGAAGTGCTGGAAGACCTGCAACCTACACCTACGCTGTATCCGACTGGCAGCAAGGGTCTGGCACGGGTCTTGGCGCAGTGGGCAGACACCACGCTGTTTTGGGCCTCTATGGCCTACATCCTGCAGCCCAAGGGTGCCGCGGCCATGTTCGAAGGCGCATCGCCCGAAGCGGCCAAGGCCTTTGGTTCGGACCGAGCTGCCATGTTCGCGGGGATGCAGCGCCTTCGCCCCGCAGATGCCACTAGCGCCTTGAAGTCCTACCTGCGGCGCTTGGCCGACATGCTCGATGGCCAACCGTTTCTGATGGGCAATGCGGCCTGCGTAGCCGATTTTGCTGCCTACCATCCGCTGTGGTTTTGCCGCAAAGTCGGCGTGGTGGCCGGCATTCTGGACGCCACGCCAGCGGTGCTGGCCTGGATGGACCGCATGGCCGCCATCGGGCACGGCCAGATGCAGAAGTTTTCTGCTATAGAAGCAATAGCTGTCTGCGCAAGCTCTGCGGGCGCTGCAGCCCAGAACGATGCTTTTTTTCAGGACGACCATGGCATTGCCCTGGGCGACCAGGTCACCATCGCTGCGGAGTCGTTTGGACCGGAGACCACCCAGGGTGAACTCGTCGCAGCCACCCGAACCCGCTACACGCTCAAGCGCATGGACGACCGGGCCGGTGCCGTCCACGTGCACTTTCCCCGCATTGGCTATGTTTTGAAGAGGGCCACGACATGATTACCAATTTCGCAGGCAAAACCGCCGTTCTTACTGGAGCCGGATCCGGCTTTGGTCTGGAGTGCGCGCGCGTCGGCGCACGTCTGGGCATGCAACTTGTACTGGCCGATGTGCAACAGGACGCGCTGGACAAGGCCGTTGCCGAAATGCAGGCAGTTGGTGCGTCTGTGCTGGGGATGCGTTTGGATGTGTCCAAGGCGGAGCAGGTGGAAGGGCTGGGTGCGGCCACAATGCAGCGCTTTGGCGCGCCGCATTTTGTGTTCAATAACGCCGGTGTCGGGGCCGGGGGATTGATCTGGGAAAACACCGGCGCCGACTGGGAATGGGTGATTGGCGTGAACCTGATGGGTGTGGCCCATGGCATACGCGTGTTCACCCCCATGATGCTCGAGGCGGCTGCCAAAGACCCGGCCTACCAGGGCCACATCGTCAACACCGCCAGCATGGCCGGCTTGCTCAACGCACCCAATATGGGCATTTACGGTGCCAGCAAGCATGCCGTGGTCAGCATGAGCGAAACCCTGTACCAGGATCTGGCGCTGGTGACTGACCAGATTTCCGCCAGTGTGCTGTGCCCCTTCTTTGTGCCCACCGGCATCAGCCAGAGCCACCGCAACCGCCCGCAGGATTTGCAATCCTCCAAGCCCACCCGCAGCCAGCTCATTGGCCAGGCCATGAGTGACAAGGCGGTAGGCAGCGGCAAGATCACCGCCGCCGAGGTGGCGCAAAAGGTATTTGATGCCATCGCCGCCAACCAGTTTTACATCTACAGCCACCCCAAGGCCATAGGCTCAGTGCAAACCCGCATGGAAGATGTGCTGCAGGCGCGCAATCCGACCGATCCATTTGCGCACAAACCTGAGTTGGGCGTGGAATTGCGCAAAGCCCTGCGTTCTTGATTTCGGCACGGCGCGCCCTACAATGCCGCGCATGCTTCCACCCGCGTGTGACCCGTGAACCAGCCCGCGTCTGAATTGCCACTGGCGTGGCTGTTGGGCCGCGAGTCGTACCAACGCGTCTGCGTGCGCTTCTGGTTGATGACCTCCTCGGTGTATGCGGTCATGCTGGTGCTGCTGGGCTACGCACAGACGCTGGGCTTCATCAGCGTGCGCGATTCGGAGCTGTTTCGTTGGGTGTCTCTCAGCGGATTGGCGTTCTTTTACTTGTGTTTACGCAGTGGCTGGAGCAAGCGCCTGGTCGACCGCGCCATGACAGCGCAGCAAATGATGTTTGCAATCGTGGTGCTGGCGGGTGCGTATGTGGCGGCACCGGCGCTTCGTGGCGGCTTAGTCATCGTGGTGCCACTGGTCTTGACGTTCGGCGGGTTCACGCTACCACCACGCCGTTGCCGGCAGATGGGGGTATTCGCGGTGGCAGTGCAAGCCATTGCCATGGCCTTATCGTTGGCATCTGGGGGGCAGGGGCAGGGCGGTGCGCTGGAGATCATGGTGTTTGTAGTCTGCGCAGTGGTCTTCACCATGTCGGCCGACATGGCCGGTCGGCTCAGTGCCATGCGCGAACAGCTACGCTTGCAAAAGCGGGACTTGCGCCTGGCCATGGAGCGTAACGACCAACTCGCCCGCCACGACGAACTCACCCAGTTGCCCAACCGACGGCATGCCCTGGAAATGATGGAGTACGAGGGCAAACGCGCGCAGCGCGACAGGGTGCCACCCTGCATCTGCATGATGGACATCGACCATTTCAAACAGATCAACGACACCCACGGCCATGCCGCGGGGGATGCGGTGTTGCGCTTGCTGGCCAGCCACTCGGTACCCGCCCTGCGCGCGCCCGACATTCTGGCACGCTGGGGCGGCGAGGAGTTCATTCTCATCATGCCGGAAACAACGCTGGAGATTGCGGCAATGGTCGTGGAACGCTTGCGCAGCGCGCTGGCCAACGCCCATATCTGGAAAGATCGGCCTGAGCTCAAAGTGACGTTTTCGGCAGGCATCGCCGCCATGCTGCCGTCCGAGTCCATTCAGGACACGGTGGCCCGAGCCGATGCGGCCCTCTACCGCGCCAAGGAAGCCGGCCGTAACCGCACCGAGCAGGCCTAGCATCGCAACGCGATGCCTTATTCCTTATTACATGCGGGCGATGACTTCGCCGAAAGCGTCTACCTTCTTCCAGTCGGTAAACTCAAACGTGCCTTTGGGGTCCGTGGGTCCCTTGGTCATCCACATAATGAAGCGAATGATGTTACGGTCGCCCCAGCCTAGCTTGGGGTACTCGATACGACCGGCAAACACGCCCAGGCGCGTGGGTTGCCAGCGCACCAGTTTCAGGAATTTCACCATGTAGGGGTTGGTGTCGGGCGTATCCTTTTCGGGCTTGCGGGCCACCACATTCACGGTGAAGAAAGCCGTTGTTTTGCGGTTCAACAATGCTTCATGCTTGCGCACAAAGGCAAAAACCAGTGGCGAATGCTTGCCGTAACGGATGCTCGCACCCACCACAATCTTGTCAAATTCCTCCAGTTTCAGGCTGTCGACCTGTGCAATGGGTACAACCTGTACCTGGTGCCCTTGTTGCTGCACGTTCTCGTGCAAGCGCTCACAGATGCGTAGGGTTTGAGCACGTTCTCGTGCAAGCGCTCACAGATGCGTAGGGTTTGACCGTCGGTGGTGGAGTAAAGAATGAGTATGTTCGACATGGTGGCGGTGCCAGAGCAATGTGTAGATGGGGTGTTGATTTTCCCCTGACACCGCCACCGAGTTTAGAACATGTAGCCGACCGACAAGCTGACCGACGCGGGATCGATCTTCGATTCCAGGGTTTGACCCGTGGACAGGGTGTTGGTCGCTGTCAGGCGTGTGATGGTGTAGTTGGCGTCGACAAACCAGCGGTTGTTCAAGGCAATCGATGCACCGAGTTGCAGGGTTGGTGCAAACTTGGAACCGATGGACAAGGTCGTGGGCCGATCCGGCGTGCCGCCGGTAATGGCGGTGAGCACTGCAGTGCCGCGTGCCCCGAAGAAGGCCGCGTAGGTCAACCCGGCGCCCACATAGGGGCGGAAAGAATCTTTGGGCCCCATAAAGCGCCATTGGGCAATCACCGTCGCTGGCAAGGCCTTGACATCGGCAATCTTGCCGGCGCCTGCAATCGCCCCGTCGCCTGTAATGTCGTGTTTGAACGGCATGGCCAACGGTATGTCGATGCTGATGTTGTTGTCCAGCATGTACGTCACGCCGCCAGAAATCTGCGAGGCACTGCCGACAGCCGCCTGCGTATTGGGCAGACTGGGTTCCGTCAAGGCGCCGTTGGTGGATGCCGGGGTAATCGTCGTACCACCGGCACGCACCATCCAGGTACCGGCGGTCTGGGCATGCGCCATGGAGGCGCAGGCCAGGGCGATGGGCAACAGAAGGAATTTAGCTT
>JAIFLV010000011.1 GCA_020048895.1 Rhodoferax sp. | reverse complement strand
GGGTTTCCAACCCGATAAGCCCCGGCCAGTCCCACTAAAACCCGGTATTCCCGGTGTCTGTCACGTTTCCAGAATCAATTTAACCCGGTCACTCCCAACCCTCATCGCCGCAGGCGAATCGCAAACGCTGGAATTCAAAAGCAGCTACCAAAAAGAAGCGATCGAAACACAGGGCTGGATCAACCAATGCAAACAAATCACCAGCCCGCGAGTCATCCCGGACATTGAACTCACACAGATTGAAGGCAAAACGGTTGCCGTCGTCAGCCTGGGCGACTAACAGTGTTTAAAGCGCAAACTACCGGTGGACTGTTATCCTACGTCCAGTCCCATCCAGGCCAACGCGCTGGCGAAATGGCAGTGGCGTTCAAAGTCACCCAACGAACCATTGAGCGCTGGGTAAAGCAACTCAAAGACGCCCAGCAGATTGAGTTTCGTGGCGCGCCAAAAACCGGTGGTTACCACCTTAAAATCAAATGAAATCACTCTCCAGCCCCCGTCAATCAAGCGCAAGCAGCTAACAAAAAAATAGCAATTTCCCATGAAAATCGCCATCGCCGGCCTGGGCTACGTAGGCCTGTCCAACGCCGTTTTGCTGGCCCAGCACAACGAAGTGGTGGGCATTGACCTGAACCCCGACAAAGTGGCCCTGCTTAACCGCAAGCAAAGCCCCATTGAAGACGCTGAGCTGGAAGACTACCTGGCGCACAAGCCGCTGAGCCTGCGCGCCACGCTGGACAAGGTAGACGCCTATACCGGTGCCAGCTTTGTCATCATCGCCACGCCTACCGACTACGACGTTGACACCCACTACTTCAACACCCAATCGATAGAAGCGGTGATTCAAGACGTGATGGCCATCAACCCACAGGCGGTGATGGTTATCAAATCGACCGTGCCGGTGGGCTACACCGCAAAGATTCGAGCGCAGCTGAACTGCGACAACATCATCTTCAGCCCTGAGTTTTTGCGGGAAGGCCGCGCCCTGTATGACACCTGTTGCATACGAGCCAGCACCACATCCGGCGTTTTCCCCGGCGTTTTCCCCGGCGTTTTCCCCGGCGTATTTGCCGAAACACCGCCGTTGCCCAAACTTTGCGCCAGCCTGAACGTCAACATCACACAATCCCCCTGCAATGTCACCAAGGGCGGTTGCAGGCCAGCGTCTTGCATCAGGCCAACAATCTTCAAGGTTCCCCGGCCCCATGTTTCAATAAGACCCCGGCGGTGAAATACCTTGGCTATCCAGGGGTTCCAGGGCTTGGATTCGTGGGGCTGAAAAAGCATTTCCGGGGTAAACCCAAAATGCAACTCGCCTGGCGAAATGATCTCCAGCCGATCGTCATACAGCGCCACCGCCACCGCGCCCGCCGCACTGGCGTAATCCCGATGAATGAAGGCGTTGGCCAGTGCCTCGCGCAAGGCTTCGGTGGGCAAGGCCGGGGTGTCGATACGGGCCATCTGGCCGGGCACAATTTTGCTAGCCACGGGGACCGTCAATGAATATTAGGCCAATCAGAAATGATGAAGACTTGCGCGCAGCATTCAAGCGGCTCGAGATGGTGTTTCAAGCGCAAGATGGGACGCCAGAGGCGGACGAAATGGAAATACTTGTCACGCTCATTGAGGCCTATGAACACAAACATTTCCCTACCGGTCCTGCAGATCCGGTAGAGGCCATCAAATTCAGAATGGAGCAACAAGGGCTCACGCCGAAAGACCTGGAGCTCTACATCGGCTCCAGTGGTCGTGTTTCAGAAGTGCTTAACCGCAAACGTCGGCTAAGTTTGCAAATGGTAAAGCGGTTACACGACGGACTGAAAATACCTTACGAGAGCCTTCTGGCAGCGGCTTAGCGTGAATTGATATGTGCGGATTTCAGGTGCCATGTGTTCCGGCATCAGCATCACAATAAGTTCCATCGCATCGGCTATGCGCTCGATGGATGAGACGTTTTCCATGCTATCTGACCTTGCACGCTGTAACGCTTGGGTTTACCTTGCAAACCATGAAGGGCAGGTTCAGCGCCTCAGGTGTCTTGGCCGCATTGATCGCATCTAAACGGCGCAGCGTTCTTTCAACCAGCGATTTTTGGACTTTTGAACTGCTTCCTGTCTCGAATAAGTCCCGAAGGCCTTTGTGCAGAAATGATCCAATCATGCATAAAGTGTAATGTATGAGATGGAAATTCTCGTTTCACTCATTGAGGCCTATGAACACAAACACTTCCCGACCCGGCCGACAGATCCGGTAGAGGCCATTAAATTCAGAATGGAGCAACAAGGGCTCACTGCAATGCCTTAGTGATGAGTGTGGGGGCACGAGTTGTATTTACAAAATGCGCCAGAGGTTGATGCGGACGATGCTCTCAAATGAATAGCTGCTCGCGCCCACTCCACGGGTGCTAGCGTCGAATTCGACTATGAAAATTCACCTCTACAAAATTCACCTGTACGGCATCAACTTCGCCCGAGCGCGGTCATAATCCCCACCATGCGCCTGACCGCCCAACAGCAAGCCGCCGTTCGAGAGACAGTCTTGGAGACTTTTGGTGCCGACGCGCGAGTGCGCCTCTTTGGGTCCAGGGCCGATGACAACAAGCGCGGCGGCGATATGAGCAGCCCAATTCCAGCCCTGCGATTGCAGGATGCATGGCGCGAATGCGAACGCAATGCCTACCATCTGAGACGCGCTTTGAACTTGCTCCACCCCGTCTTGCCCTTGGCGGATTGGCTGCTTGCGCCACCACACCGTGGAGACTGAAAAGCAAAAAACCCGTCAGCTTGCACTAACGGGTTCGATATTCTCAACGCCTTAGAAAGGGTCAGGGACCAGTTCCGTTCTGGGTCGGAACAGTTATCACGGTAGTGCCACCGACCTGAACCTCACCGGCGGCAGTGACGGTAACAGGGATTGACACAGTGGTGGACTGAGACGTCCCCATCACCAAATTGGCCTGTGCATTCCTTTCGGAGCCATCAGCATTTTGGCCAGCAACGTTGACCGTCAACGAGCAAGGATCTACCGTTATGGTGGTGCCAACGGGCACGTCGGGCGCATCGGACGAAGTTACTACAAAAATACACGAGCCTATCTTGAAGTCGCCCTTGGCGGTCTTGCCGCCAGTGACTATGGTGAACGAGGCCGGTGCAGCAGCACTAGTGGCCTTGCCCAGAGAGATCGTGGTGCCGGCAGCAAGCGTTACGGTGCTCTTGACACCAGAAGCCGAGGTGGTTGCCAGGTTGGGGATGGCTGCAGCGAAGGTAAAGTTTTGATTGGCAGCTGCTGTTACAACTGTTGCCACGACTGCATCTGCCACGGCCTTTGCAGCCGGTGTTGCTGCCGAAATAGCAATGGGTGCGGGAGCAGCGGAAACAACCTTGACCGGGTCACTGCTGGAACCGCCACAAGCCACCAAGGCTGCCACGCAAGCAAGCCCAACCGCCGACAGCTTGACTGACACAGAACCAAAATTTGAATATTTCATTGAAGCTCCCAAAAAGATAAACACTTCGCGACGCCGCACAAACTCTATTTACAGAGATATTTAATCACGAAATCATGCTTTCTTGCTAGAAATCCGGGTTCATTGGAAAAAAACTACAGACCATCCAGGCAACACCCACTCGGCTGGGTGCCAGACTGTGAATCTGCCAGCGGCCTCAGTCCAAAGCCGACCTGGCATACAGGAAGAACGACTCACGCATGCGCGGTAACTGCGACTCAAAATAACGCTGACCCAAACGACCAGAATTGAGCGCGTCGAGTTCGAGGCTTGTGTCAAGCTGAATGTTGCGCACGCCGTTAGGGATCACCAGGTTTTGCGGCTGGTCAGCAAAGGTAAGCATAGTACGGATTGCGCGTGGAAACTGACTGGTGCCTGAAACTACCACCGCACCAGGCGCCATGCCACGCCGCGGAGTTAAAGGGAAGCTAAGTTGCAAGCCGGCAAATTGTCGGTCGCCACCCCGGCGGTAATTGAGCTGCAAAGACACATCTCCAAACCACTGATTCCACTCAAACGAAGGGCCGCTGCTGCCATCGTTGTAACGCTGCACACCCGCTTCGAATGACATGGTAGGCGTGACCATGCGCCGGTAGCTCCCGGAAAACGCGCCGCCCTGCCCCAACACATCGTTGAGCACCTTGTCATAGCCGGCGGCGCGCAATTGCACCGTGTCGGACGAGTCAGGCACAAATACGGTTGCCTGCGCCTGCACTCCCACAGTTTCATGAAAGTACTTACCGGCAGCCACGGTGCCGAGTATTTGTTCACCAAGCCAGGCGGTTTGCTGCAGCGCAACCGACTTCAAACCCTCACGCTGGCGATAGATCTGGAACGCATAGCCGTATTCCGCGTTGGACGAGTGCGCAAGCGGAACAATATAGCTAGTGTTTAGCCGCGCACCACGCCAGAGTGGCGCTGTAG
Organism: Rhodoferax sp.; assembly: GCA_020048895.1. Classification (GTDB taxonomy): domain Bacteria; phylum Pseudomonadota; class Gammaproteobacteria; order Burkholderiales; family Burkholderiaceae_C; genus Allorhodoferax. Next base: position 5,415 of record JAIFLV010000011.1, on the reverse strand, counting down.
CCTGGATGCTGGCAGCCAGTGAATAGTCAAAACCCACCTCGGTGCCATAGTTGTTGTTTAAATCGGGGCTAACCTCTATGCGCACGCGAGATGCTGGAGAGGGTTGCGCATCAAGCCACTGCGTTTGGGCGCGCCGCTCACTGGTGGCACGCTCCCAAATCAGACTATCAATGGCACCTGTAACCGGGCCACCACGCAGAAAAGCGCGGTAGGCGTCCACACCGACCGAGGTCTCGTGGATGGTGAGCCCTTCTTTCAGGGCAATGGCGTGCACGCGCTGCACACCACGGGGTGCCATCTCGGCGGCGAGCCCCAATACGAGCCCTACAGCGTCGACCTCGTTGTGTGCGTAGCGATGGTTTTCGAACTCGACCACCAGGATGCGGCCCAAAATTCCATCGCTGAACCCAACGCGCACGCGCTCCAGGCCCACACCCATCAAAGCCTTTTGCAGGGAGTGCAGCCGGTCTTCGGCAGTGGGTTGCATCTGGCCCGGCGTGGACGACTGGGCGTCAACATCGGGGAGTGCCTGTGACGCGCTCGGTTTGAAATTGACGGCAGTCTTGTCGATTCTGCCAAGCGGCATGAGCAGCGTCAGGCCAAAGTTACTGGCATTGGCGTCTTGCCCGTTGGCGTAGACTGCTTCAAAAGACCGTTGCACGCTACCGATGACCTGCGCACCACCCAAAGTGTCAATAGGCGTGGACTTCCACCGCACACCAAGGTGCTTTTGCTGCCCGTCGTGCTCGGCCAGGGCACTTAAGCCCGTATCGCCAATGCGAAGCGCAATACCCCCAAAACCACCGTCAAATGTGGGTTTACGACCAGAGGCGCTGCCGTGGGCATAGCCGAGTGTCAATTCCGCCGGGCCAATGGTTTGTGTTGCCACGCCATAGACCGACTTGAAGTTAACTGCGCCACCAGTGAGGTCATTGACGCCAACAGCAAATTGCGGAGCCCAGGACCACAGAGTTGGCAGGGCTACCTTCACGTTTGCGGAGACGTCTCTGATGCCGTTAAGAATGATGGAGCCCGCGGGTGGGGCATTGGTGTAGTCGGTTAATCTGCCAAACAGCTCAATGTTTGGCAATATGCCAAGGCCCAGAGTGGCATTTTGCTGGTTGGCAAACACTCCCAACTGCGGCTCTTGGTAGTCGCCGTAGGTCAATGTCATATAGCCACGTGGCAGCACTTGGGCGTTGGGTATCACCAAGCCGCCAGTGGTGCCTTGCGGAGTCACGCCGGGCCACTGTGAAGCTGAAAGCGGACTAAATGCGACGCCTGCGAAGCCCAATGGGTCGCCTTGGGACATGGCCATGGGGGAGAAGGCCGCAATGCCAACAGTGACAAGGACTAGTCGAAGATCCAATTTCACCCCCAAAAGTGTTGTGCGCTATGCCGGTCTTGTGACTATCTTATGCGACGCCTGCGGCGAAGCGCAGAATTCCCACCCTGAAGCCGGGACTGACCCAGAGATTATTGGATGCACATCGCTTCGGTGGAACATTTTTGCCCAGGTGATGAAGTCGTTGACCTGAAATGACTTGCATGCGGTCAATGGGTGCGAGGGCACCAATATCGCCGTACTTCATGCGGAGATTATGGTCGGCATTCGCTGCACAGACATAACAGTCACCGCAAGAATTGCAGCCAATATGCGGACTTATCTCCGCAAAGTCACTGTCGCAGAGCTGGGGTCGGCAGCAGTTGACAGGCTATGCAGGCTCCAAGGAGACGATGAGCAATGTAGATTCGATGCAGCTCCTCAAAAGTGCCCAGAGTTTGGCAACGTCCCGCGCAAGCGCACCCTCGCGTAGCTGACAAAGATCAAGCCAAGCATGGCCATCGCCAGTACACCCGGCACAGGAGGCATCACATAGTACGTTCCGCGTCGCGGCCCGTTCTGCCATGAACCGTAAATGTGCGATTGGCGTTGCAGGAACAGTTTAGGTAACCCGGCATCATCTCGCAGTATCCCTCCCGGCGGAATTGCTTCCTGAGGGTTGACTACGATGCGGCCGCCCAATAGCCCGCCAACAACGATCAAGGCAATTCCTACAGCAACCCATAGCTCGGTCCCGAACTTCTTCCCCATGTCCACAGATTGCGATTTCACCGGACCGTAGAAAAGGAGCACCCCAGCGGCTGCAGACACCAGATTGACAATGAAATCGTTGAAATCCAGGTACTCGCTGTAGCTGGTAGTGATCCACAGGTACTGCAGCAATTCATCCCCCATTCCCATAAGGGTGGTCCAAAACAGCACCCTGGCCACAAGCCATCGGTTGCGCTTCGGATCCAGCGCCCATGCCACCAAGAGCGCCAGGGTGGCGTATTGCGGATAGTGAAAATACTCGTTGATCGAGAACGTGAGAAATCTATCGATGAGTACTACAGCGGCCAGCCATATTAGCCAGTAGATGCAAGTGACGCGTGCGTGCGCTTGGTTGCGCAGTCCCTTGGCAATCACAAATACCAATCCAAGTCCAACCGCAACGGAAAGCGTCGGCATCCAATCGGTGAAAGCCAATGGACCAAAAACAGTATCGCGTCTACGAACCAGCCAAAGGGAAAACTCCAAATGCAGTAAGCAGCAAATAACGTAATAGGAGATGGCCACGGTCCAACGTCCGACGGCAGAAGAGTGCTTTGCTCCGGATGAATCCATAGACACTATGTTTTGATATGACGCGCTCACAAAATTTGCCGTCGTCAGTGCGTTCTTGCTCGCAATGCGAACGGCAGCGGAAACTCCCCATCGACTCCAGCACCTGACTCGCTCGGTAGTTGAAGTTTCGGCCACTTGCGCGGGTAGCTCCAGTCCGCATTGTTACGGGGCAGACTGCAGCGGGCGGGATATGTGTCTGTGCCACCAAGGTCCAGAAACAACCCTACGTTGCTCAGGTCTTCTCGCAATCCTCCCCAAGCAGTGATGTGCGCAGCTCCAAATGCCCTACACGGCTGTGATTCCACCCGGTAGGCGTCATTTCCGCCGCCATCGACAAAGAGCGAAAAACTGTTGTCGTGCGCTGCACCCAACCCCAAATCACCCAGTTCGTAACTGTCGTTTCCTGCTTCGTCCACAAAGATGCCGACAGAGAAATCATGTGCTGCGCCTATGGACGTTGCGTGCGAGGCGCGGTACCGATTGTTGCCGTTCCCCCGTTTCAAAAGGATGCCCGCACCAGCATGGGCAGCGGCCCCCATGCCATACCACGCTGCATCAAACTGATCGTCACCATCGTCATCAACCAGGATTCCAAGTCCCATCTGGTAGCCAGCGCCTTGGGCAAATACCTGCGCGACGTACTGATCGGTGCCCGCCATGTCAATCAAAATACCGATCCCGCCGGTGGTCGAAATGCCGTCCATTGCGTTGGCCCGTATTCCGCGTCCGGCGCCTTGCCCCATCGAGGTGTTGCGGGACGGGCTCTGAGGGGATGGCCGAACCAACGGCGTATTGCCCAGCAGATAGCTATCATTACCTGCGGTCTCCAGTAGCATGGCAACGCCTTGTGGACCGGCGGACGCCTGGGCATGGGTTTGCGCAACATAGCTGTCGTTTCCAGTGCCGCCGAGCAAGATCGCCATTCCTGCGACTGCCTGGGCCTGTGCATGGCTGATGGCGTTGAAACTATTCGTTCCGCGTTCGTCAATCAGCATTGCCGCGCCAAATAGTGCAGATGCCTGTGCGTGCTGGGTTCCCTGGTAGCGATCATCTCCCTCGGTGTCCCACAGAATTCCGTATCCCAACGTCGCCGCCGATGGATCTGTACCTGGGGTGCTGGCGACATAGTGGTCGTTACCTTGGTGGTCCAATAGTACCGAGATGCGTCTGCGATCCTCCGAGGGCAGGAACTCATAGGTGTCGTTGCCACCGACATCAATGATTAGCAGAGAATTCTTTAAGCGGTAGACGTTATCCCGCCCCGTCGTGTCAATGGATATGCGTCCCATGGGGGTGTCCATCTCCCACGATACGGCAGGCAATTGCGCGGAAGTTGCAAGGTACGCTTTCAGGCGTTCAGTGGCAGCGACAAGTTGAAGCATCCCCATAAGCAGGGTTTCCTGGTCAATCTTTTGCAGCAGATTACGGTAGTCCGGCTCCTTGGGGTCGAGAAACTCCCCATCCAATGCTTGCCGCCGCAAACGCTCAGGCGTGAGCTCTGGTGGAATTTGTGCCAATGCCCGCTGTCGTAGTTGCTCGGCACGCCCAAGAGCGGTAAGCATCATGGCAACCTCAAAGCGCAGGGGATTCGCCAGTGCGGAAGAGTCGGGAAGGCGGGAGCTCCACGGGGAGCCATGTGCTTCGTGTGACATCCACGCAAGGCTCTGCGCAAGCGGGTCACCCTTGCCTTTGAGAAGACGCTCCCGTTCCTCGTTGAGTGCGTGTTTGCCAGGCGATGCGCTTAAGCCTGCCACTGCACCCGTAAGTTCCAGCATGTCAAAAGGGCTGTCCGACGCGTCCCGGTAATGCTGGGCCAATAGTCCTACTCGGTAGGGAGCCCGCAACGGTTGGGTCATTACCTCATTGAAGAGTGGAAAGCGCACTCCGCGAGTCGAAGTGAAGTCCAGATGACCAAAGCGCGGAGCGACGTTGACTGGTGCCACTCCGGCGCTGCCCAATAGGAACGGCAATGGTGGCGCATCAGGAACTTGGGCGCAAGCGGGCATTGACAGCCTGAAGGCTGCGATAAGGAGCATTGAAGGAATCTTCATGGGGGAAAGTCAAACAACTTCGGCATAGTGTTCATGTTGTAGTGACTGTACCAAGGTCACTTCGGTGTCCACGAAATCAACAATGCGTACGTCGATCTTGCTGGCGTGCTCCCGATGCAGACTCCCAGCGTACTGCTGTAGCACGCCCATCCATGAGACAGGCATGGCAAGCACCAGGGTATCGAGTGGTGGGTGGTCGAAGCCTTCTCCGACCAGTTTTCCGGTGGCCAACAAAATGCGTGGTGCATCGGCATCCGCACGGCGATGATGGCCGTTAAGTGGTAGTGCTGCGTGTGTAGCTTTTGCCATCGGATGCAGTTATCCGAAAATTTCGGATAACTGCATCGGCCTGCAATTCGCTGTCGGAGAACACCTTCTTCAGGTGGTAGTTGATAGTCCGGACATCCACGTCATAAAGCTAAGCCAGCACTTTTTGAGTCGGCCAGACGCTTTCATCCACATAAATTGCCTCTACACCTCCTTGCCCGCTGGCGGCAACAAACGTCAGGTATTCTGCCGCCGAGGAACGAACGATGGAAACCTCTGCTTTCTTGGGCGACATGGGCAAGGCCGAAAAAAAGCCCGAACTTGTCGGGCTTAATTAGTGGTGCCGTATTGTTGACACGATATGACTGTTGTAATTCAGCCATTGAGTAACGCTTCGGGCTCCTGTCCATCCAGTGCGAATCGATCAGC
>JAIFLV010000039.1 GCA_020048895.1 Rhodoferax sp. | reverse complement strand
AGAGATCGCAAAATTCGGCGTTGCGCGAACAAAAAAATGTGCGCTGCGTCATCGAGCAGATCAAAGTTGATTTGATCTGCGCTTCCCTAGGCAGGCACCCTGGCAAGTTGAAGAAGAAAAGTGGGTGATCTATGCAGTTATGCAAACGTTGCATAAGCAGGAACTGCCTTGCAGTCTTAAAGAAATCGCGGTGTGCAGTGACTCACCTTTCCGAAAGTTGACCCCATAACTCTTTTGACCCAAATACGTTTCGTGTTGGTATTCCTGTCCGCTCTGGCTGCGATTCCGGCAACTGCCGGGCAAACGCCCAAGCAAATCGTGACGGCGTTCTTTGACCTCGCCTTCGTGCAACGCAAGCCCGTCGAGGCCGCGCGGAAGTACATCTCAGCCGATCAATACATCCAGCACAACCCAGGTGGCGCTGACGGCCGCGCCGCGTTCATCGCGGGGTTTGCTGCTTACGTCGAGAAGACCAATTTTCGTTGCGACATCAAGCGGGTGATCGCCGAAGGCAACCTGGTGGTTGTGCACAACCATTGCAAGGAGAACCCGGCTGAAGCCAGCGATCGAGGCAGCGCAGTTGTGGACATCTTCCGAGTTGATAAGGGCCTGATCGTGGAACACTGGGACGTGGAACAGGCGGTACCCTCAAAGCCGAAGAATCGCAACACCATGTTCTGACGGCGGCTAAACTGAGTTTCAGATAGCAACTGAGGCAAGTAGCATGGATAAGGAATTCTCCGTCGACTCGGACGGGTTACATCAGGCCGTCGATTTGATGAGTCGTGATTTCAGTTACGCGGAAGGTCTTCACCTGCCGATAGAACTGCCGCAGCTTGGGATTGGTTCAACGGCTGCACTGAACTCACTGGCACCGAACATCCTGGGCGGCGCTGCGCGTTTAGGTGAGGCAACATCATTTGCCCACATGGACCCACCCACCCCATGGATAACTTGGGCAATGACGCTTTGGAATGCGTCGCTCAATCAGAACCTGCTTCACCCTGCCACCGCACCTGTCGCTCGTCAAATGGAACAACGGGTCATAGCATGGCTCGCACCATTTTTCGGCATGGATGGCGGGCACATGACACCTGGATCGACAGTGGCCAATTTGACCGCTTTGTGGTCCGCGCGCGAGTGTGCAGGCGTTACTCAGGTGATTGCATCGGATGGAGCGCATCTCTCCATTGCGAAAGCGGCTCATATCTTGGGCCTGAAATACCTGAGCGTGCCCATAGACGCAAGCGGTTCAATGGACGCAGCGCAATTGCCGACCGACTTGAGCAAATCGGCCTTGGTCCTCACCGCCGGTGCTACCAGCACAGGCGCCATCGACCCATTTGACTTGGTCGGTAGGGCAGCCTGGACCCATGTCGATGCGGCCTGGTCCGGTCCAATGCGACTGAGCGGGTATGCCAATTTACTTACCGGCATTGAGTTGGCAGACTCTGTCGCGGTTTCTGCGCATAAATGGCTTTTTCAACCCAAAGAGTCTGCTCTCGTCTTGTTCAAAGACACCGGGAAAGCCCACGCAGCCGTTAGTTTCGGTGGAGCGTACCTTGCCACCCCCAACGTTGGAGTGCTTGGTTCCCATGGCGCAACCGCCACCGCACTTTTAGCCACGCTGCTTGCTTGGGGGCGTGAAGGAGTTGCTCAGCGCATTGAGCACTGCATGGACCTTGCACGCCGCTTGAGAGATTTTGTTGCTAACGACGAGCGCCTTGAGATTTATGCGGAACCCCAAAGCGGCATTGTGGTCTGGCGCCCAAAAGACGATAGGCTTTTTGACCAAGTGCTGCAGCAGTTACCCGTTGGTTCCACGTCAACAACCTCAATTGCGGGTGGCAGGTGGTTTCGCAATGTTGCAGCCAATCCTAGTGCAGACATTGACCTTCTAATTGCCACCATTCAAAAGGCCTTAGCGGTTTGCTAAATCAGACCTGTTGCGGTCGTCAGGGTAAGCCTCTCGGCTGGACCGATCCGATTTTTGCATGGTGACGCAGATTCATCCGAGAATTACGGCGTCAAATTCTTCAGCAACTAGGTAAGACGATGTATAACCCAGACCACTTTTCAATCAAAAGCCTTGCGGCCATGCACAAGATCATCCAGACGCACCCTTTCGGTGTTCTGGTCACCATGACGCCTGAGGGCCTGGACGCCAATCACATTCCTTTTGAACTGAGCGCCGAACGCGGGGTGCTCACAGCACATGTAGCGCGAGCCAATCCGGTCTGGCAGCAATGTAGGGATGGCGCGGACGTGCTGGTGATCTTTCGCGCAGGCGAGGGGTATATCTCGCCCAACTGGTATCCGAGCAAGCACGAGACGCACCGTTTGGTACCGACCTGGAACTACGAGGTGGTGCATGTGCACGGGCGACTTACTGTGCAGGACGAGGAGAAATTCGTGCGGGGTGTGGTGGGTCGCCTCACACGTACCCATGAGGCCTCCGAACCCAAACCCTGGAAGATGGGGGACTCCGCCCCCGAATTCATCGACGGCATGCTCAAGGCGATTGTGGGCATCGAAATCACCATCGCTCGAATGGAGGGCAAGGCCAAACTGAGCCAGAACCGGGAGGACCGCGACCGGCTCCATGCGGCAGATGAATTGGTCAGGCAAGGCAACGCTGAATTGGCGCAGGCCATGCGCACTGCAAAGTAATTCGAACAGCTACGTAGAAGGCTTTTTTAGTTGGGGAATCTGGGCGCGTCACGTAAATCCCTGAAAGGCGTCGATACCGATCGGCATTCGACGCCACTTTACTCACTGCAAATTGCCGTCCAATCATCTCATTTCCGAATCGCTGATGGGCGGCTTTTGGTAGGGACTTACCCGTGAAATCACTGATCTGGCCATCCTCCGCCGTGAAAGAATCGCACAGTTATCTGAATTCTCACCACGTCAACGTCGGCTTGCTGACTCCTTGCCGCCAAGTTGAATGACCGCTGAACCCTCCATAGACCGACGGCTTAAGGCACCCAGAAGCCAACCGCGAACGCCGCGTATCGAGCGACGATTTTCGCGACCGAGACTGCCAACCTTTGGCGCCACAATATCGCGCATGATCAAAGATAACGCTGCATCCACAGGACTGTTCACGGATGACCAACAGATAACCCGCTGTGTTTGGTGCCGTGCCACCCCCGAGTATCAGCACTACCACGACCATGAATGGGGTTTTCCCGTTCAAGACGACCGTCGCCTGTTTGAGAAGATCTGCCTTGAAGGATTTCAGGCGGGTTTAAGTTGGCTAACAATTCTCAATAAGCGCGAAGCCTTTCGACGCGGTTTTGCCGGGTTCGACATAGACCATGTTTCAAAATTTGGTGAAGCTGAATCCAAACGTCTGTTGCTTGATGCTGGGATTGTTCGCCACCGTGGCAAGATTGCATCGACGATTAACAACGCACAGCGAGCACAAGAACTCCGCCACGAGTTTGGCTCACTGGCGGCCTACTTCTGGCGGTTCGAACCCGCACCAGATTCCCGCCCTCAGCAGATCACCCGCCAGTCGATGAGCGGCGTTACCACCTCACTCGAATCCATTGCCTTGTCCAAAGATCTGAGGAAGCGAGGTTGGAGTTTCGTGGGGCCAACCACGATGTATGCCTTCATGCAGGCGATGGGAATGGTCAATGACCATATCGAAGGCTGCTCTGTCCGCGCCAAGGTATTGAATGCGCGCGTTGCTTTCAAACCGCCAGCATCGATGGCGAAACTGTAAACGCTGCTGCTTTACGCATGGGGCGCAAAGACCACCATCATGTTTACGTGGTCGAACTCCACCGAGATGTCTTGTACGAAGGAAAATTTCTTAAGGCCAATCCTGACTATATCGATGGCAAACCCTGCGTCTACGTCGGAATGACTGGGTTGGACCCGGACATTCGCTTCGACAAGCACAAGGCAGGCATTCAAGCCAACGCGTACGTAGCAAAGTTCGGCCTGCAGTTACTACCGGATCTGTACGAGGCCTACAACCCAATGTCTTACGAAGATGCCAGGACGATGGAAGTTGAAATCGGAATCAAATTGCGGGAAGCCGGGTTTGGGGTCTGGCAGGCGTAGCCTTCGAATGTCAGCGGTCACAGTGTTGAATCCCGCGAACGACTGCAGCTTGGCGGTTTACTTTTGCAAGCAACCAGCTAATACAGGTTGACGACCCGATAGCGTTCAAGCTTGGGGCATCCAGCTGTGCGGAAGGAACTCCTCAATCTGACTGTCCATTTGCGTTGGCGAACCGCCCTCCCCTGCTCCCCACCCAAAGAATATACAGATAAGTACAAATCTCTCTATTCGAATGACCTCAATCGATTCGCGATCACAAAGCAGCAGTCAGCGCTAATTCGGCAGGGGGGACATCGGCAGCGCGCCGAAAACGCCCGATGGTCTGGAAAATCTTCAGTTGCACCAGCAATGCCACCTGCGACGCGGATATTCTCGCAACCGTTGGCGCCCACTGGCACTCATCGAAGCTTGGACTGAAGAATTGCTGCAAGTCGCCTGGGGTCAGCGGATCAGGTAGTTCTGGATAAATTACGTGTGCGGCTGTGGGGGTCATACGGTGGCCAAAGGACAGGACCGTGAACCTTACCAAAGCCAACCAACCTCGCTTCCAAGCCATCAATTCTGATCAGTAGTGTCCCAACGTTGTCACATCGGAACGTCGTAAGTTAATGATTCGCTTGATGAATTTGGTGTTTCAGTCTGGTCTCGATTTGAACGTCGAAAGTCAGACTTGGGGGTTTTGGGCGGGAAACCGCAGAAATCCCCATGCACCAAGGCAAGCTCGTATTTGCGCAACTCATGCTCTACATGCCGCTGAGTACGTTTCGCCGCTGCGTGGCGGATCACAATGGAGAGCACAAGGTCAAAGACTTCTCGTGTCTGGATCAATTCTTCGCCATGGCCTTCGCGCAGTTGACCTACCGCGAGTCGCTGCGGGACATCGAAGTCAATCTGCGTGCGCAAGGTCGGCGGCTGTATCACATGGAGTTTCGCTGCTCGACGATTTCGCGCAACACGCTGGCCAATGCGAACGCTACACGTCCGTGGCAGATCTATGCCGACTTCGCGCAGCACCTGATTGGCATTGCACGACCGTTGTATACCACGGAGCCATTTGACGGTCGTGCAATGCCAATCAGGCTAAATGTGCCCATCCCCCGAAAATCGGACACTTTGTAAAGTTGCACCGCTGCAAGTTCCAGCGGGCTCTCGCTGAAGACCGATCAATTCACACAATCGCGGCACTGCTGCCATACAAAATTCAGGCCAGCACACCCAGTCCGTGTTTCTGAACTACAGCCAATAATTTGAGCGCCATGCCACTGGGCTGTTTGCTGCCGGATTCCCACTTTTGAACAGTGGATTCGCTGGTATTGAGGTAGCGTGCAAAAACGGGTTGGCTGACATGTGCCTGTTCACGAATATTCTTGATCTGGGTTGGAGCCAGAGTGGTAGGCACAGCCAGGCAGGTCTCATCAAACTGGCGCATCGTGGTTTGGTCAATGGTGCCGACCTTTTGCAACGCAGCAGCAGAGGCATGGATTGCAGCAAAGGCATCACTTTTGAATTTCTGTTTTGTCGTCATGGCAAATCTCCACAAAGTCTGCGTTAACAAGTAACTGGCTAACCTGCTGTTCCGTCAACCCAGCATAGCTGTTGGCCAGCAGGCGAAAGGCAAATAACTCATCGTTCTCAATGTTTGCGCGGTCCTTCTTCGCGAACAGGTACTCGTAGACCCAATACTTGCCGCCCTTGGCCAGAATGATTGACCGGTGCAGGTTGTTATTGAGCCTCTTCTTAAAAACACCGCCACCCAAATCATCTACCTGACCCAGCAGCACCTGCTGTATGACCAAGCAAAGCTCAACGTCCTCGATCTTGGCCTTCTTCGCATCCTTGGAGAATCTGGCGGTTTTGAAGGCGCGATTTGACGCATTGGATGACATGGCATAGTGTAGCACCAGGTGATACTGATTGCAAGACTCATCACCCGGCAGGCGAACCAAACCATCGGGGCAGATCCACCATCATGAAGGTCGTACAAAGGCTCAGTCGAAAAGATCCCCCTGACCGGGATTCGTGGCATTGCTCCAAAACACTGAGTCCGCATACTGGGCTGCCAGAGCATCCATGTCAATGTCGGGATCTTCATCGCTGAATTCGAACGACCCAAACATGTTCACGTGCTGCCACGCCACCGGCGACATGCCCTGAATGAAAGCGATGGCGTCCAAGTCTCCTGCCGCCACCTTCTGCTCGTACACTTTGGACAGCAAGGCCGTGTTGTAGTAAATGACCGCGTTGGCAATCAGCCGGGCGCAATCGTTCCAGACTTGCTGCTCGGTTTCCGTCTGAACCTTGAACTTGCCGCCATTGATGAATGACACCGCCCGGCGGAACCGATGATAGGCCTCGCCCCGGTTGAGCGCCTTTTGTACACTCTGTGGCAACTCGACATCGTCAATGAAGTCCAGAATGTAGATGGTGCGAAGGATGTTGTCCAACTCCCACAAGGCCTGTTTGGTGTTGTTATGCCGGGCGTAGCTGCTGAGTTTGCGTACCATGGTTGCCTGGGTTGTGTCCTTTTGAGCAAGGGAAGCCAAAATGCGCTGGACGTTGGGCCATTCGCTGATGATCAACTCTTCGTCGACCCTACGCGCCCTGAAAAATCGAGTTCCTTAAACAGATGACGCAAGTTGCGCTTGATGGCCCCGGAGAGCTTAGCAAAGTAAGACCGATCGAAGGCAACTCTGTCAAAGTTAACGTCTCGCAAGTAGTCGGCAACAAACGGGAAAGCCTTGGGGTCCAGCAATTCAAAAGCCCGCGCCTTGACGGTGGAAAACGGACAATCGTCGGCGATGCACTCATCCACAAAGAGGCCCAGCACTTCGCCGGCTGCGGTTAAATTTGTGGTCGCCTCGGAGGTTGCCAGATGCATGGCGTCATTCGCGGCAATCTTGGCGTGCCTGTCGAATTGGCCGACCAGATAGATGAAGGCCTCCAGCAAATTGTCAATCAAAGTCCCCGCCCCAAGGGGCGGGTAATAGACCCATAGTGATTCAAAGTTGCCTCGTTCACCATCCGGCCGCCACCGGGCTCCGCGTCGTCCTTCTATTCATTGGCTCCTGCGAGTCGGATAACAACGCGCCGAAAAGTAATAAGACCAATAACACGAAAGAGCCCAACGTCCCCAGCGCGGCACGATTTTTCCCGTAAGGTTACAGTGTGCTCACTTGCTCTCTACACCCGTTGCAATCTATGGTCACTACTCATTTCGCCATTCCGACCATGTTTTCACAAAACGATGCGGACGCAGTGATGTTGGCGCTGCAAGACCTGCCGTGCATCCACATTGCCGATGTGAACCTCGAACAGCGCAGCGCCTGGGCCGAGCACACCCGCTTTATCAGCCCCGAGGAAATTGCCGCGGCCCTTGAAGAAGCCGGCTACCTGGCCACTATCAGCTCAAGCTGAGCCCAGCACCGTGGACGCTACCGCAGGCGGCCCACGTGGTGATTATTGGCTGTGCTTTTGGCGGGCCATGGGCCGCACTCAAACACCTCGCCATCAATGCGTGGTACCGATCGCCAGCAAAGTCGTACTTCTCCCATGGACCGATTTTGGCATTTGCTGGAACCGTCGAGCATCACCCAAAAGAGTGGTTTTGCGCTGCCCCACACGGCAGCGGCGCGTATCGTAGTACTCCGAAAAAGAGGGGCACAAGCTCTTCCATTCGCGAAAGCTGGTCTGCGCAGCGTTGGCGGAAGAATCCCTCATTCTTCCTAAAGCCGAGCATACTACTACCGATAACATATTTTATCGATAGTACAATTCCCCCATGTTGACCGTCCAACTCGGGCTCTCCAAACCCCAGGCCCGTGCCCTCTCCCACCTGGTGCTGCAGGTTCCAGCTCACAGCCTGCGCGAGTGGGCTGACAACGAGGAAGAGGCCGAAGCCATGCGCCAAGCCTTGGACTCCATCCGCAAGGCACTGATTGTGCACGGCGTCCAAACACCCTGATGACCATGGCCGCGCAGCCACCCTCTTCCGCCGACACGCTGCAGACCACTGGCGACCACGCCCTGGTCCCAGTCTCAACAAGTCGAATCCTGAGCGCCCCCGAGTTCCAGCACCTCGCCGATGTGCCCGAAGAGGCCCAGTGGTTTGCCAACATCGACAACCCCAACACCCGCCGCGCCTACCAGGCGGATCTTGCCGGTTTCATCCAGTTCACAGGTATCCAGTCGCCGACGGAGTTTCGCCAGGTCACGCGCAGCCACATCCTGGCCTGGCGCGCCGATCTGGAAAAGCAGCATCTCTCTGGCTCCACCATCCGCAGAAAGCTCGCCGCCCTCGCCTCTTTGTTTGAGTACCTGTGCAATGAGAACGCGGTGACCCACAATCCGGTCAAAGGAGTCAAACGTCCCAGGGTGGAATCGCAGGTTGGTAAGACTCCGGCACTGACCAATGCTCAGGCCCGACAACTGTTGGATGCACCACTTGCCGATACCCTCAAAGGAAAACGGGACCGAGCAATACTTTCGGTGCTGCTACACCACGGTCTTCGCAGAGAAGAAGTCACGAACCTAAAAGTGAAGGACTTTGCGCAAGCAGACCGCAGTGGTCCCCGCATGCGGGTCTGGGGAAAAGGGGGCAAGGTCCGGTACCTGCCGATACATCCGACTACCTTGAAACTGGTGGCAAACTACCTGAAAGCGGCCGGCCATGGCAATCAGCCATGTCATTGGTTGTTCCAGTCAGTGAGTCATCACACAAGCAGTGAACTCAATGGAGGACTCACACCTGGCGCGGTGTATTCGGAAGTGGTGAAGCGCTATATGACACCACTGAAAATTACCGGCGACAACCTTGGTCCCCACGCATTGCGAGCCACTGCGGCCACCTGTGCCCTGGAAAACCAGGCAGACATTGCCAAGGTTCAGGAGTGGCTGGGTCACGCCAACATCAATACGACCCGGATCTATGACCGAAGGGAAACCAGGATGCCGGATTCGCCGACATTTAAGGTCAAGTATTGACTGGCTAATTGAGCCCATCCCCTCGAAAAGGTAAAACGAGCAGATTTCAGAGCCAGGATAGGGACAAAAGCGTCGAATCTAGATGTAACAACAGATTCTGGCCAACTTTTTCGTTATAGGGAACCAAGGCGTAACTGCTGTTGATCGAAATCCACTTGATAACCCATCGCCCGATAACCCCGCAGGCGCTTTTCCCACATCCTGTAGAGCTGCGGATGATCCTGTTCGACGTAGTCGTAAATCAAGATGTCTCTCTTGTCAGCATGGTCACGGTGCAGGCGCCCGGCGTATTGCTGCAGCGTCCCTGTCCAGGAGATCGGTAGCGTCAGGATCAGAGTGTCCAACGGCGCATGATTAAAACCCTCGCCGACCAGCTGGGCGCTGGCCAACAGTATGTGCGGTTCGTCCTGCGGCAACTCCGCCAGGGCCTTGATGATCGCCTGGCGTTCCTTTGTCTTCATGCGACCATGCAGCATGAAGCATGGAAACTTGACATTCGCCAGTTGCGCGTGCAACAGGTCAAGGTGTTCCGTCCTTTTGGTCAGCAGCAGTACCTTACGCCCGTTTGCCAAGGCAGTGGTCGCATCGGCGACGATGCGCGCGTTTCGATCGGCATCATCGGACAGCATCCGTATGACTTCTTGAATACTGGCGTTCGACGGAATGGCCGGAGTCGGAAGATGACGGACCCGAACCATTAGCTGATCCGGCCGGACGTTTTGCAATATGCCTGACGGGGCCCGACTGCATGAAAATGATCGGATGGTGCCCGTTACTGCGAACAGGGGTGGCACTGAGCCCCAGGACGTAGCGTGAGTTGGCCTGCTTCAAGACCGCTTCGAATGTTGCTGCCGTTAAATGATGTGCCTCGTCAATGATTACCTGCCCGTATTGGCTAAGCAGTTCGGGCAGATCGTCACGGCGCGCAAGACTTTGAATGACTGCAATATCGAGCATGCCGGTTAGTTTCTTTTTCCCGGCACCGATCAGTCCAATTTTTTGGTCGTCCAATCCGACGAAACTACCAAGGCGCTCCTGCCATTGCCGCATAAGGTCGGCGCGGTGGACAATCACCAAGGTACTGACCTTTCTCTTGGCGATAACGGCTGCTGCGGTGACCGTCTTTCCAAACGCGGTGGGAGCAATGAGCATGCCGAAATCATGTTTTGTAATAGCTTCGAGGGCTTCCTGCTGATCCGGACGCAGCACGCCATTGAACGTCGCGTTCATTCGTTGCCCCACCGAACGCGCGTCCTCGAGACGGAGTTCAATTCTATTTGTGGCCAGCAAGGCCTCGACGTCGCTCAGACAACCTCGCGGCAACGACAGGAATTTCTCGTGGTTTTCTGCACGGCTGATGATCCGGGGTGTGTTCCATGTGGACCTGAGCCCGGCCTGAAGTTTGTAGAACTCCGGATTTTGGAACGCTGCAACGCGGATTAGGCGGTTCATCAAGGGTTGTGGGATGCCGGCCTTTTCGATAAACAATTGGGCGGCCATTGTTGCCTTCACCGCTTTCGGCATGATGCCGTTGAGTTTGACATCAGGCTTGGCCGGTCGTACCCATGGGGCGTCAACGTTCTCTTGCGGAACTTCGGCATAGGCGATGTCGAGCGGATGTCGGTCCCCAAC
Organism: Rhodoferax sp.; assembly: GCA_020048895.1. Taxonomy (GTDB): domain Bacteria; phylum Pseudomonadota; class Gammaproteobacteria; order Burkholderiales; family Burkholderiaceae_C; genus Allorhodoferax. Next base: position 3 of record JAIFLV010000039.1, on the reverse strand, counting down.
CAG
>JAIFLV010000147.1 GCA_020048895.1 Rhodoferax sp. | reverse complement strand
GTCGGAGGTTATTGTCATGGTGGCGGAGGCCGTCGAGCTGGCCGAAATTGAGCTGCGACGCTTCAACGTACGTCTCAACCATCACGTGGCGCCACGGCTACCCATGCTATTGGTGGACCCGATTCTCATCGAACAGGTGCTCATCAACTTGCTGCGCAACGCCGCGGAGTCGATCGACATGGCTTTGCGCCCAACTGCAGAGCGCATCGTGGAGCTACGCGTGTTGCAGCGCCAGATCGACGACAAACCGGCCATTGAGTTTACGGTACTGGACACTGGCAAGGGACTTGCCCCTGAAGTGATGGCCAGGCTGTACGAGGCGTTCTACTCCACCAAGACTGATGGCATGGGAATTGGCCTGTCTTTGTGCCGGTCCATCGTGGAATCGCACCTGGGCCGCATGTCTGCAGAGAACATTTACAATGGCGAGGCGGTGGTGGGTTGCCGGTTTTCCTTCTGGATTCCGATAGAGACATCAGTCCTGGCATTGCCAATACCCGCCGCAGTGGCAAATGAACCCTTGGATCCCTGAATGAATTTGATTCCCAAAAAAGGTACGGTCTATGTGGTCGATGACGATGAAGCCGTGCGTGATTCACTGCAGTGGCTACTCGAAGGCAAAGGCTACCGGGTACGCTGCTTTGACTCGGCCGAATCGTTTTTAAGTCGCTACGACGCGCGGGAAGTGGCCTGCCTGATCGTTGACATCCGTATGGGCGGGATGACCGGGCTCGAATTGCAAAACCGCCTGATGGAGGCGCGCTCCCCTCTGCCGATTGTCTTCATCACCGGCCATGGCGATGTGCCCATGGCAGTAGACACCATGAAGAAAGGTGCCATGGATTTCATCCAGAAGCCCTTCAAGGAAGACCAGTTGCTTGGCTTGGTGGAGCGCATGCTCGAACATGCCACGGGCTCTTTCTCGGACTACCAGTTGGCCATCAATCGCGATGCCCTGCTGTCCAAACTGACCCTGCGCGAATCGCAGGTACTGGAACGCATTGTGGCGGGCCGCCTGAACAAGCAAATTGCCGATGACCTGGGCATCAGCATCAAGACAGTGGAGGCGCACCGCGCCAACATCATGGAAAAGCTCAGCGCCAACACCGTGGCTGACCTTTTGAAAATTGCCCTCGGCCAGAACGCGCCGAAAACCTGACTCCGCTAGTATGTTGAGGACAGAGCTTGCGCTGCGCACTGCGGTCTGTCCCGCAAAGCTATCTGTTTCATAGCATTTCACGCCCGCCCCACAAGCTAAAGCGGGCGTTTTCACTTGAGATAATGAACCATGACACAAACACCCACGGGCCAATTGATTGACGGAGTCGCCCTCTCCGCCCACCTGCGAGGCCAGGTGGCCAACAATGTGGTGGCGCTGAAGGCACGTGGAGTCACGCCGGGACTGGCGGTCATTCTGGTCGGCGAAGACCCTGCCAGCGCGGTCTATGTGCGCAACAAGGTCAAAGCCTGTGCCGACACGGGCGTGCATTCGGTGTTTGAAAAATACGAGGCCACCATGACCGAGAGTGCTTTGCTCGATCGCATCGCCTCACTCAACGCCGACCCCACCATCCATGGCATTCTGGTGCAGATGCCGTTGCCCAAACACATCAACCCGCACAAAGTCATTGAAGCTATTTCGGTGTCCAAGGACGTCGATGGCTATGCAACGCTCAGCGCTGGTGAACTGATGACCGGTCAGAGCGGTTTTCGCCCATGCACTCCCTACGGCTGCATGAAGCTGATCGAGAGTACGGGGTTTGACCTGCGCGGCAAGCACGCCGTCGTCATCGGGCGCAGCAACACGGTGGGCAAACCAATGGCGTTGCTGCTGCTGCAGGCCAACGCCACGGTAACAGTCTGCCACAGTGCCACCAAGGACATCGGCTACCACACCCGCCAGGCCGATGTAGTGGTTGCCGCTGTCGGCAAACGCAACGTCCTGACTGCCGACATGGTCAAACCCGGTGCCATCGTGATCGATGTGGGCATGAACCGCAACGATGAAGGCAAACTCTGTGGGGACGTTGACTTCGCCGGCATCCGTCACCTGACCAGCTTCATTACGCCCGTGCCAGGCGGTGTTGGCCCGATGACGATCACCATGCTGCTGGTCAACACGGTCGAGTCCGCCCAGCGCTGCGCCGCAGCCACCGCAGGAGCAGCAGCATGAATGCAACCGAGAATCCGCTACTGTCGACCGCACTCCTGCCGCTGTTTGACCAGCTTTCGCCCGAGCATGTGGCCAGCGCCATGGAAACACTGTTGGCACAGGCCAATGTGGCGCTGGAAACGGTCACTGCCGATGAGTTTCCAGCCCAATGGACTGCCATTGCCAACACACTGGACACCGCCACCGAACGCCTGGACGTGGCCTGGGGAGCGGTCAACCACCTCAATGCCGTGGCCGACACGCCCGAATTGCGCGCCGCGTATAACGCTGCATTGCCCCTGGTCACCGAGTTCTGGACTCGCCTGGGGGCTGATGCACGTCTGTATGGCAAGTACAAAGCAATCGACCCGAACGGCCTCAACCAGGAGCAACGTCAGGCCCACAAAAATGCGGTGCGCGACTTTGTGCTCGGCGGCGCCGATCTGGTGGGTGGGCAGCGCGAACGGCACGCACAGATTCAGGAGCAATTGGCCGAACTCAGCCAGAAGTTCAGCGAAAACACACTGGATGCAACCGATGCCTTTGCCTACTTTGCCAGCGATTTGGAGGTGGGTGGAATCCCCGCTGACATACTGCAGACCGCCCGCAGCGCGGCACAGTCGGATGGCAGACAGGGTTATAAACTCACGCTCAAGATGCCCTGTTATCTGCCGGTCATGCAATATGCCCAGAGCAGTGCGTTGCGCGCCACCCTGTACCGAGCCTACGTCACACGCGCCTCCGACCAGGCGGAACCTGAATCCCGCAAGTTCGACAATTCGCAATGCATGCGCGACATTCTCGCCCTGCGCCAGGAAGAGGCGCAACTGCTGGGCTTTGCCAACTACGGCTGCTTGTCTGTGGCGCCCAAAATGGCCGATTCACCCGACACCGTGATTCGTTTCCTGCGTGATCTTGCCGGCAAGGCCCGGCCATTTGCGCAGCAAGACCTGGCCGACCTGAAGGCGTTCGCGCGCGAACACCTCGCCTTGAACGACCCGCAGCCATGGGACTGGGCCTACATCGGTGAGAAGCTCAAGGAAGCGCGTTTCGCCTTCAGTGAGCAGGAGGTCAAGCAGTATTTCACTCTTCCCAATGTGTTGGCAGGATTGTTCAGAATCGTCGAGACCCTGTTTGAGGTCGAGATTTCACGTGATACCGCGCCAGTCTGGAATGGCAACGTGGCGTTTTATCGCATCGAGCGCGCTACACCACATGGGCGCGAACTCGTCGGCCAGTTTTACCTCGATCCCAGCGCCCGCAACGGCAAGCGCGGTGGTGCTTGGATGAACGATGTGCGCGGACGTTGGATGCGTCCTGACACCGGCGAGTTACAAACTCCGGTGGCGCACCTGGTGTGCAACTTTGCAGATGGTGTTGAGGTTGATAGTGTCAAGAAACCGGCTCTGCTGTCGCACGATAACGTCATCACCCTGTTCCATGAGTGTGGCCACGGCCTGCAGCATCTGCTAACCCAGGTGAATGAACATGACGTCGCAGGGATCAGCGGCGTCGAGTGGGACGCCGTGGAACTACCCAGCCAGTTCATGGAGAATTTTTGTTGGGAATGGGATGTCCTGCGCCACATGACTGCGCATGTAGACACTGGCGAACCCTTGCCGAGGGCACTCTTTGACAAGATGCTGGCGGCCAAGAATTTTCAGAGTGGTATGCAAACGGTCCGGCAGATCGAGGCCGCCCTGTTTGACATGCTGTTGCACACGCAACACGCTCCACAGGATGATTTTTCTCCTTTATTACAGCGCGTTCGTGATGAAGTTTCCGTGGCGCAACCGCCCGCCTGGGCGCGCATGGTCCATACCTTCAGCCACATTTTTGCGGGTGGTTACGCAGCTGGCTATTACAGCTACAAATGGGCAGAAGTGCTCAGCGCCGATGCCTACGCTGCGTTTGAGGAAACCGCCGGTCCGAACGGTTTGCCAAATCCTGAAACTGGGAGAAAATACCGGCAAACAATTCTGGAGTCTGGCGGCAGCCGACCCGCCATGGAATCGTTTAAGGCGTTTCGCGGCAGGGAACCCAATATGGATGCCCTGCTGCGTCACCAGGGAATGGTGGCACCGGCATGATGGCAAGTTAACCACGCGATTTTGGGATTTACAGCATGAATACACGCGGATCAGGAATCGGATTTCTCGTGAGCACAGCGATTTTTTGCATTGGCGTTTTCAGCGCCCAGGCCCAAACCATTTATCGCATCGTCGGCGCTGACGGCAGGGTTACTTTTTCCGATAAGCCCCCGGCAAGTGCCGAGCAAGGCAAGGTGATGGGTACTGGAGTGGGTGCAGCAGGCGCAGCCGCCACCAATACGCTGCCCTTTGAGCTGCGGCAGCTCAACGCAAAATACCCGGTAACTCTTTACACAGCACCCCAATGCGCGCCCTGTGATTCCGGTCGCACCCTGCTGTCGGGGCGTGGGATTCCATTTAGTGAGCGCACCGTCACGTCGAGCGAAGATTCAGAGTACTTTCTGCGTTTGACCGGCGAGAATTCCCTGCCCTACGTCACCATCGGCGGGCAACGTCTCAAAGGCTTTTCAGAAAGTGAATGGACGAGTTACCTTGATGCCGCTGGCTACCCGAAAAGCTCCATACTGCCTTCCGGTTATCGCAATGCACCGCCGTCGCCGCTTGTGACCATTCAAAAAGCGGCAGCGCCCAAGCCCGAAGAAAAACCCGCGACCACCCCGGTGGCCACACCAGCAACCCCGACCGGACCGACACCGTCCAATCCGGCAGGCATCACGTTTTAAAACGGGCCTCAGAACGACATCGTCCTGACGCCCTGGGCAGTGCCCAGCAAACATATCTGGGCGCGCTGATAGGCGAATACGCCCACCGTCACGACACCAGGCCACTGGCTCACCTCGGCCTCAAAATCTCTCGGCTCGGTGATGCGCAAGCCCGTCACATCCAGCAGATGCTGACCGTTGTCGGTGACCAGTGGAACGCCGTTGCGCAAACGAGTCCGCGCTGTACCACCGCGCGCTGCAAATTGCGCGATCAAGCGCTGCGTGGCCATTGGAATCACCTCTACGGGCAGCGGAAACGCGCCCAAAACCTCTACCAATTTGGACTCGTCGGCGATACACACAAAGCGGTCCGATTGGGCGGCGACAATCTTCTCGCGCGTCAAGGCTGCACCCCCGCCCTTGACCATATTGCCTTTGCCATCGATTTCGTCTGCACCATCGATGTAAACCGCCAGACGCGCCACTTCATTACAGTCAAACACCCGGATACCCAGTGCCAGCAGTCGCTCGGTACTGGCCACTGAACTTGAGACCGCCCCGGCAATCTGGTCTTTCATGGTCGCCAGCGCGTCGATGAATTTGTTGACGGTGGAGCCCGTCCCCACCCCCACGATTTCACCTGGAACCACATACTTCAGGGCGGCTTGACCGACCAGCGTCTTGAGTTCGTCCTGGCTGAGCGCAGTGCGTGGGGACTCTGCCGTGGGTACCGATGGGTGGCTGGAAGGTGTCATGGGTGAAAATTGGGGGTTAAAGCAGTATTGCAGGAATTATCCAATGTCTCTTGTTCCCTATGGTCTGGCACGCCGCGCCCTGTTCAGCCTGGACGCTGAAGTGGCCCACGAACTCACCATGGCGTCGCTGGCGCGAACCCAAGGCACCCCGTTGCAGTGGGCGTATGGCAACACGCGTGTGCGCGATCCCATCACGCTCGCAGGGCTGCAGTTTCCCAACCGGGTTGGGCTGGCTGCCGGCCTGGATAAGAATGCGCGCTGCATTGACGGTCTGGGGGCCATGGGCTTTGGATTTGTGGAGGTTGGCACCGTCACTCCCAAGCCGCAGAGCGGCAACCCCAAGCCCCGCATTTTTCGCCTGCCCCAAGCGCAGGCACTGATCAACCGCCTGGGCTTCAACAACGATGGACTGGAGGCTTTCCTGAACAACGTGCAGCGCTCTGCCCTGCGCCGCAAGAATGCCAGTGGCATGTTGCTGGGCCTCAACATTGGCAAGAATGCCGCAACGCCGATCGAAAACGCCACCGACGACTACCTGACCTGTCTGGACGGTGTATACCCACACGCAGACTACGTCACCGTCAATATTTCCAGCCCCAATACCAAGAATCTGCGGTCCCTGCAAAGCGACGAAGCGCTTGATGCGCTGCTCAGCGCCATTGCCAAACGTCGCAAAACATTGCAACGCAAGCACGGCAAGCGGGTGCCCATCTTCGTGAAGATTGCCCCTGACCTGGACGAAGCCCAGGTTGCCGTGATCGCCAGCACGCTGCAGCGCCAAGGCATGGACGGTGTGGTGGCCACCAACACCACACTCGCCCGTAGCGCGGTGCAGGGGATGGAGCACAGCGAAGAAACTGGGGGACTCTCCGGGGCGCCGGTGCGCGAAGCCAGCAACCGGGTGATTGCCCAGTTGCGCTCGGCGCTGGGCGCAGGCTACCCCATCATTGGTGTGGGCGGCATCATGACCGCGGCCGATGCAGTGGAGAAAATACGCTGCGGTGCCGATGTGGTGCAAATCTATACCGGCCTCATTTACGCGGGTTCCGACCTGGTGCGTGACGCGGCGCTGGCCATCAAGAATGGTTGCAAAACAGTGCAAAGTTAGAACTTCCAACCCATTGAAGGCCAACATGCAGCGCGTCCAAACCGATCACTCCTGCCGGCTTTTCTCGGTGGCGCAGACACGCATGCTCGAGCATGGGGCGATGGCACATCTTCCGGCGCATACGCTGATGCAGCGCGCAGGATTGGCGGTGGCCAATCTTGCCTGCGCACTCGTACCACACGCCCGCAGCATCTGGATTGCCTGCGGCCCCGGCAATAACGGTGGGGACGGCCTGGAGGCTGCGGTCCACCTGCAGCACAGGGGCTTCCAGCTCCACGTGACTTGCCTGGGCACTCCCGACACGCTGCCTCCAGATGCCAAGGCGTCCTGGCAACGTGCCGTGGCGGCCGGTGTGCAATTCACCGCGCAGCCGCCAGAAAACGCAGACCTGTGCATAGATGCATTGCTGGGCATTGGCAGTACCCGTGCTCCCGAGGGTGAAATGGCGCGCTGGATTGCGTCCATGCGTGCTTGCGGGGCACCGGTGCTGGCGGTCGACATCCCTACCGGCCTGCAGGCCGATACGGGCGCAAGTGCACCTTCCTGCGTGCGGGCCGACCACACCCTGAGCTTGCTGACCCTGAAGCCCGGCCTTTTCACAGCGCACGGTCGTGATGCCGCGGGCCAAGTCTGGTGCGACGACCTGGGAGTCAGCGATGCCACCCTGTCACCCATCGCCACGTTGGGCGGCATTGCGCAACCATGGCCAGACCACTATCTGCATGCCAGCCATAAGGGCACGCGTGGCGATGTGGCTGTTGTTGGGGGTGCCACCGGAATGGTAGGCGCTGCGTTCCTCGCAGCATCAGCGGCTTTACACGGTGGCGCAGGTCGGGTATTTGTGAGCCTGCTCGATCCCGGCGACATCGCCATGCAGCCGACCCAACCCGAGCTGATGTTGCGCGCATGGGGCGACCTGCCCGTTGAGGGCCTGACGCTGGTCTGCGGCTGCGGTGGGGGCGACCGGATACAGGCGGTACTGCCGCAACTGTTGGTGAAGCCAAATCCGATGGTGCTGGATGCAGACGCGCTCAACGCCATTGCCAACGACCCTGCTTTGCAAGCGCTGGTGCGGCAACGCGGTGACCGCCTGCCAACGGTGCTGACGCCACACCCCCTCGAGGCCGCGCGCCTATTGAGCACCGAAACCTCACTTGTTCAGGCCGATCGGATCGCTGCCGCACAGGCACTGGCAGAGCAATTTCAGTGCACCGTGGTACTCAAAGGCTCGGGCACCATTACCGCCGCGCCGCAGGCTATTCCCGTTATGAACCCGACTGGCAATGGTCGACTCGCGACAGGCGGCACCGGTGATGTGCTAGCCGGCATGGTTGGCGCACGACTGGCGCGTGGCATGGCGGCTTTCGATGCCGCCTCGATGGCAGTCTTTCAACATGGTCAGATCGCCGATCAATGGCCGCAGCACCTGCCACTCACTGCGGGCGCTTTGGCCAGCGCTGTGCACTGATGAACTGCTACTGAGCCAGTAGCTCCGCCACGTGCTCGCCGATGGCGAGCGACGCCGTCAAACCGGGGGACTCGATGCCAAACAGGTTGACCAGCCCCGCTACACCATGCACACGCGGACCCTGAATGCAGAAATCGGTCGCCGGCTCGAGCGGGCCATGTATCTTGGGCCGAATTCCGGCGTAGGCTGGCAGCAGCGCTGCATCAGCAAGCGCCGGCCAATATTTGCGAATTTCCTGGTAGAAACCTTCGCCACGCGCGGGGTCTACCGCCAGGTCATCGTGTGACTCCACCCACTGCACATCCGGGCCAAAACGGGCCTGGCCACCGAGATCGAGAGTCAGGTGCACGCCCAGTCCTGCCTCTTCCGGTACCGGGTAAATCAGCCTCGAAAACGGTGCGGGACCGGCCAGACTGAAGTAGTTGCCCTTGGCATAGTAGGCATCCGGAACGTGCGAAGGCGCGAGCCCGAAGATGCAGCGCGCCAGGGTTGGCGCGTACAGACCCGCGGCATTGACAAGACAGCTGCAGGTGATCGCAGTGCCGTCAACTGCTATCAACTTCATAGCTCCTTGCGCTTGCTGCACCTGCGTTAGCGTGGAATTTAATGCCAAAACTCCGCCAGCATTTTCAACATCACCCAGAAGCGACAGCATGAATGCGTGGCTATCCACAATGCCGGTAGACGGTGACAGCAAGGCTCCGTGCGCCTGCAGGGCCGGCTCCAGTGCACGCGCCTGCCCTGCGCTGAGCAACTCCAGATCCAGCACGCCATTGACCTGTGCCCGTTGCCTGATGGCGTGCAGGTTTTCGAGTTGGGCTGCCTGGGTTGCAACGATCAGCTTGCCACAACGTCGGTGCGCAATACCGCGCTCCTCACAGTAGCGATACAACTGGCTTCTGCCTTGCACACAGAGTCGTGCCTTCAAGGATCCGGCGGGGTAATAAATACCTGCGTGAATGACTTCGCTGTTGCGCGAACTGGTCTGTGTGCCAATCGCATTGCAGGCTTCCAGCAGCAGCACCTCGCGACCTTGCAGCGCCAGCGCGCGCGCAACCGCCAGGCCGACCACCCCGGCCCCCACCACCACACACTCCATATGGTCCATCGTTCGTGGTGGCGTTACAGAAGTTCGAGAAAAGGAGCCTTTGCAGCATCCTTGAGCTGCTTGCCCGTGGGTACCAGCAAATACGCGCGCGCCGCTTGCGGCGTCATTCCAAAGGTCATGCTGGCCGGCCCGGCCGCATTCTGCCCATAGCCGTAGCCACGCGTTGCCGACAACAGTGCGACGGTCATATCAACCGACGTGCCATCATTGCAACGCAAGTCGATCGCACCCGCCGTGCTGGAGGTATAGCGAAAACGCCCTGAGCAACTGGTTCGCGGCGCGCTGGCGGCACCTGCCGACTGGGTACCAGACGCTGCAGCGACCGGCACCGGCTGTGCGAGCAACAGCGTTCCCGTGTGATCAATGCCAATCTGCAGTTTTCCGACAAGCAACTGCCCGTTGACCAAGGCGATGGCGTCTGACGTCGATGCGAAAAGCGCTTGCGCCTTGTCGTCGACCATGGCACACGCGCTGAGCAACCCCACGGCACACAACGCCGCAACCGAGTGTGTGGAAGCGTGATTCATTATTCACCTCTGCGATAGAGACCACCGCCAAGTGGCCGGTGTACCATCTTAGCCTCCCCTCTTAGCCTCCCCGCGCAGGCCTATAGACAAGAAATACCTCGGAGAATCCGCCTTGAAACATTTCGCCGCCTCCCCCATGGACCCTGCGCCGACCCGCACGGGTTGGCGAAAAGTGGTGTTCGGCGGCATGGCCGCCCTGACGGTGCTTACCGGCATCTTTCTCGCAGGTCCGAGGTTTGAGTTCGGCCCCAACGTTCCGACGCAGCGGGCGCTACCACCCGACAAGATCGACGACCTGGATGGATGGCTCGCAAAGTCTGAAGCGGCGTTTCCAGACATCAAGCCTGGCACCGCCAAGGCGATCGTGTGGGCTGCCTCGCAAAAGCAGCGCACCCCTTGGTCGGTGGTCTATCTGCATGGCTTTTCAGCCAGCCGCATGGAAACGGCGCCTTTGGCAGAACGGGTGGCCACCGCGTTGGGGGCCAATG
>JAIFLV010000123.1:6282-34647 GCA_020048895.1 Rhodoferax sp. | reverse complement strand
AATATTGGTGCCGGAGAGATGAATCGAACACCCGACCTTCTCATTACGAATGAGCTGCTCTACCGACTGAGCTACACCGGCTTACAAGGCGCGAATTATAGCCCGGGACTTGCACTGGCTGCGATCGGTGTCAGGGTGGTCTGAACATCGCCACACTGGGCGCGGTGCTGCAAAACGTGTTCCATCACCACGAGTGCCAGCATGGCCTCGGCAATGGGCGTGGCGCGAATACCTACGCAGGGGTCGTGTCGGCCTTTGGTCACGACCTGGGTGGCATTGCCGACAACATCAATCGAGTCACGGGGCGACAGGATGGAACTGGTGGGTTTAATGGCAATGCTCACCTCCAGGTCCTGCCCGGTGCTGATGCCTCCCAGCACGCCCCCTGCATTGTTGCTGGCAAAGCCGTGCGGCGTCAGTGAATCGCCATGGGTGGTTCCACGCTGCGCCACGCTGGCAAAACCGGCTCCAATCTCAACCCCCTTGACGGCATTGATGCCCATCATGGCGTAGGCAATGTCTGCATCGAGCTTGTCAAACAAGGGCGCACCCAACCCCACCGGGACGTTGACCGCACTGACACGAATACGCGCGCCGCAGGAGTCGCCGGCCTTGCGCAGTGCGTCCATGTAGTCCTCCAGCGCCTGCACGTCTGCAATGGGTGCGAAAAAAGGGTTGTGCGGCACATGTTCCCACGACTCAAAGGGGATGGTCGTGTCGCCAATCTGCGTCATGCACCCGCGAAATGTGGTGCCGTACTTTTCCCGCAACCACTTCTTGGCTACGGCACCCGCAGCCACCATCGGCGCGGTCATGCGTGCGCTGGAACGCCCGCCACCGCGCGGGTCGCGCAAACCATATTTCTGAAAATAGGTGTAGTCGGCATGCCCGGGCCGAAAGGTCTCGAGCAGGTTGCCGTAGTCTTTGCTGCGCTGGTCAGTGTTCTGGATCAGCAGTGCGATGGGCGTACCGGTGGTCTTGCCCTGGTACACGCCGCTGAGAATCTGGACTGCATCAGGCTCATTGCGCTGGGTCACATGCCGACTGGTTCCCGGGCGGCGCCGGTCCAGGTCGGCCTGAATATCGGCCTCGCACAGGTCCATACCCGGCGGGCAACCGTCAATCACGCAGCCAATGGCTGGCCCATGCGACTCGCCGAAGTTGGTGACTGCAAATAGATGTCCAAAGGTGTTTCCGCTCATGGGGCCGCATTATCCCCGACGCATGCCACTATGGTCAGTGGCACCCGCCGTCACGCCGACGGAATATTGGGATCTTCTCCATCAGGCCAATCGTGGATATAGGCCTTGAGCATCTTGTTCTCAAAATTCTGGCTGTCCACCACCGCGCGGGCGACATCGTAAAAGCTGATGACACCCATGAGCATGCGACGGTCCATTACCGGCATGTAGCGTGCATGGCGATCCAGCATCATGCGGCGAACTTCGTCCATGTCGGTCTCCATGGTGCATGTCAGCGGATGGTCGTCCATGGCGGTGCGCACCAGTGTCGTGCCAATCACGCCGCCGCTCTTGACCAATTGCGCGATCACTTCGCGAAAGGTCAGCATACCTACCAAATCGCCGTGTTCCATCACCACCAGCGAGCCGATGTCCTGCTCAGCCATCAAGGTCAGCGCCTTGGAAAGAGGTTCGTCGGGGGCTGCGGTGTACAGCGTGTTCCCTTTTACGCGCAAAATATCACTGACTTTCATACGTGGCTCTGTGAATCAGGGTTGAAATGGCGTTGGTGAATATAGCCCACAATCGGGCGATTTCCCTTACAACTGTGCTTGGAGAATGAACTTATGTCCGGTTACGCTGACCCCGGCTTTGACACGCTGGCATTGCATGCGGGCGCGTCGCCCGACCCCGCGACGGGTGCCCGTGCGGTGCCAATCCACCTGACCACCTCCTTCGTCTTCGAGTCCAGCGAGCACGCCCAATCATTGTTCAATCTGGAGCGTGCCGGCCACGTGTACAGCCGAATCAGCAACCCGACCAATGCGGTGCTGGAGCAACGCGTAGCCGCATTGGAAGGCGGCATTGGCGCCATCACCACCGCCAGCGGTCAAGCGGCTTTGCATCTGTGCATCGCCACGTTGATGGGCGCTGGCTCCCACATTGTGGCCAGCACGGCACTGTATGGCGGCTCGCAGAACTTGCTGCACTACACCATGCGCCGGTTTGGCATCGACACCACGTTTGTCCCACCGGGCGACATCGATGCCTGGCGTGCGGCGGTGCAACCCAACACCAAACTCTTCTTTGGCGAAACGGTGGGCAACCCTGGCCTGGATGTGCTGGACATCCCCACCGTGGCTGCGTTGGCCCATGACCATGGCGTGCCCTTGCTGGTGGACTCCACACTCACCTCGCCCTGGCTGATGAAGCCGCTGGCACTGGGTGCCGATCTGGTCTACCACTCGGCCACCAAGTTTCTATCAGGGCATGGAACCGTGATCGGGGGAGTCGCGGTCGATGGCGGCAGTTTCGATTGGGCACGTGCGTTTGAGGCGAGTGGCAAATTCGAAGAGTTGGCCGCGCCCTACGCGGGTTTTCACAACATGAACTTCAGCGAGGAAAGCACGGTCGGCGCCTTTTTGCTGCGAGCGCGGCGCGAAGGTCTGCGCGACTTTGGTGCCTGCATGAGCCCGCACTCGGCCTGGCTCATTTTGCAGGGCATTGAGACGCTCGGGCTGCGCATGGAGCGCCACATGCGCAACACCGAAAAAGTAGTGCAGTTTCTCGCAAGCCAAGCGTTCGTGGGCCGGGTGGGTCACCCCCTCCTGGAGTCGCACCCGAGCTATGCGCTGGCGCAAAAGCTGCTGCCGCGAGGCGCAGGTTCCGTGTTCAGCTTTGACCTCAAGGGCAACCGGGAGCAGGGCAAGAAATTCATAGAAACGCTCAAGATCTTCAGCCACCTGGCCAACGTGGGCGACTGCCGCAGTCTGGTGATTCATCCGGCCAGCACTACCCACTTTCGCATGACCGACGAAGCCCTGGCAGGTGCCGGCATCACCCAGGGCACGATTCGCCTGTCCATCGGCCTGGAAGACCCTGACGACCTGATAGACGACCTCAAGCGTGCCTTGAAAGCGGCAGAAAAGGCAGGTGCCCAATGAACTACGTGGTGAACGGAGCGCAGACCTACTGCTACACCGGCGGCAAGGCGTTTGATGCGGCCAAGCCCACCGTGGTGTTCATTCACGGCGTGCTGCACGACCACAGCGTCTGGATTTTGCAGAGCCGCTATCTGGCACACCACGGCTGGAATGTGCTGGCTGTGGATTTGCCAGGGCACTGCCGCAGTGGTGGTGAGGCACCGTCCACTGTGGAAGAAGCGGCGGACATCATTGCAGCGCTACTGGATGCAGCGGGTATACAAAGTGCCGCACTGGTGGGCCACAGTTGGGGTTCGCTCATTGCGCTGGAAGCGGCCTCAAAATTGCAGGACCGCATCGACCATCTGGTGTTGGTAGGTACCGCGTTTCCCATGAAGGTGTCGCCCGTTTTGCTGGAAACGTCGATCTCTGATCCGATGAAGGCGCTGGAGATGATCAATGTGTTCTCGCGCAGCACCCTGGCGGCTCCGCCCTCGGCGCTGGGGCCGGGCACCTGGGTGTTTGGCGCCAGCATGGCTTTGGGGCGTCGCGTGCTGGCCAGCAACACGACGGTGAACGTGTTTCATCGCGGGTTCAAGGCGTGTAACGACTATGCCAATGGCCTGCAAGCGATGGCCGCCGTGCGTTGCCCGGTGCTGTTTGTGTTGGGCACCCAGGACCAGATGACGCAGGAAAAAGCAGCCAAATCGCTCATCGATGCCGCCCTCGCCAGCGGCAACAAGACCTCGGTTGTCAGCCTGCCCGTAGGCCACCACCAGATGAACGAGACCCCCGACGCAACCCTGTTTGCGGTCTTTAACTTTTTAACAACCAAGTAGGAGAGAAGATGAAATCACTATCAGCCGCCAAGACGCTCGTAGCGGCGATGTTGGCCACCACCACCCTGTGGGCCAGCGCAGCGTTTCCCGACAAACCGGTCAAGATCGTGATCGGCTTCCCCGCCGGCGGTCCGCTGGACCTGCATGCGCGTTTGCTGTCGGAAAAACTCCAGAGTGTGCTGGGGCAACCGGTGCTGATCGATTACAAGTCCGGGGCGGGTGGTACCGTCGGCGCGCAGGAAGTGATGAAAGCACCTGCCGATGGCTACACCATCATGTTGGCCAATACCGGGGTGATGGTGATCAACCCGGCGCTGTACGGCAAACTGCCCTATGCCACCCTGCGCGACTTCGTGCCACTGGCGCGTACCGCCATGCAACCCCTGGCATTGCTGGTCAACCCCAAAGTGCCAGCCAAGACCTTGCCGGAATTCATCAGCTATGTGCGTTCGCGCCCGGGACAGATCAACTATGGCTCTGCCGGCAATGGCGGTATCAGCCACCTGGCACCAGAGATGTTCAAGACCGCCACCGGGCTTTTCATGGTGCACATTCCCTACCGCGGTAGCGCCCCTGCATTCACCGACCTGATGGGTGGCCAGGTGGAGTTCATGGCCGAATCCATTCCACAGGCCGCGGCGTACCATAAACAGGGCAAAGTGCGCGCCTTGGCCGTGACCAGCCGCGAACGCAACCCGGCACTGCCCGACATCCCGACGGCGATTGAGGCTGGCATCAAAAACTTTGAGGTGGTCGGTTTCTACGGCTTCCTGGCCCCTGCGGCCACCCCCAAGGATGTGGTTGCCAAGCTCAGTGACGCATTCAAGCAGGTCCTGGCAATGCCCGATATCCGCAATCGCATGATCACCCAGGGCGCCGACCCGGCCTATTTGGGGTCAGACGATTTCGCCAAATTCCTGACCGCCGAAATGCCACGCTGGGCCGAAGCGGTGGCGAAATCCGGAGCCAAGCTGGACTGATACCGGCAGGGAATGCAACCTCAGCCTAGCAGGCAACGTGCAACGGCCTGCCAGGTGTCGCGGTTTTGCGCCGCGGCCAGGGTGTGTCAGTCAGCAGATCCACCTATACCGGCACGAACACGGCAGCACTTATGCCGAAAAATTTGCCCAGTTTTCCAGCCATCGTTGCGCTGATTTTTCGTTTGCCCGCCAGAATCGCCGACAAATTGCTCTGCGCGACAATGGCGCTCAGGTCTTCCTGCTTCAGACCACGCGCCTCCATCAGAAATCGCAATGTATCTTTGGGGCTCACGGCTTCAATGGCATGGTGTTCTTGCTCGTATCGCGAAACCAGGTCGCCCGCCAGTTCCAGCAAACTGGACAGCGGGTGGTCTTCGTCATCACCTACCGCATCCAAAAGCGACTGCATCAATGCGACCATGCGGTCGTAATCCGCTTCGCTGTGGATGGGGCGCAGATGCGCCACGGAGTCAAACGCCTGCCACGAAGCTTGCAGAGCCCCAACATCAATCTGAGCCAATGTCGTATGCATAGTTACAACTTGCCTTTCCGATAAAGCTTGTTCCAATCGTCGTACTCCCGGTGCGTCAGGACTTGTTGCACAAACACCTTCCCGAATTTGTAGCGAACAATCACGACCAAACGGTAGTTGTTGCCCCCGATGTCGAACACGGTATACGGTGGCACGTAGTCGGCCGAGTTGAAAAACTCCCGGACGTGGCTGAAATCCCTGAACTCCACATGTTCCATCACCGAGTGCCATGCACGTAACGCGCCTTCCGCTTCCGAATGTTTTTGCCAGAAAGTACGAAGCGTCTTGATCGAAATGACGTGCATGGATTAATTATATCAATAAGATATATTTCTTCGCTCATTGTAGAGATTCAGTCTCAAAGCTGGGTTGAATGAACCGATTGACACGGATCGTCGCGAAGAGACATTTCGATCGGGTTCACTATCTTTTTCATAGCGCATCACGCAGTTTCAGTGCGCTTAAACCGCCTTTTTTCCATAAATTCTCGGTGGACGCATTGCGACTGAGCAGCAGGCGTTCCATCAGCGGTTCGAGCAGGGTTTTCTCAGGGTCGGCCAGCAGCACGTAACGCGCTGCGCGGCCCTGGACTGCCGCCTCGTTAAGGTGCGCAATCCAGTCCAGGGCCACCAGCACTTCCAGCACCGGCTCCATCCGCAACGTATCGACCTGCAGCCGCGCACACAGACCTTCGAGGGGTAGTCCTTTTTCCGTATCCTGGCTGGCAGATTCGAGCTGCTGCACCACTTCCAGCGCCAACTGAAACTGCCAGCCGTGCACCAACCGGCGCCGGGTGCCTCCGGCAATCAGACTGGGCAAATAGGCAGTGAGTGCCGCGCCCAACAACACAATGACCCAGGCCACATAGATCCATACCAGCAGGATGGGCACCGTCGCAAATGCGCCATACACCACCGAATAGGTAGGAACTTTGGCCACATACAGGGCCAGCGCTTTCTTGGCCAACTCAATCCCCGCCGACACAAACAGCCCACCGATCCAGGCGTGGCCCCAGCGCACATCGGTATTGGGAACATAGCGAAACAGGGAGGCCATGCCCCCAGCTACCAGCAGAAACTGCGCAACATCGAGCAGCAGGGTCAGGCCTCCACCCTGGCCCCCTACCAAGCCTTTGGACGCCGTCAGCGCATAGGAAGTCATGCTCAGACTGATGCCAAGCAATAGCGGCCCCAAAGTAATGCCGGCCCAGTAGATCAGCACGCGTTGGGCAAAAGGGCGTGGGGTTCGTACTCGCCAGATGTTGTTTAAGGTACGGTCGATCGTGAACACCAGCGCCAGCGCCGTTCCGAGAAGCACCGCCAGACCGGCCACCCCCAGCTTGCTGGCCTTTCCGGCAAACTGGTTGAGATAGCCCAGCACTTGTCGCGCAATGTTGTCGGGCACCAGGCTCTCAATCAGCCACTTCTGCAACACATCCTGAAACTTGGCGAACATGGGGAACGCAGTAAACACCGCCAAAGCGACCGTGATGAGCGGCACCAGCGCGATGGTGGTGGTAAAGGTCAGGCTGCTTGCAGTCAAGCCCAGCCGGTCTTCGCGAAAACGCTCGCGCAGGGTATGCAATGCCCCCCACCAGGGCACCTGGGCTACTTCCTCCAGCCAGTTTCGAAAGCGTTCTATGTGTCGCATGCCGGTATGATGCCACCGACCATGCAAGCCCCCACCAATTCCATCAACACCACCCGCTGGGTTGCCGTAGCCTCCGTGCTGGGCCTCATCGTGCTCGGCCTGGCCTGGGAACTTTTCCTGGCCCCGCTGCAACCGGGCGGCAGCTGGCTGGCGCTCAAAGCCCTGCCCTTGTGTATTCCCCTGGCTGGATTGTTAAAGAACCGCATGTACACCTACCGCTGGGTCAGTCTGGTGGTCTGGCTGTACTTCACCGAGGGCGTTGTCCGCGCCTATGGGGACCGACCTCCCAGCAATTACTTGGCGATGGTGGAGATCGCCCTCTGCCTGATGCTTTTTTCGGCCTGCGCGATGCATGTGCGTCTGCGCTTCAAGGGGCTTCCGGCATGAATTCCACTGACTCTTTTATCGCCGAGCTTCGCCAGATTGTGGGCGAAACCCATGTCCTCACCGAAGGCGACCTCAGCGCCTGGGAGATGGATTGGCGCAAGCGCGAACGCGGCCACGCACTGGCCGTGGTGCGACCGGCGTCAACCCAACAGGTGGCCGATGTGGTCAAAGCCTGTGCCGCTGCGGGCGTCAGCCTGGTGCCGCAAGGTGGCAACACCGGCATGGTGGTCGGTTCGACACCCGACGCCAGCGGACGCCAGATCGTGCTGAGCCTGACGCGCATGAACCAGGTACGGGCGCTGGACGCTGCCAACCTCACCATCACGGTGGATGCCGGCTGCGTATTGCAGGCTGTGCAGGAGACCTGTGAGGCCGCTGGCCTGCTGTTCCCGCTGAGCATGGCCTCGGAAGGCAGCTGCACCATTGGCGGCAATCTGGGGACGAACGCCGGGGGCACGCAGGTGGTGCGCTACGGCAACACCCGCGAACTGTGCCTCGGCCTGGAAGTGGTTACGGCACAGGGCGAGATATGGAGTGGGTTGACGGGGCTGCGCAAGGACAATACCGGCTACGATCTGCGCCACCTGATGATTGGCTCCGAAGGCACGCTGGGTGTCATCACCGCGGCCACCATGAAGCTCTACCCGTTGCCGGTATCGCAACTCACCGCGTTCGCCGCCGTCCCCACATTGGAAGCCGCCGTTCAATTGCTGGGGCTGGCCCACCAACACCTCGGTGCGGGCCTGACCGGCTTTGAAGTGATGGGCCGCTTTGCACTGAGCCTGGTGACCAAGCACTTTCCTCAAATTCGGGTGCCGTTTCAAGCAAACGTGGCCCCCACGCTCCCCGCTGGGCGTGGTTCGCTGCCCCCCAAGGGGGCCGTGCCTTGCTTGGGGCGGCCCGGTGCTACGGCGGGCTACCCTTACTGTGTTGTTTTGGAGAACTCAGACCAGGAGTCAGAGACCCACGCCCGCGAGAGGTTTGAACTTCTGCTGGAGGTCGCATTGAATGACGGTTGTGTGCTGGATGCCGTGGTTGCTGAGAACATGGCGCAGGCACGCCAGCTCTGGCATGTGCGCGAGAGCATTCCGCTGGCCCAGGCGCAGGAAGGGCTCAATATCAAGCACGATATTTCCATCGCGGTGTCGCGTATCCCCGAATTTGTAGAGCAGACCGACGCCCTGCTAGAGCAGACCTACCCGGGTATGCGCCTGGTGAACTACGGCCACCTGGGAGACGGCAACCTGCACTACAACGTGCAGGCGCCGGAACACTGTGATGCGGAGCAATTCCTCAAAGAGCAGGAGCACGGTGTCAACGCACTGGTGTACGACCAGGTGGACCGCTTCAACGGTTCCATCTCGGCCGAGCATGGCATTGGCAGCCTGAAACGCGAGAAGCTGGCCGAGCACAAGTCACCCGTTGCCCTGCACATGATGCGCGCCATCAAGCAGGCACTCGACCCCCATAACATCCTGAATCCGGGCCGGGTGTTTCGTCTCTGAGCCCTGTAACAAGGCTATAGTCCGACTGTTGGGTTGGACAACCGATGCAACTCCGGTGGGCGGCACGCGTGCATTGCATGCATAAAAAACACCTCTAACGCCCGCGGAGTATGCGTAGACAGCTATAAAATCAGGAGCAAAATGACGCTCAAGAAGATCGCACTGTTCGTACTCGCTGCCGCGCTGTTGGCCGGCCCGGTCAGCGCACAGCAGTATGTGCGCATCGGCACGGGTGGCACTGCAGGCACCTATTTTCCGGTGGGCGTTCTGGTCGCTGCTGCAGTGTCACAACCGGGCAAGATTGTGGCCACCGCGCAGAGTAGCAACGGGTCGCTTGGCAATGTGATCAGTGTCGCCGGGGGCTCGTTGGAGTCCGGTTTCAGTCAGGCCGATATCGTCAGTTGGGCCTACCACGGCACCGGCATTTTTGAAGGCAAGCCGCGCCTGTCGGGTCTGCGCCTGATTGCCAACCTGTACCCCGAAAGCATTCACATCGTGGTCAAGAAGGGCCTGGGCATCCGATCTGTGGCCGACCTCAAAGGCAAGCGCGTGGCACTCGACGAAGCGGGCTCGGGAACCCTGATCAGTGCCCGCCAGGTCTTGACCTCTTTTGGGCTGACCGAGGCCGACATTCGACCCGAGTACATCAAACCTAACCAGGCCGGTGACAAGCTCAAGGCAGGCACGCTGGATGCGTTTTTCTTTACCGGCGGAGCACCGGCCAAGGCAATTACAGACCTCATTTCCAGCGGCATCGACCTGCTGCCGATCGACGGGCCGCAAGCGCAGCGCCTGCGCGCGGCAAGCCCGTTTCTGACCGTGGATACCATCCGTACTGATACCTACCCTGGCATTGCCGCGACGGTCACGCTGGCGGTGGGCGCACAGTGGGTGACGCGCGACACCGTGGATGCCGAACTGGTGTACCAGATCACCAAATCGCTCTACAGCGCAGCGGCCCAACAAGCGCTCTCGCAGGGGCACGCCAATGGGCGCACCATCACGCTGGCCAACGCAACACAAGGTGCAGGCATTGCGTTTCATCCGGGCGCCATCCGGTTCTACAAAGAAGTAGGCTTGTTGCAATAGCATGCGTTTGAAATTGCGTTTGACCCCGGTGCTGGTGGCCGCGCTCAGCGCCGTGTTGATGATCGCCTACACCGGTTATCAGCTGGCGCGCGAGCGTGCTGCCGTCATTCAACGCGCCGAACTGCAGACCCAGAATTTTTCCCGTGTGCTGGAGGAGCATGCGCGCCAGACGCTGCACCGCGTGGCGACCAGCCTGGCCCAAGCCGATGGGGGTCTGGCGCCACTGCGCCGCGCCGGCAAGCTTGATGTGGCGCAGTCGCGGGCGCTACTGACCCAGTTGCTTCCGGCCGATCGACTGATTCAGAACGTGCTGGTGCTCGACAGCAACGGCGAGCTGCTCTTGTCAACCCAGGCAGAGCAAAGCACGCCCTATGCGTCTGGCGCCAACAGTGATTTCTTTGCGCCCCATGTCCGTGGGGCCGACCGCGATCTGGTGTTTGGTGCACCGCTGAAAGCCGCCGATGGCCAGTGGCTGCTGCCGGTGAGCAAGCGCCTGGGCAGTGCCGAGCGCGCATTGGAGGGGGTGTTGGTCGCCATGGTGCGGGCGGCGTACTTTCAGTCGTTTTACGACTCCATCGAGCGGGGTCCAGATGGTTTGGCAACGCTGTTTCTGTCGTCCGGGGCGGCCGTCGTTACCTCGCCAGTGGACGATGCCGTGTTGGGCAAAAACTGGTCGCACGCCCCCATGTTTCGCACCCATTTGCCGGCGTGGCCTACCGGTACCGTGCGCCAGATCGTGGCCAAAGATGGCATCGAACGCATTTACAGCTACCGGGCTTTGAACGACTATCCGGTGGTGGTGACCTATGGTTTGTCCATGGTGACCATTCTCAGCAGTTGGCAAGCGGGTGCCTGGCGCATCGGGGTGCTGTTGGCGACCGCGATGGCGTTGCTGGCCGGTGCGGCGTTCATACTGAAGCGCCAGGAGGCCTTGCGCCAGGCCGCCACAGTCGAATTGCGCAGTAGCGAATTGCACCTGCGTTCGATTATTCAAGCCGAGCCTGAATGCATTAAAACGGTGGACGCCGACGGTCGCGTGCTACAGATGAACCCGGCCGGACTCGCGATGCTTGAAGCAGACACGCTGGAGCAGGTGCTGGGTCAGCCAGTGCTCAGCCTGATCGCCCCGGAACACCGCAGCGCCTTCCAGCAAATGCACCAGCAGGTGCTGGCTGGCGAGACGGCCGAACTAACTTTTGAAGTTCTGGGTTTGCGGGGCGGGCGGCGCTGGCTTGAAACCCATGCGGTGCCCTTGCAACACCACGGTCGAACGGTGCATCTCGCCGTGACACGCGACGTGACCGAACGCAAGCAATCCGAAGAAGCGCAGCGCATTGCCGCCACCGCCTTTGAGTCGCAGCAGGGCATGACCATCACCAACGCGCAGCGCGTGATTCTGCAGGTCAACAAGGCCTTTAGCGTGATTACCGGCTACAGCGCAGAGGAAGCCGTGGGGCAAACCCCCCGCATCCTGGCCTCCGGACGCCACGACCGTGCCTACTACGAGGCCATGTCGCAAAGCCTCGACACCACGGGCGCCTGGGCGGGCGAAATATGGAACCGGCGCAAAAGTGGCGAGGTCTATCCTGAATGGCTCAGCATCAGTGCCGTGAAAGACACGGCGGGGCGTGTCACCCACTACGTTGCGATCTTCAGCGACATCAGCGAGCGTGTCAGCGCCCAAGCCCAAATTGATACGTTGGCGTTTTATGACCCCCTGACCAGCCTGCCCAACCGCCGCCTGCTGCTGGACCGGCTCGACCAGGCGCTGCACGTCAGCACCCGCCACGACCGCAAGAGCGCGCTGCTGTTTGTCGACCTGGATAACTTCAAGACCCTCAACGACACGCTGGGGCATTTCCAGGGCGACCTCCTGCTGGTGCAGGTCGCCCAGCGTCTGAAGACCTGCATTCGCGAAGGCGACACGCTGGCCCGACTGGGCAGCGATGAGTTTGTGGTGATGCTCGAAGACCTGAGCGAAGACGCCATGGAAGCCGCCAAGCAGGCCGAGACCGTGGCCGGCAAGATACTCAGCGCCTTTGTGCCTGCATTTGCGCTCGATCAGGGTGCCCGCCACAGCACGCCCAGCATCGGCATCACTTTATTTGGCGGCGAGGCGCTGGAGAGCAACGACCAACCCCTCAAACGCGCTGAACTGGCCATGTACCAGGCCAAAGCGGCCGGGCGCAATATATTGCGCTTCTTTGACAGCCAGATGCAGGCCAAAGTGACGGCCCGCGCCGTGCTGGAGGCAGACCTGCGTGAAGCGGTGCAACAACAGCAGTTCCTGTTGTACTACCAGCCACAAGTGGTCGGGGACGGCCGCATTACGGGCGTGGAAGCGCTGGTGCGCTGGCAGCACCCGGTGCGAGGCATGGTGGCACCGGCCGACTTCATCCCGCTGGCCGAGGAAACCGGCCTGATTCTGCCGCTCGGCGAGTGGGTCATGCAAGCCGCCTGTACGCAATTGGCGGCCTGGGCGGGCGACCCCGCTTTTGCGCATTTGACGATGGCGGTGAATGTGAGTGCACGCCAGTTTCATGAACCGAATTTTGTCGCGCAGGTGCTGGCTACCCTGGCCCGCACCCAGGCGCCACATCGGCGGCTCAAGCTGGAACTGACCGAAAGCATGCTGGTCTACGACGTGGAGGACATCATCGACAAAATGGGCATGCTCAAGGCCAAGGGGCTCGGCTTCTCGCTGGATGATTTTGGTACCGGCTATTCGTCCCTGTCCTACCTCAAGCGCCTCCCACTGGACCAACTCAAGATCGATCAGGGGTTTGTGCGAAGTATTGTGACCGACCCCAACGACGCAGCCATTGCGCGCCTGGTCATCGTGCTGGCCGAGACTCTGGGGCTGTCGGTGATTGCCGAAGGCGTAGAGCTGCAGGCACAAGCCGACTTTCTGGCCCACCAGGGCTGCCATGCCTACCAGGGATACCTGTTCAGCAAACCACTGCCGGTGGATGCAGTGGAGACTTTAGCGCGAGGCGAAGCGTATCCCCACTAAAATTCCCGCTCCAATCTGAAGCACCACGCATCGCATGACCGCATCCGCAAGCCCGCACCCCGTGCGCTCCCAGTACGAAGATTTTCTGCGCCATGTCGACACCCATGGCGTACACAAGGCCGACCGTACCGGCACCGGAACCAAAAGCGTCTTCGGTTACCAGATGCGTTTTGACCTCACCGAGGGCTTCCCGTTGGTTACCACCAAGAAGGTGCATTTGCGCTCCATCATCCAGGAGTTGCTGTGGTTTCTGACGGGCTCCTCCAATAACAACTGGCTCAAAGAGCGTGGTGTCTCGATCTGGGACGAGTGGGCCGGGGCCGACGGCGATTTGGGGCCCGTCTACGGCGTGCAATGGCGCAGTTGGCCGACACCGGATGGAGGGCACATCGACCAGATTGCGCAAGTGATTCAGACGCTGAAGACCAACCCCGATTCGCGGCGCATTATCGTGAGTGCCTGGAATGTGGCGGAGCTATCCAAGATGGCCCTCATGCCCTGCCATGCCTTCTTTCAGTTCTATGTGGCGCCTGCGACCGAGCCCGGAGGCCGGGGCCAATTGAGCTGCCAACTCTACCAGCGCAGTGCCGACATTTTTCTGGGCGTACCGTTCAACATCGCGTCATACGCCCTGCTCACCCATATGGTGGCGCAGCAATGCGACCTCGAGGTGGGCGAGTTCATCTGGACTGGCGGTGACTGCCATATCTACAGCAACCACGCCGAGCAAGTGGCACTGCAACTCAGCCGAACACCATTTGCCTACCCCACCCTGAACATCCTGCGCCGCCCGGCTTCGATTCTGGACTACCAATACGAAGACTTCGAGGTGCAGGGCTACGCGTGCCATCCCGCCATCAAGGCGCCAGTGGCGGTATGACGCTTTGATGCAACTGCACCTTATTCTTGCCCGCGCCACCAATGGCGTCATTGGCAAGGACAACACCATCCCCTGGCACCTCCCAGAGGACATGGCGCATTTCAAGCGACTCACCATGGGATGCCCGGTGATCATGGGGCGCAAGACCTGGGACTCCCTGCCGCCGAAGTTTCGCCCGCTGCCCGGACGCACCAATATTGTGGTGACGCATCAAGGAGACTGGCAAGAAAATGGCGCACAGCGCGCATCCAGCCTGCGTGAGGCGCTCCTTTTTTGTGAGCATAGCCCAAGCGTGTGGGTGATAGGCGGAGCGCAAATCTACGCACAGGCCCTGCCTTATGCCAACACTGCCGTGGTGACTGAAATTGACTTGCACATTGAAGGGGACGCCTTTGCCCCCAGCTTTGGCCCGGACTGGGCCGAGACCGCACGCGAACGACATATTTCTGCCACCGGACTCGCCTACGCCTTCGTAACGTATACCCACAGCGCGCCACAGCGAGCTCAGGGAAACCCGGGCATGGCAATTGCCCCCGTGTAAAGGTTCCATCCCACCATGCAACTCGCCACCTGGAACGTTAATTCCCTCAGCGTACGCCTGCCACAGGTGCTCGACTGGCTGCAGGCCAACCCGGTCGATGTGCTGGCGCTGCAGGAACTCAAGATGACCGACGACAAGTTTCCGGCGCAGGCCATTGCCGAGGCGGGATACACGGCGCAGTGGTTTGGGCAGAAAACCTACAACGGCGTCGCGCTACTGTCGCGCCAACCGGTGACCGATGTGGTGAAAAACATCCCCGGCTTTGGTGATGAGATGGCACGCGTCGTTGCAGGCACGGTGCCCGACGGCGATGCGTCAAACGCCGGGATTCGTGTGATCGGTGCTTATTTTCCCAACGGCCAAGCGCCCGGCACCGACAAGTTTGAGTACAAGATGGCGTGGCTCAAGGGCTTACGCGATTGGGTACGTGACGAACTCAAAGCCCACCCCAAATTAGTGCTCATGGGCGACTACAACATCACTTTTGATGACCAGGACGTGTGGGACCCGGTTGGCATGCGCGACCAGATCCATTGCACTGAAGAGGAGCGCTACCACCTGCGCGCTTTGATTGCCTTGGGATTGCAGGACAGCTTTCGCCTGTTTGACCAGCCCGCAAAAAGTTATTCTTGGTGGGACTACCGCGACTTTGGTTTTCGCCGTAGCCGGGGATTGCGGATCGACCACATCCTGGTGACTCCGACAGTTGCGGCGCGGGCTACTGCATGTGTCATTGACAAAGTGCCACGTAAAAACGAGCGTCCGAGCGACCATGCACCGGTCGTCCTGACGCTCGATTAGCTATAACTTTAATAGCTGCTCACGCTGTCCCTGTAAGCGCTGCAGCCATTATTGCTTTAATTTATTTGAGTACGCTTTCGGCGCTCTCATAAGGCAGACCGAGGTCATGCGCCACCGCTTCGTAGGTGACCTTGCCTTCACAGACATTGAGGCCATTGCGCAGATGCACGTTGTCGCGCAGGGCCGCTTTCCAGCCCTTGTCAGCCAAAGCCACGGCATGGCCAATCGTGGCGTTGTTCAGCGCAAAGGTGGAGGTACGTGCCACGGCGCCGGGCATGTTGGCCACGCAGTAATGCACCACGCCATCCACCACGTACACCGGATCCGCATGGGTGGTGGCGTGCGAGGTCTCGAAGCATCCGCCCTGGTCGATGGCCACGTCCACAATCACGGCGCCCTTTTTCATGCGAGCAATCTGGTCGCGGGTAACGAGTTTGGGTGCAGCTGCGCCGACCACCAACACCCCACCCACCACCAGGTCAGCGTCCAGCACCGCTTCCTCGATACTGGCTGCGGTGGAGTACACGGTGCTGATGCGGTTACCAAACACCAGGTCGAGCTGGCGCAAACGGTCCACGCTCTTGTCAAGCACGGTCACGCGGGCGCCCAGGCCCACCGCCATCTGCATGGCGTTGGTACCCACCACACCAGCACCAATGATGACAACATGGGCAGGAGCAACACCTGGAACCCCGCCGAGCAGCAAGCCGCGCCCGCCGTGCGATTTCTCGAGGTAGGTTGCGCCAGCCTGGATGGCCATGCGTCCGGCCACTTCACTCATGGGAGCCAACAGAGGCAGCCCACCGCCGGGACCGGTGATGGTCTCATAGGCAATACACACCGCACCGGATTTGACCAACGCCGCAGCTTGCTCTGGATCGGGTGCGAGATGCAGATAGGTATACAGAATCTGGCCTGGACGCAACATGGCGCACTCGACGGGCTGGGGCTCTTTGACCTTGACGATCATTTCGGCGCGCTGGAAGATTTCTGCGGCAGTCGCTACCATTTCTGCGCCCGCGGCCTTGTACTGCGCATCGTCCAGGCCAATCGCCGTGCCGGCATTTTCCTGCACCATCACCTGGTGGCCATGGGCAATGAGTTCACGCACGCTGGACGGGGTTAGCCCGACGCGGTATTCGTGGTTCTTGATTTCCTTTGGGACTCCGATGCGCATGGCGATCTCCTGCAGTTGTGATGAAGTGCGGCGATTGTGCGCAGTTTTTGCAAATTTAGTAACGTTATTAATCTAATTTAATAAACATTAGCAAATATTATTCAAGACCGAGTTCCTGAATCTTGCGGGTGATGGTGTTGCGGCCAATGCCCAGCTTCTGTGCCGCCTCGATGCGCCGCCCTTTGGTACTGGCCAGGGCTGCCAGAATCAGGCGCGACTCGAAGCGACGCGTCAACACATCCCATACGTCAGACTGGTTGGTACCCAACAGGGCGCCGGCCTCCAGTTGCAAGTCGGCCTCCCATCCGGCCAGAGACACCGTGTCGCCACTGGCAACGGCTGCTTCGCTGGACAGCACTGGCAGCACCACGGGTTCGTCCACGGATGCAGTGGCCTCGATGGGGACAACTTTGTCCGCGCGGACATGCGACAAGCCTACGCCGACCTCTGGTGGAAGATCTTTCGGCTCCACCATCTGGGCAGGTGCCATCACGGTCAGCCAATGGCACAGGTTTTCCAACTGTCGCACATTGCCGGGAAACGCAAATCCTTCTAGCCACACCAAAGCACTATCAGAAATGCGCTTGGGCTCCACGCCCAACTGCTTTGCACTTTGTTGCAGAAAGTGCCGGGTCAGCATGGCGATATCTTCCTTGCGCTCACGCAGTGCAGGAAGCCGCAAACGAATGACATTGAGCCGGTGAAACAGGTCTTCGCGAAAGCCCCCATCCTTGACCCGTTGCTCCAGATCCTGGTGGGTTGCTGCGATCACACGCACATTGGTTTTGACGGCGCTGTGGCCACCCACCCGGTAGAAGTGACCGTCGGAGAGCACCCGCAACAGCCGTGTCTGCAATTCAAATGGCATATCGCCAATTTCATCGAGGAACAGGGTGCCGCCATCGGCCTGCTCAAATCGCCCGCGTCGCATCGTCTGCGCGCCCGTAAAGGACCCGCGCTCGTGCCCAAACAACTCGCTCTCCAGCAAATCCTTTGGAATGGCCGCCGTGTTGATGGCGATAAATGGTCCATTGGCGCGCAAGGAATGCTTGTGCAGCGCCCGCGCAACCAGCTCTTTGCCAGAGCCTGACTCGCCCGTAATCATCACAGTCACATTACTCTGACTCAAGCGTCCGATGGCCCGAAATACGTCCTGCATCGCCGGTGCCTGTCCCAGCATTTCTGGTGTCTCACCCATGCGCTCTTCGGCGACTTCTTCGCGCTGGCTTTCTTCGACAGCCCGGCGAATCAGCTCGACGGCCTTGGGCAAGTCAAAGGGTTTGGGCAAATACTCGAACGCTCCGCCCTGAAATGCGCTAACCGCGCTGTCCAGGTCAGAGTACGCAGTCATGATGATGACCGGCAACCCCGGATGTTGTGCCTTGACCTTGTCCAGCAGGTCCAGCCCCGACCCACCGGGCATGCGGATGTCACTTACAAGAACCTGGGGGCCCTCCTCATCGCTGGACGTCGCCAAAGCGGCCAGCACGTCGCGAGGGTTGGAAAAACTGCGCGTAGGAAGGTGCTCGCGCAGCAAGGCTTTCTCCAGCACGAAGCGGATGGACTGGTCATCGTCTACTATCCAAATCGGCTTCATTGTGTGTCCGTCCCCATGTCATACCTGTTGTTAAAACCGCGGGGGACAGACCGCGTCACACCATGTGAAGCCGCTGCACCCTTCGCCTACAAAAGTGGAATCAATATCTTGAAATCCGTGTGACCGGGCACGCTGTCGACTTCAATCAGTCCCTGGTGTTGCTGGACAAAGGTTTGCGCCAGTGTCAGCCCAAGGCCAGAACCACCTTCCCTGCCCGACACCAGCGGATAGAAGATGCGGTCCCTGATCGAATCTGGTATGCCAGGTCCGTTGTCGATAACATGCAATTCCAATGCCAACCGATAGCGTTGTTTACCGAAAGTCACCTGGCGCGCTACCCGCGTGCAGAAGGTCAATACAGCATCACCATGATTGATGCGGTCCGACAGCGCTTGACAGGCATTCTGGGCAATATTCAAAATGGTCTGAATCAGTTGCTCACGGTCACCTCGAAACTCGGGAATGGAGATGTCAAAATCACGCACCACCGTCAAGCCTTTGGGAAACTCGGCGCTGATCAGCGAACGCACTCGCTCACACACTTCATGCACATTCACATCGCCAACCAAGTGCGGGCGCCGGTGTGGGGCCAACAAGCGGTCTACCAGACTTTGCAGACGGTCGGCTTCGTGAATGATGACCTGGGTGTACTCGCTGAGCTCCGGCGATTGAATCTCCATCTCCAACAGCTGCGCCGCGCCTCGAATGCCGCCCAACGGGTTTTTGATTTCATGCGCCAGATTGCGAATCAGCTCCTTGTTGGATTTCGCCTGTTCTGCAAGCCGCTCCTCACGGTCCTGGCGAGTCTGCTTTTCCAGTGGCACCATCTCCACAACGATTTCGTCCACCGGCTCGGGGCGGGTAATGATGACGTGCACCTTGATCGGGTCGTAGCCCAAGCGTTTGAGCCACGCGTCGTAGCGCAGGGCGGCGAACTCGTTCTCAGACGCACCCTCGAGCGCATTCTGTAACTGGCTCGGCTCGGTAAAAGTGTCCGCGAAACAGGAGCCCACCAATGTTCGCCGCGAGATGCCCAAGGCATCTTCCAGCGCGGAATTACAAAACAGGACCGAAGCGTTGGGCTGCACTACCGCAACCAGCGTTGCCAGCAGGTCAAAGGCATGGAACCGGGCGTGCGTATCCAAGCGCGGACTTCTATCGGTTGGGAGCCGCTGCAGGCGCACCCGTGGTCCGGCCAATCTCCCTGCGTATGCCAGCGATGTCGGCTTCATTGCGGCCGATGCTCGCCTTGAGCTCGGCCACGCGGTCCAGATACTTCTGGTTGTTGCGCCCTTCCGGCCCCAATTTCTCGGGCTCGCCGTTGTTATATTCCTTGAGGAGTTCCGCCTGACGCGCCTCGGCCTTCTTGAGCTCGGACTCCAGAATCAGGCGGGCGTCGGAATCCTTGGCGCGCTGGTCGTTGGCATCCACCTTTTGGCCCGCACTGGCGACGCGCGTGGCAGGTGCCGGGCGCTGTGCCTGCACCACAGTCACGTTGCCGCCAGAGATCAATTTGCAATTCTTGGCCTGCGCCTCGGAAACGGTGTTGGTGTATTCGTTGCCGCAGCGGTAAATGCGGTCTTGTGCCTGCACTTCCATGGCGAGCATTGCGACAACAAAAAATGACAGTAGTTCGGATTTCATTGTGGTTTCAGGCATACGGTGCGTCATCAGTCGGGCAGTATGCGTCAAAAATCGCGAAACACAAAGGTGGGACACGGTTCGCGCAATCGATTTGAGTCTGGCAATCACGCATAGTTCCAACAAAAAAAGGACGGCCTGGGCCGTCCTTGGAGCGAAGAAGCTACCGCACGGTGCGGCACCGCTGACTACAGCGAATAGTACATGTCGTACTCAACCGGGTGAGGTGCCATACGGAAACGTGTGACTTCAGCCATCTTCAGTTCGACGTAGGCATCGAGCATACTGTCGGTGAAGACACCACCCTTGGTCAGGAATGCACGGTCTTCGTTCAGGTAGCCCAGCGCCTGGTCGAGGCTGTGGCACACGGTTGGCACTTTTGCATCTTCCTCGGGCGGCAGATGGTACAGGTCCTTGGTGGCTGCTTCACCTGGGTGAATCTTGTTCTCCACACCGTCCAGACCCGCCATCATCAATGCCGAGAAGCACAGGTAGGGGTTGGCCGATGGATCAGGGAAACGCGCCTCAATGCGGCGACCCTTGGGGTTGGCCACGAACGGAATGCGGATCGATGCCGAGCGGTTGCGCGAGCTGTAAGCCAGTTTGACCGGGGCCTCATAGCCGGGCACCAGACGCTTGTAGCTGTTGGTGCCTGGGTTGGTGATGGCATTCAGTGCACGTGCGTGCTTGATGATGCCGCCGATGTAGTACAGCGCGAAATCGGACAGGCCAGCATAGCCGTCGCCGGCAAACAGGTTCTTGCCATTTTTCCAGATCGACTGGTGCACGTGCATGCCGGAGCCATTGTCGCCAGCGTAGGGTTTGGGCATGAAGGTCGCGGTCTTGCCGTAGGCATTGGCCACATTCCAGACCACATACTTGAGCACCTGCGTCCAGTCGGCACGCTCCACCAGCGTACTGAACTTGGTGCCGATTTCGTTTTGGCCCGCGCCCGCCACTTCGTGGTGAAACACTTCCACCGGAATGCCCAGGGATTCGAGGATCAGGGACATTTCAGCGCGCATATCCTGCGTGCTGTCGACCGGCGGAACCGGGAAATAGCCGCCCTTGACGGTAGGACGGTGACCGCGGTTGCCACCTTCGAGTTTGGCGCCACTGTTCCATGGGGCTTCGTATTCCTGGATTTCGAACATCACGTTGCCAGGCTCGTTGCTCCAGCGCACGCCATCAAAAAGGAAAAACTCGGGCTCAGGACCAAAGTAGGCGGTGTCGCCGATGCCCGAGGCCTTCAGGTAGGCCTCAGCGCGCTTGGCAATGGAACGCGGATCACGGTCGTAGGCCTTTCCATCGCTGGGTTCCACCACATCGCACTGCAAAAACAGCGTGGTTTCCTCAAAGAAAGGATCAATGTTGGCCGTGTTGGGGTCGGGCATCAACTGCATGTCGGACGCTTCAATGCCCTTCCAGCCCGCGACGGACGAACCGTCAAACGCATGGCCGGAAGTGAACTTGTCTTCGTCAAAATGCGACACAGGCACGGTCACGTGCTGCTCTTTGCCACGGGTATCGGTAAAGCGGAAGTCAACAAACTTGACTTCGTTCTCTTTCACCATCTTCATCACGTCAGCGACGGTCTTGGCCATCAAATACTCCTGTTGCACGGTTGTTAAAAGTCAGTAGCATCTTCAATGCAGCTTTTGTGCCAACCATGTGGCGCACACATTTTCTGCAAAGCAATACATTTTGCCTCGGCCAGCCCCTGTTTCCCCGGTTGCCTGTGCAAACAGTCCCGAGAAATCATTTGAAGATGCAAGCGGCAGAAGCCGCCAAACATACGGCATGCACAAATATGGTGCGCACCAAATAAACGCAAAACTAACGCACCAATTCCGGACCTAACGTTGCAGCCAGCAGCGTCAGCCCGTGCTTTAGCGACAAAAATGCGTCCGAAACCACCTCGGGCCTACCTTTCACCCCAAGTTCAACATGTCGGCCATACTCCGGGTGGTCCACGCTGGGCAGACTAAAGACTTTGACCGCAAACTGTGCCTCAATGGCTTGCATCAGCGGCGTCAACGTGGCCTCCATAGCACCAAACACAATTACCGACTGCTCGCGCCACGCATTCTTGGAGAAGTGGGCAGGATAGTGGGTATCAAGCACCCACTCCACCATCGGCCAGGCCATCACCGGAAACCCAGGAACAAAGTGAACATAGCCGCCCCCGCCCCCTCTGCAACTGAAACCGGGTATCTTGTTGAACGGGTTGGGAATGATGGAGGCTCCCAACGGAAACATGCCCATGTTCAGGCGGTGCTGGTTGTCGCCGCGCAGTGGGTCATAGGGCACGCCCTGCTCTCGCGCAATGTCCTGCATTCGCTCGAGGATGAGATTCTTCGCGTCTGGGTGCAAAGCCAGATCAACCCCCAGGGCGGCGGCGGCACATTGGCGTGTGTGGTCGTCTGGCGTCGCACCGATGCCGCCGAATGAAAAAACCACGTCGCCCGAAGCCAACGCCCGCTTCAGCGTGGCGGTAATACGCGCAGGATCATCGCCGACATAGTCCGCATAAGCGACAGACAGCCCCCGTGCCGACAGAATCTCGATGGCTTTGGTCAGGTGCTTGTCGGCGCGCTTGCCTGAGAGGATTTCGTCGCCAATGATGATGAGTCCAAAATTCATGGTGATTCGAGTAGTGGAAGTTCCGGGTCGACCACCTTCGCAGTCGATGGCAATACCTCCGAACGCAGCAGTTGCAAGGCGCTTAGGCAATAGTGGGTAAACCACAATGAGGCAAAGGCAAACACCAGGGTGTAGATCCATATGGCCAGCGGCACCAGCAACACAAAGGCCGCCGCAAACAGGGCACCCGAGGCCCAGACCAGACTGGGTGCAGCCCCAAGAAAACCACACACCACACCCATGCATAGCAGGGGCAAGCGGTGGCGGGCAAAAATGGTGGTGCGCTCGTCGTGGTTGGCGTGTTCTGCCAGCGCATCAAAAGCCATGATGCGGTAGGCCAACCAGCCCCAGATCAGGGGCGGCAAGACCAGGATGAGTGGTGGCACAAACCATAGAGGGATGGTAACCACCAGGGCCAGCAGCGCCGCCACGGAAGAGCCCAGTGACCACGCAAAGCTGCGCAGAAACGAGGCCGATGCACCCTGCTTTTGCAGGTCTGGAAACCGCCGCATCGCCACCAGGCGCACGATGGCAGGCGTCATGAGCCAAGCCACCATCAGCAGTGAAGCCAGAACGATCAAGGGCGTGACGGCAAATATGACGAGCAACGGCGCCAGCACGGTTTTGAGCTGGCCCAGCCCCACCTCCTCCAGCCAGCGCCATGCGCTCCTGGCAAACGATGAAGCATCCATGCTGGAGCGCACCTGGTCCAACGCAGCGTCCCAAAAGAAGTAACCCAGCCCCACGGTCATCCCGATGACCAGCACCAGCGGCAGCAGGGACACAAGAATCACCCGTGGCTGCAGGCAATACGCCGCTGCGCGCCAAAAGGAGTCAAACAATAAACGCATGGCACAAGGATACCGCCAACGCGGCGATCGTGCTGTTGGGCTCAGGATGCCTGAATCGCAGCCAAATCGACCGCTGTAAGCCAGCGCCATTGGCCGGGCAGCAAGTCGTCAGGCAATCGCAATCCGCCGATCTGCGAGCGGTGCAAGCCCTCTACCCGATTGCCCACAGCTGCCACCATGCGCTTGACCTGGTGGTATTTGCCTTCGGTCAGGGTCAGACGCAAATGGAGCGGGTCCACCGCTTCGCAGTCCGCAGCGCGCACCGGTTTGGGGTCGTCATCCAGCACCACGCCGTCCAGCAGTTGCTTGATCTGACCCGTTTGGAGCGCATGTTTGACCCGCACCTCGTAGACCTTGGGTACGTGGTGCCGAGGCGAACTCATGCGATGAATGAATTTGCCATCGTCGGTGAGCAATAGCAAACCGGTGGTGTCCTGGTCGAGGCGACCCACCGCCTGAACCCCCTGCACCGCGGCTTTTTGGGGCCGTAATCGCAACGCAGAGGGAAGCAAAGTGTAGATGCTGGGGTACGTCGAGGGCTTCTGCGAACATTCCGTGGCCGTCGGTTTGTGCAGCATCAGGTAGGCCTTCTCAACATACGGCCAATCGACACCCTGGACTCGAAAACGCAATCCTTCTGCTACAAATTCCGTAGCTGCTTGCGCACATGGCACGGGCGCCAGAGCATCTTTTTCTACATAGACCTGCACCAGCCCCTGCTGAATCAGGCCGGCGCACACGCGGCGCGTTCCGAAACCCTGGGAAAAAAGAATATCTTGCAACTGCATGGTTCTGAGTATCGCAGCCCGCTCGCACCCAACTGGTTCCATTGGAAAAACTGACACTGCGTCGCCGCAGCCACAGGCAAAACTTTGCCGCTAATTCGCGGGCCGCTGCGTTGCAAACAGGTAATTCACCGAGGTGTCGTCACTCAACCAGTAGCGCTTGGTAAGCGGGTTGTATTGCATGCCACGTGTGTATTTCAGGTCCAGCCCGGCAGTGCGACAGAAACTTGCCAACTCACTGGGGCGAACCATCTTCGCATACTCGTGCGTTCCACGGGGCAACATGTTCAACACATACTCCGCACCCACAATGGCCAGCAAAAAAGACTTGGGATTGCGATTCAGGGTAGAAAAGAACACCCAGCCTCCGGGTTTGACCAGCGTCGCACATGCCTGGACTACCGAGGCGGGGTCGGGCACATGCTCGAGCATCTCCATGCAGGTCACTACGTCAAATTGCGCAGGCTGCTCGGCCGCCAGCGCCTCGGCGCTGACTTCGCGGTAAGCCACCCCCACCGTATTGGCTTCCAGTGCGTGCAGTTGCGCCACTTTCAGCGCCTTGGTCGACAGATCGATGCCAAGCACCTGCGCGCCTTTGCGCGCCATGGAATCGGCCAGGATGCCGCCACCGCAACCGACATCCAAGGCCTGCCGGTCCTTGATCTGGCAAAGCGACTCGATCCAACCCAGCCGCAGCGGATTGATCTCGTGCAAGGGGCGAAATTCGCTGTTTTTATCCCACCAACGGTGGGCTAACTCGGAAAATTTGGCCAACTCGGCCGGATCTGCATTAAGAGTGGTAGTCATTGGCCCATTATCCGTGAAGCTTTGCAGCGCCCAACAAAAAACCCGCCGAAGCGGGTTTTTTGAAGGAGATCGAAATCTCGTAATTACTTGGCGCGTGTACCAACCACTTCGATTTCAACGCGGCGGTTCTTGGCCTGACCTTCTTTGGTCTTGTTGTCAGCCACTGGCTGCTTCTCGCCCTTGCCTTCGGTGTAGATGCGGTTCTTTTCAATGCCCTTGGACACCAGATAAGCCTTCACAGCTTCGGAACGCTTGACCGACAGCTTCTGGTTGTAGGCGTCTGTGCCAATGGAGTCGGTGTGACCAACGGCGATGATCACTTCCAGGCTGATACCCTTGACCTTGCCAACCAGATCGTCCAGCTTGGCCTTGCCTTCTGGTTTCAGAACAGCTTTGTCGAAATCAAAGAATGCGTCCGCAGCGTAAGTCACCTTGGTGGCTACAGGAGCTGGTGCTGGCTTTGGAGCTGGCTTGGGCGCAGCTACCGGAGCGGGTGCAGGTGCAGGTGCTGCTGCAGGTGCTGCTTTCTTGGGCTCAATGTAACCGTCGCAGCCAGGGGCCGCGGTCGCCGGAGTCCAGCTGGAATCACGCCAGCACTCGCCGGCCGAATTTTTCCAGACTTCACCAGCAGAATTCTTCCAGTTGTGGATTTCCTGGGCGCCAGCAACGGTGGTCAGGGCTGCAGCAGCAACGAGGAGGGCTACTTTTTTGAACTGTTTCATGATTTTCCTTTTTTCGGAACAAACTGCAGCAGCGCTGCGGAAATTGTTGGACGCCCCGAATGCACTTATTCGAAGCGTTCGCTGTATTGTGCCACAGGCGTCCGCCGGTTTTGCCGCAAGCGGTACATCCAGGCACCTACATGGCCCAGTTGTCTTGCCTGTGTTGCTGTCAAGCGACACCCTCTGGGCCGTAGAATCAAGGGTTGTCCCAGACACTGCACCGGTAACCCCATGACCCAGTTTGCCAAAGAAACACTGCCCATCAGCCTCGAGGAGGAGATGCGCCGCAGCTACCTCGACTACGCCATGAGCGTGATCGTGGGACGTGCCCTGCCGGATGCGCGCGATGGCTTAAAGCCCGTGCATCGTCGCGTGCTGTTCGCCATGCACGAGCTCAACAACGACTGGAACAAGGCCTACAAGAAGTCTGCCCGCATTGTTGGTGACGTGATTGGTAAGTACCACCCCCACGGCGACCAGTCGGTATACGACACCATCGTGCGCATGGCGCAAGATTTTTCCATGCGCCACATGCTGGTCGATGGTCAGGGCAACTTCGGCTCGGTGGACGGCGACAGTGCTGCCGCCATGCGGTACACAGAAATCCGGCTGGCCAAAATTGCGCACGAGTTGCTGGCGGACCTGGACAAGGAGACCGTGGACTTTGGTCCGAACTACGACGGCTCCGAAAAAGAGCCGCTGGTGCTGCCCACCCGTATTCCCAATCTGCTGGTGAATGGCTCCGGCGGCATTGCGGTGGGTATGGCCACCAACATCCCGCCGCACAACCTCAATGAAGTGGTGGACGCCTGCCTGCATCTGCTGCGCAATCCGCAAGCGTCCATTGAAGAGTTGATGGAGATCATTCCGGCGCCCGACTTTCCCACCGCCGGCATCATTTACGGCATTAATGGCGTGAAAGAAGGCTACCGCACCGGCCGAGGCAAAGTGGTGATGCGTGCCAAGTGCCACTTTGAAGACATCGACAAAGGCCAGCGCCAGGCCATCATCGTCGACGAGCTGCCCTACCAGGTGAACAAGAAGACGCTGCAGGAGCGCATGGCCGAACTGGTGCATGAGAAAAAGATCGAGGGCATCAGCCATATCCAGGACGAGTCTGACAAATCTGGCATGCGTCTGGTCATCGAACTCAAACGTGGCGAAGTGCCCGAGGTGGTGCTCAACAACCTGTACAAGCAGACGCAGTTGCAGGATACCTTTGGCATCAACATGGTTGCGCTGATCAACGGCCAGCCCAAACTGTGCAACCTGAAAGACCTGATTGAGGTCTTCCTGGACCACCGCCGTGAAGTGGTGACGCGCCGCACCATCTTCAACTTGCGCAAGGCGCGCGAACGCGGCCACGTGCTCGAAGGCCTGGCGGTAGCCATGGCCAACATCGACGAATTTATTCGCATCATCCGCGAATCGCCCACGCCGCCGGTGGCCAAAGTGGAGTTGATGAACCGCCCTTGGGACAGCAAACTGGTGCGCGAGATGCTCACCCGCACGCGCGCCGACGGCGGCGTGGTCAATGCCGACGATTACCGCCCGGACGGACTCGAAAAAAACTTCGGCATGGGCAGCGATGGCCTGTACCGCCTGTCCGACACGCAGGCGCAGGAAATCCTGCAAATGCGTCTTCAGCGTCTTACCGGACTGGAGCAGGACAAGATCGTGGCGGAATACAAGGAGGTCATGGGAGAGATCGAAGACCTGCTCGACATTCTGGCCAAACCGGCGCGTGTATCCACCATCATTGGCGACGAACTCGGCCACGTCAGGCAGGAGTTTGGCCAGACCAAGCTGGGTGCGCGTCGCAGTCTGGTCGAGCACTCCTCTTATGACCTGTCCACAGAAGACTTGATCACTCCCACCGACATGGTGGTGACCATGAGCCACAGCGGCTACATCAAGAGCCAGCCGCTGGGCGAATACCGTGCCCAGAAGCGCGGCGGACGCGGCAAGCAGGCCACCGCCACCAAAGAAGACGACTGGGTCGACCAGCTGTTCGTGGCCAACACCCACGACTACATCCTGTGCTTCTCCAACCGCGGCCGACTGTACTGGCTCAAGGTGTGGGAAGTGCCCCAGGGTTCGCGCGGTTCCCGCGGGCGACCCATCGTCAACATGTTTCCGCTGCAGGACGGCGAAAAGATCACCGTCGTGCTGCCCCTAACCGGTGAAAAGCGCACCTTTCCAGCCGACCAGTATGTGTTCATGGCCACCAGCATGGGCACCGTCAAGAAGACGGCGCTGGACGAATTCAACAACCCGCGTAAAGGCGGCATCATTGCCGTGAATCTGGACGATGGGGACTACCTGATCGGCGCCGCGCTCACCGATGGCAAGCACGACGTGATGCTTTTCAGTGATGGCGGCAAGGCGGTGCGCTTTGACGAAAACGATGTACGTCCGCTGGGACGCAACGCCCGCGGTGTGCGCGGCATGATGCTCGAAGATGGCCAGGGCGTGATTGCGATGCTGGTGGCTCCGGACGAACAGCAAATTGCCAAAGAAACGGAAACAACACGGACCAGCGTGTTGTGTGCCACCGAAAACGGCTTCGGCAAGCGCACCAGCATTACCGAATACACCCGCCACGGCCGCGGTACCAAAGGCATGATTGCCATCACCCAGTCCGAGCGCAACGGCAAAGTGGTGGCCGCCACGCTGGTGCACGCCGAAGACGAGATCATGCTGATCACCGACAAGGGGGTGCTGGTGCGCACCCGGGTGAGCGAGATCCGTGAACTTGGGCGCGCCACCCAGGGCGTAACCCTGATCGGACTGGACGAGGGTTCCAAACTCAGCGGGCTGCA
>JAIFLV010000123.1:0-6233 GCA_020048895.1 Rhodoferax sp. | reverse complement strand
ACCAAAAAAGTAGCTGCTCACGCACGTAGATAGGGCGCTACAGCCATATTTGACCTGAACATTCTGACCATGCAACGCCCCTTCAATTTCTCGGCCGGGCCGGCCACCATGCCGCAAGAGGTGTTGGCACAGGCTGCCGACGAGATGCTGGACTGGCCTGACGCATCGGGGCGACGGTGTGGCATGGGTGTGATGGAAATGAGCCACCGGGGCAAGGAATTCCAGTCGATCTACGAACGGGCCGAAGCCGATCTGCGCGAACTGCTCGCAGTACCAGAGCATTTCAAAATTCTTTTCATGCAAGGCGGTGGCCTGGCTGAAAACGCCATCGTGCCGCTCAATCTGAGTGCGCTGCGCGCCACAGAGGGCGCGCCGGGCATGGTCGATTTTGTTGTCACTGGCGGCTGGAGCGAAAAATCGCACAAAGAGGCGCGCCGGTATTGCCAGACCCATGTGGCAGCAAGCAACGCTGCGGGCGGCCACACGTCCATGCCGGATGCCGCGAACTGGAGTCTCAGCACACAGGCCAGCTATGTGCATGTGTGCACCAATGAAACCATCCACGGCGTGGAGTTTCAGAACTTACCGGATCTGAAAGCGCTGGGGTCCGATGCAGCGCTGGTCATTGATTTTTCGTCGCATGTGGCCTCAAGGCCGGTGGACTGGAGTCGGGTGGGATTGGCGTTTGCCGGGGCACAAAAGAACCTGGGCCCGGCCGGGTTGACCCTGGTGGTGGTGCGAGAGGACCTGCTGGGGCACGCCCTGTCTATTTGCCCCAGTGCGTTCAATTACCAGACAGTGGCCGATAACCAATCGATGTTCAATACACCGCCCACCTACTCCATCTACATGGCCGGGCTCATTTTTCAGTGGCTCAAACGCCAGGGCGGTATCGCGGCGATGGAGGAGCGCAACAAGGCAAAGGCCAAGTTGCTGTACGACGCTATTGACCAGTCTGCCTTGTACTTCAACACCGTGCAGCCAAATTGCCGTTCGCGCATGAATGTGCCCTTCTTCTTGCGTGACGAAACCCGCAACGATGCCTTTCTGACAGGGGCCAAAGCTGCCAACCTGCTGCAACTCAAGGGCCACAAGACGGTGGGCGGCATGCGTGCCAGCATTTACAACGCCATGCCGATGGATGGCGTGGCGGCGCTGGTAGAGTACATGCGTGCATTTGAAAAGACACAGGCCTGAGAACCCCACTTTATGAACCAACCGCTGCAGTCCGAAGAACTGGCATCCCTGCGTATACAGA
Organism: Rhodoferax sp.; assembly: GCA_020048895.1. Lineage (GTDB taxonomy): Bacteria > Pseudomonadota > Gammaproteobacteria > Burkholderiales > Burkholderiaceae_C > Allorhodoferax. The sequence continues at coordinate 4,975 of JAIFLV010000123.1, read as the reverse complement.
TCGACTCGATCGACCAGCAGTTGCTCAGCCTGGTCAACCAGCGCGCCAAGGTTGCGGAGAAGGTGGGTGAACTCAAGCGCAAAGAGGGCTCGCCCTTCTTCCGCCCGGATCGCGTCGCGCAGGTCATTGAAAAAATCCAACCAGCACGTGGCCGCCATCTGGCGCGAACTGATGTCGGCATGCCTGGCGCTGGAAGCGCCCCAGCGGGTAGCGGTCCTGGGACCACAAGGTACTTTTTGTGAACAGGCGGCGATCGAATTTTTTGGCAGCGCTGCCGACCTGATTTATTGCGCCAACTTCGATGAGGTGTTCCATGCCACCTCGGCCGGCACGGCACAGTACGGCGTGGTGGGCATGGAAAATTCCACCGAAGGTGTGGTTGCACGGTCGCTCGATCTTTTCCTGCGCTCGCCGGTGCATGTGGTAGGTGAAGTCAGCCTGCTGGTGCGGCACAACCTGCTGCGCCAGACCAACGCCCTGCAAGACATCGACGTGGTTTTGGCCCACCCGCAGGCATTGGCGCAGTGTCAGGGATGGCTGTCACAACACCTTCCCAATGCCGAGCGCCGTGCCGTCTCCAGCAATGCCGAAGGTGCACGCCTGTGCGCCGCCCATCCTACCTGGGCCAGCGTCGCCGGTGAGCGCGCCGCAGCCCAGTTTGGCCTGCACATTGTGGCCCACGCGATTCAGGATGAGGCGTACAACCGCACACGTTTCGCCGTCATTTGCCTGCCGCAAACGCTGGCCATGCCCCCTGCTTCCAGCAAGGACTGCACCAGTCTGGTGGTGTCGGTACCCAACCGCCCGGGCGCCGTTCACGACCTGCTGGTGCCGCTAAAGAACAATGGCGTATCGATGACACGGTTCGAGTCGCGTCCGGCCAAGTCGGGCCAGTGGGAGTATTACTTTTACATCGACATCGCCGGGCATCCGTCCCAACCCCACGTCGCTGCCGCCCTACATGAGTTGCAGGGGTTATGCGCCTTCTACAAGATCCTGGGGGCTTACCCGGTCTCTGAATAACATGAGTACGTCCTATGTTTGAACAACTCGGTTTGATTGGTTGCGGACTGATGGGCAGTTCATTTGCCCTGGCGATGAAGCGTGCGGGGCTGGTCAAGCGCGTGGTGGGCTACAGCAAGTCGCCCAGCACCACGGAACGTGCCCGCGCCATGGGTGTCATCGACATTGAGGCACCGTCGGCGCTGCTGGCGGTATCGGGGGCCGACATCGTGTTGATCGCGGTGCCCGTGGCGGCCACTGAGGCGACCTTCAAGGCCATCAAGCATCTCGTCACACCGCAGATGCTGATCATGGACGTAGGCTCCACCAAGCGCGATGTGATCGATGCCGGCAGGCGTGCGTTGCGCGAGCACATCGGCTCGTTTGTGCCAGCGCACCCGATCGCAGGCAAGGAAGTCTCGGGCGTGGAGAATGCCGACCCTGACCTGTACGCGGGGCGCCAGGTCATCCTGACACCGATCGAGCGCACCCTCACCGTGCAACTGCAAAAAGCCATTGACGTGTGGACCCGGTTGGGTTGCCGGGTACTGCAGATGTCGCCGGAGCAGCACGACGCCGCCTTCGCCGCGGTGAGCCATCTGCCGCACCTGATCGCGTTTGCCTTGATGAACTCCATTTCCGGACAACCTCTGGGCAAAGATTACCTGACACTGGCCGGCCCCGGTTTTAGAGATTTCACCCGCATCGCCGCCGGTGATCCCAAGATCTGGCGCGATATCCTGATCTCCAACCGGGAAGAATTGCTTGAACAGTCCAAGATTTTTCAGCGCAACCTGCATGCCCTGGAACTGATGATTTCCAGCGGTAACTCGGAAGCTTTGGAAGGATTGCTGGAGCAGGCCAGCGACACCCGCGCCAACTGGACCATGACGTCCAAGCTCAACCGATAATGTTTTCCACTGCATTTCTGGATATTCCAGCGTTGGAAGGTGCGTCGGGCACCGTGGTGCTTCCAGGTTCCAAGAGCATTTCCAATCGCGTCCTGCTGCTGGCCGCTCTCTGCGAGGGCACAACCAACATCCACGACCTGCTGGACTCCGATGACACCCAGGTCATGTTGGAGGCGTTGCGCACCCTGGGCTGCGCCGTCACCAAAGAAGGCAGCACCGTGCGTATTGCTGGGCTGGGAGGCGTGTTGCCTAACCGTTCAGCCAAGTTGTTTCTGGGCAACGCCGGAACCGCGATGCGCCCGCTGGCCGCCGCGCTGGCCGTGCTGGGCGGCGATTTTGAACTAAGCGGTGTGCCGCGCATGCATGAGCGCCCAATTGGAGACCTAGTGGATGCCTTGCGGCCATTGGGCTGCGCCATCGATTACCTGGGCACGGAAGGCTTTCCACCCTTGCGCATTGGAACCCCGGCTTTGCAGTTGGACGCACCGATTCGGGTGCGGGGCGACGTGTCGAGCCAGTTCCTCACCGCACTGCTGATGGCGCTGCCCCTGGTGGCACAACACAGGGCCCCTACGGCTGGGCAAGATATCGTTATCGAGGTGGTAGGGGAGCTGATTTCCCGCCCGTACATCGAAATCACCCTGAATTTGCTGGCACGGTTTGGCGTGTCGGTACAGCGCGAGGGCTGGCAACGCTTTACCATTGCGGCGGGTTGCCAACTGCGCTCTCCCGGCACGCTGCATGTCGAGGCAGATGCCTCAAGTGCTAGCTATTTCATAGCGCTTGGCGCTATCGCTGCGGGCGCTTCAGGCCGGAATGGCATAAGAATTCAGGGTGTAGGCGCTGACTCCATTCAGGGTGACATCCGCTTCATAGACGCTGCCCGGCTGATGGGTGCCAGCGTAGAGAGCGGCCCCAATTGGCTGGATATTCGCCGCGGCCGGTGGCCGTTGCAGGCCATCGATCTGGACTGCAACCACATCCCCGATGCCGCTATGACCCTCGCTGTCATGGCGCTGTATGCGAATGGCACGACAAAGCTGCGCAATATCGCCAGCTGGCGTGTCAAGGAGACCGACCGCATCGCCGCCATGGCGACCGAGTTGCGCAAACTGGGCGCGACGGTGGTTGAGGGCGCAGACTTCATCGAAATCACGCCGCCAGCAAAGGCACCAGACTGGCGTGCGGCGCGCATCCACACCTACGACGACCACCGCGTGGCAATGTGTTTTTCACTGGCTGCGTTCAATCCGGCCCGACTGCCGGTTCGCATCGAAGATCCGAAGTGCGTGGGCAAAACGTTTCCAGACTATTTTGAAGCACTGTTCTCGGTAACTTCGCCAGCAGCAGCCGTGCCTGTTATCTGTGTCGATGGCCCCACCGCCTCCGGCAAGGGCACCCTGGCATCGGAAACCGCCAGGCGATTGGGTTACCACCTGCTGGACTCGGGGTCTCTATATCGCATCACCGCTCTGGCAGCGGCGCGTGCGGGACTTGCTCTGGACCCTGAGAACGCCCCCGCCATAGCAAAACTGCTGGCAACCCTGGTCATTCGTTTTGAAGCTGAGCGGGTCTGGCTGGGCGACGCGGATGTAACCGACGCCATTCGCACCGAGGAAGCTGGAATGAACGCCTCGAAAGTGTCGCCTTTTCCCGAAGTGCGCAATGCGCTGGTGCAACTGCAACACAGTTTTCGCAAGCTGCCTGGCCTGGTGGCCGATGGCCGCGACATGGGTACTGTCATCTTTCCCGATGCCGGGCTGAAGGTGTTCCTCACGGCGAGTGCCGAAAAGCGCGCCGAGCGACGTTATAAGCAGTTGATTTCAAAGGGAATTTCGACTACAATCCCATCTCTTCGCGCCGACCTGGAGGCACGCGACGCCCGGGATGCTTCCCGCAGCGTTGCACCACTCAGATCAGCAGAAGACGCCAAGTTGCTGGACAACTCGGATTTGACGATTGAAGAATCTGTTGAGCTCGTGTTGAACTGGTGGCAAGGCAAACAGCCGTTCAAATCCGTTTGACCGACTAAAACTGGTCCTCAAGGCTCTCTTCGCGCGTCAGCGCACCGGCTTTGCGGTTCAACAACTTAACCCCGCGGATAAAACCGTGAATTAACCTGCGATTAACGTCGCATCATTACATGTCTGAATCTTTCGCAGCCCTTTTTGAAGAATCTCTACAACGCTCCGAGATGCGCACCGGTGAAGTGATCACCGCTGAAGTCGTCCGCATCGAGCACAGCTTCGTTGTGGTCAACGCTGGCCTCAAGTCCGAGGCTTACGTGCCAATCGAAGAGTTCAAGAGTGACAAGGGCGAAATCGAAGTACAAGTGGGCGACTTCGTCTCGGTAGCCATCGACTCCGTGGAAAACGGGTATGGCGACACCATCCTGTCGCGTGACAAGGCCAAGCGTCTGGCTTCCTGGATGAGCCTGGAAAAGGCCCTCGAATCTGGCGAATTCGTCACCGGCACTACCTCCGGCAAGGTCAAGGGCGGCCTGACCGTTCTGGTCAATGGCATCCGTGCATTCCTGCCTGGCTCACTAGTCGACACACGCCCCACCAAGGATCTGTCTCCGTACGAGAACAAGACCATGGAATTCAAGGTCATCAAGCTCGATCGCAAGCGCAACAACGTGGTGCTGAGCCGCCGTGCTGTGGTGGAAGCATCGATGGGTGCCGAGCGCGCCAACCTGATGGCCACCCTCAAAGAAGGTTCTGTGGTGCAAGGCGTCGTCAAGAACATCACCGAATACGGTGCGTTTGTCGACCTGGGCGGTATCGACGGCCTGCTGCACATCACCGACATGGCATGGCGTCGTGTTCGTCACCCCTCTGAAGTGGTGCAAGCCGGTCAGGAAATCACGGCCAAGATCCTCAAGTTCGACACCGAGAAAAACCGCGTGTCGCTGGGTCTCAAGCAAATGGGTGATGACCCCTGGATGGGCGTCAACCGCCGCTACCCCCAAGGTACCCGCATGTTCGGCAAGATCACCAACATCGCCGACTACGGCGCGTTTGTGGAACTCGAGCCAGGCATCGAAGGTCTGGTCCACGTGT
>JAIFLV010000101.1 GCA_020048895.1 Rhodoferax sp. | reverse complement strand
CCAAAGAATTTTCTCGGCTTCTACCCCGCCACCTCCACCCTCAAGTTTCTTTCATCATCCGGGGCGTCGCTCTGGATTCATGAAAGTTAGATTGCAGCCGTTCAGCAACCGTAGTTGTACATTGTGGTCAGTCGGAACAACGAGTTGAGAATGTGACCTTGGTCGACTCCACTGCAGCAATAGGCGCCACAGCTGTGATGCCAATACATCGTCGCGAACCGAAAGAGCTTAATAAGTGACTGTCTCCACTCATTCTCTTGAATGTGGGCGGGTATATTCCCCGTCCCTCTGCGGCGCTCCCCTACAGGCGAAACGTTAGTGAGCCGTATGGTGCCCGGCCGCCAATACTCTGACCCTCTGGGCCGGGGTGGTTCATTTATCCGCCTTGGGCACACTGTTCGCGTTCATGACCGGCGGCTGTCCTGATCCGAAATGAGACGCCGCAAAGCTGACGCTCGTACCCTTACAGCGACCAGCGGCAATGTGTGTTCAATTTGCAAGACTCATGCACCCGGTGATGACCATTATGTGGAGCTCTACATAATGGTCATGAACCGACCTTCGCGAACGTCTGCTTCCGGCAGCGGATGTCACTTCTGCATTGGATGGAGATGACAAAGGCGAAGACTTGGCGAGTCACTGACTAATTTCACTGCGTTGCCGACTGATTCGGTGTGGTCGCGACAGTCTGACATGCTATCAGATTACACTGAACGACTCGGGTCAGCCATGAAGGCAGCCTGAGCTTGATTGGAGCTGCCTTCGATTCACGGGAGGCAATCTACGTGGCGTGCAAAGCGGCGCTTTCGATGGCTACTATGCCGATCGTCGCTTCCAGTCGCGAGGAATCAGCCCCTGCCCCGACGCTTTGGTCCAGCGCTCCTTCGTCGCAGACACGTAGCGCGAATCTGTCGGGAAATAGGCATGTTCTAGTAGAAGTACTTGCAAGCCGCTGCGTGCCTCGACCTCATTGAAGAGAAAGTCGATGTGCTGCCGCATGGCCACATAGTCTTCATCGTCTGAAATGGAGATCTCGTCCGGTCGATCTTCGTCAACATCAGGGCCGATCTCGGCGATTTCCTCATCAGCTTCGTCCTCAATCTCATCGCCATCCCCGCCCTGATTGGGGAAGTAGGGACGGCTGAGTTGATCGAGCACGATGAAGCCAGGAACTGGCCTGCGCTCTTTCTCGAAGTGCCTTTGCAGTCCAAACGCCAGCGCCACATGTACCGCCAGCCAGTTCTGATCCGAACCTAGGTCAGCCATCGAGAGCACCGCGCCTTCAGGCCCGTCCTCAATGACTGAAACCGCAGGCTCCCGGGCCGAGAAGACGAGCTCTGCATCAACACAGGGTTCAACCTTGGGCAATTTCGAAAACGCTTCAGAGGCGTACTGTGAAACGCCGGCTTCCGCACGACGCATACGGATGCGTCGATTGTCCGCATCTACCTGCGCTTCGAGCGCCGCAATCTCATCCCGCTGCTTGGTCAGGTCCTTCACGGGCTTCAGGAGTTGATCGTCGATGGTTTCAAGGAAATACGACGCCTTGCCACGAAAGAAGGACTGGAGCTGTGCAAGGTCAGCAAACTGCCTAGCCTCGGCAATTTGGTTCAATGATGACGCAACGGCAGCATCGAGTTCCCTAAGAAGTCCGCTGAGTTCCTCAACTCGCTTGTTCAACTGCGCTGCTGCGGCACCAATCTGTGGCCGAAGGCGTCCAACTGCGCTCGTCTCTGCGCGAATGGTCTCCAGCGAGCGCTGCATTGCCACGGCGACTTCGACGCCAGCTGACGTTTCGGATCTACATACCGGACACTTTGTGGGTACCTCCAGCAGGTGAAGATGTTCGGCAATACGAAGCTTCTCGTGTTGGCTGCTAACCGCCGTCTGATAATCCAGCGACTCCTGTTCCGTCACGGCTAACGCTCGAAGCTTGCGCTTCGTCTGGTTCAACTCCTTCAAAGCGACTTGGCGACGCTCCTGCAAGGTGTCCAGTTGGTCAGCGCCGGGGTACTGCTTCGGACGAGCCTCCGGCGATACTGCCCTGCGCACCAGACCGATTAGGACGGCCTCGTCAGCTCCCTCGGGAACGCGCTCCACAAGTCCTAACTGCTGCGCTTCACCAAGCAATACCCGACACCGCTGCTTCAGCACGCTGTCCTTTGCGACGCGGGATTCCTCACGAGCGGTGTCTATTTCCAAGGCTCTGCGCGCCTGTCGCAGACGCCTCTCGGCGGCCACTGTCGAGCCCGTCACCACGCCCAGGAAGTAGGGCATTGTCGAAATGATGGGAGGTGCTTTGCGATTGTCGTCAAGGCCGTGAAGTAGTACCGTCTCGCTGTCGATAACCTCCTTGGTGACGAACATGTACGGTGTGAATTGGCGGATTGACGGCCGGTCCGTAGAGTCTCGCTCGGCCTGCTCGGATTCAGTCACGAGCATGGCGTCGATGCCGAACACCTCCCCCAGCCTGGCCTTGCTAACCGCCACGGTTCCTCGGCCTTCAAACTCATCGACGGAGCGAGGAACTTTCAGGTTCCTCCCCGTGGTCACGTACATGTAGGAGTTCGGTGCCTTGCCGACAAGCGGGACCTGCCGGCACGAAATCAACTCGTCAGCGCCCCTCACCCACTTGACTCCAACGGCCACGCATCGGCGTCGCACGTATACAGGCAACTGGCACTTGGACGACCCGAGGCAATAGTCCAACGTCTTGATGACTGCTGACTTACCTGTGCCAGATGCGCCTGTAATGATGTTTACGCGTTCAGCGTCCAGCTCGATGATGCGGAACTTGCCCTCTTCGCCAACGAAGAAGATACTTGCGATGTTCCAGCGCTTCATACAGAAACTCCCAATACTTCTAGGACGGCCCTAGGGGAACCCATTCCAGCCATCCAAGTTCCCAAAAGACGGGCCCGCTTCAAGGCGGCGCCTGCCACGCCGGTAGTGACCACTGCTGGGAACTTCTTCTGAGTACTCTCAACGCCACCGTCGGACGTGAGATTGAAGATGCCAGCGATACAACCGAAGCGGATGGCAGCCGTCGTGATTTCAAGCGTCGAGTTGACCTTTTTGGCTAGGTCCACTGACACCTTCGGGTTTCGGCCCATCCAAAGGGTGAATCCAGTTTCCTTGTTGCAACCATCAAAAGTGGGCGCTAGGTCCTCCGAGATCGTGAGGGGAACGACCAGATACACCAACGCGGCGGCTGGAGGCAGTCCGAGCTGCGCAACCTGATAGGCGGAGCAAAACTGCGCGAGCACAGCACCGCAGTACGCCGGATTGGTTTCGGCAAATACGTCACGCGCGACGATCATGTGCTGCCCTTCAATAGGGTAGCGAAATTAGGGTGCCAGCCAACAGTTTTTTCAACCGCCAGAACTTGATAGGTGCCACGCACGTAGTAGGAAGCGCTCCAGTTCTTAGCAAAGGGATCGATTTCCTGGTGGGCTTGGCTGAACGACCATCGAAAGATCTCCAGCCCCGCAGCCCGCTTTATATCTTCCGGGGATGACTGATGTTGCTCGGCCATCGGCTCATGCCTGTCTCCCCATTCCTGAGCCAGATACTTGTCATATCGATGGATACGGACAGCCATGTCTGCTCGCTCGGTCATCCATTTGTGGCGCTGCGATCTTGCCTTCCATTCTTCGCGCTGCGCCGACCGGATCTCCGACTTGGTGCAGTTCACGAGCTGCAGCTGTGTAGCAATCATCGACGGCGGACTATGGTCGTCGGGTGGAATCTCGAATTGGAAGTCAGCAAGCAGCTCGTCGCGCGCCAGCTCGCCTGCCATCTCGAGCAGTCTCTGCTGCACCTCGAGCCTGGCAATAAACCGCTCTCTCTTACCGCAGAACGAGTACACAATCTGTAGATCCCACCATTCCATCAGTCGCTGCGAAATCGCCTCACGCTGGTCAGGAGGAAAGTTTGTGAGTGCGGTCGTGATATCGCGTTGTATCTTGTTGATGTCGTTCGCAGCCGGACAAATCGTTACTCTGGACAGAAGCTTCTCCCGGGTCGCGCTCGGGAGGTTTAGGTAGGCAGAACAGCCGGGTAACCGCTCGATGTGCGGCAAGGGGGTCTTGCTATTCATCTTGGCTACAGAGTGCTCGTTCATCACGCGTTGAGCTTCCACCTCAAGAAGCTTCAGGAGACCCGTGCGCGAAGCCATTTCATCCAGCAGTGGCGCCAAGGCGCTCCCAGGAAGCAGAGGAGCCACGGTAACGAGCTGGAAGCGCATATCGTCGAGACTGACCTTTGGCAGTACGTCGATCCACGCCCTGATTGTCTTCCAGAGGGCCACGGAGGCCAAGCTCACCGCCGCTGGCTTCTTGCTCAGGGAGTGTTTCAGCTGAACGAGTAGCGATCGACCGTTAAGGATGATCTCCACATCATCCAGGCGCTCTAGACACACCATGGCATCGTCTTCAGTGGCCTTGACGATGGACAGCAGACCGTACAACGACTGATAGTAGAAGCCCAACGCCGCATCGATGGCGGAATGGCCACCGTTTCCGACCGTTGTCACAGAACTCAAGTCATCCCCCTGTATCTCTGCACTTCTGGTGCGGACGTCGGCTCACGGTCAACACAACCGGCGGCCAAGTTGTTTTAGCAAACTGTAACAAACTTCCAGGCATCGCTTAAACGTTTTGGGGTTCGACCACGCAGAGGCGGTCGGATTCGCCGCTTCTTCCGTCTGGGTCGGGTGACGGTAGGTTGTCTGACCTTGCACGAGGAAAATTCAAGTCCCTCATGGGCTCACTCGAAGACAAAATACAATTCCTTTACTCACGTTCGACCCACGCCAGTGACCTGTCCTGAACTGCTGCGATGTTTGTCGGAATTGACTAAATACAGTGAATGCTGCTGGCTTGCGCCCTCTCAGCAGCGACCAAACCACAGAAAGTAGTGCAATGCCAAAGGCGACGACCATGATCAAAATCACCAGCGCAGCGCCCAAGGCAACGAGCCATAGCCGGACGAGTCCGCGAAGAACAATTTCAATCATGACAATCTATCCAGCTTCGTGTAGCTCCCACTCAGGTCGATAGCTTGCGACCCAACAGCGACTCGACAGCTGTGACCTTGGATTTCATCCGGCTGGTCGATCCCGCCCGGAAATCAATCTTGATTTGGGAGCTGACGCGGGGACAGTCGACCTCCAGCGCTCGAAAACAGTCTGTGACCACGGCCATGACCTCAGCCCATTCACCCTCGATGATGGTTCCCATGGGTGTGAGTTGATAGGACAGACCGCTCCTGTCGACGACATCGAGAATGCGTGCCACGTAGGCACTCTTGCTCTCTTCTCTGGAAGAGGGTGTCATAGAAAATTCCAGTAGCACCATTTCGTTCGTTCCTGCCTTGGGGGATATTCAGAGTATGCCTTGACCGAAGGAATGTGCTGTTGATAGTCGGTTGCGGATCAATACCCGCGAACAGAGTGGCCATGGCTATCCCATGGCGCAAGGAATAGGACTATAAATAGCCGCGCTGCACCCGGCGCCTGAGTTCAGCCTTGAGTACCCTCAACAAATTCATGTCCGGAAGAATTGGCATAACCGACTGAGATCCTCGGCGACTGGTGAGTGAACCCCATCGTTTCACGATGAGTTTTTGTCCAAAGAGGTCGGTTCCCGTTTCCAGTCGGTACCAACGGCCCTTTTCCAGATTCCTGAAATCGATGAGCGTCTCGATCATGCGTCGATGGTACGGCAGCCCGGTCGGCAATGCAATCACAGTTTCCAACATGAAGCTATGGACTCCACGGCATAGCGGATCACAACGGTAGCGTGGCTTTTTCAGGCGCGCCCTCCAACAGTGCTTCGCAGCACCTACCCAACTCGAATTCTCCGAGATTGGCTTTGATTGCTTTCAAATCAGGAAGTGCTTTTGCCTTGCGCAAAAGCGCCTCCTGCTTGTGCCGCCAATAGCGGCAAAGAAATCAACGGGTGTGGTTCTCCAACGGAAGAGCGCACAACGCATCTTCCTCCCCAGCGCTGCAGTGCACGGCGAGCCAGGCGCTTTGCGCTCAATGAAAGCGGCACTTGCCGTGTCTTGGTCATGCCCAGTCCTGCCATCGGACTGCACCCTTGTATTTTGCAATCCGCTGGCTGACGGCTACGCCGTGTCAGGGCATGGCCGCGACAAACGTCTTGCAAGGCCAACACGGCATAAAGCCGTTCGTGTACGCGTGCCAGTCACTGCGCTGTGCTGCGTGTACGGGCACTGTCACGCACTATTTATACGTGTTTGCCCTGCATCCCTTGGCACTGGGAAGGCAGTTGCGTTGTGCGCTCTTCTTACTTCGCTGACCGAGAGCGTGGCAGACCCACCCGTGTGGGGTGTCCGGCAAACCAAGGAAGCACCATGACATTTCCATTGAACCAGATCGTACTTGGCGACTGCTGCCAAGCCATGCAACAACTCGGCGCCGCAAGCGTTGACTTCATACTGACCGACCCACCCTATCTGGTGGGCTACCGGGACCGAGAGAACCGCATTGTCCCGGGCGACACCGACGGCGCCTGGCTCAAGCCGGCGTTTAACCAGATGTTCCGGGTCCTCAAACCCGACAGCCTGTGTGTGTCCTTCTACGGATGGAACAAGGTAGACCAGTTCTTTCATGCGTGGAAGTCAGCGGGTTTTCGGGTGGTGGGTCACATCACCTTTCCCAAACGCTATACCTCCACCACCCGCCTGATGCGCTACCAGCATGAAGGTGCCTACCTGCTGGCCAAGGGATATCCCAAACAGCCACAACACCTGATTGGGGATGTGGTGGAGTTTGCCTATTCGGGCAACAAGTTGCACCCGACCCAGAAACCCATCTCCATCCTCACACCACTGATCGAGAGCTTTTGCCCGCCGCGTGGCGTGGTGCTGGACCCCTTTGCGGGGTCCGGCTCAACCTGCGTTGCTGCGCGCAGTGTGGGACGAAGCTATGTCGGCTTCGAGATTGATGCCGCCAACCATGAAGCCGCCAAGCGCCGTATGTACCACTACGGTGAACATCTTGCCGGGCTGGCCAACCAACGCACGGCACTTGCCGCCTAAGGAGCAGTGATGGCACACACTACCAAAACCCCAATCGAAATCGTTCAGCATGTGGCCAGCCTCACGGGTGCCACCCTTTATCCTGATTACAGCGGACGCGGAATGTTCGGCCAGAAATGCGTCGGCTTGGTGACGCCAACCCCGGAAGATGTGGTCACCGTGATCCAGGCGGCCAAGCGCCGCGGCTTGTCGGGCCATCTGCGCGATGCCATGGGATTGGGCGCTATTGTCTATTGGCCGCACATCCAGATGGAAGTAAACGCAAACATAGAGGCCACCAACCGACTCAAAGATTACCTGCGCGGATATGGCCGCGGGCAGGTGAACACCTTAAACCAACTGGCGGTCTTGTCCGACTGGGCGGCTGTTGCCACCCAGGTCCTGCAGGCGCGCCGGTATTCCTTACTGTCAGCCTTGGATGATGAATTGTTGGTCTTCATCCAAGCGGGCGAGGTCAAGGTGCAGGAAACCGCGCTGGCCGTGGCACGCGAGCTCCAGTCCGGTGCAGACGGGGAGGGCGGTCATGACTGAGATACTTGCCAAGACCGCAGACAGCCTGATTCTGCGCTTCGCTTTGCGCAAACACGAGTTCTTGCTGCATGGTGAGCGCGTCACCATGCACGAGCTCGACACCCAGCCTGCCTTTTCCAGAAAACCGGCTTCACTGGCGGACATGGGCGGCGGTGCACTGGAGCGGGTCTTTATCTTCGACCGGGTGGAGATGGATACCACGGGGTTCGATGCCTTTGCCCGAAACCTGAGCCGGGACCAGGAATGGCTGGTCGGACGCAGTGCGTGTCTACCCATCCAGGGTGCGCGGGCCTGTGTGATGGTGACCAGTCCGAACCTGCCCATCCTGTTTGTGGACACCCAAGGCAGTGGCTATGCGCGCTATGTTGCGCGTCTGGGGTAGAACTATGCAGCCTATATTCATAGAAGACCCCATCCCTGCGGGCGTATTTGCAACGTTGGAGGGCATCGCCCGCCGGCGACTGGGTATTGCAACATTGCAGACTCGCAATAACGACCGACTGGACTTCCATGATGTGGGAGTTTCAGGATTGAGCAATGCCTTGTTTGAGGCTTATCTCCTGGGAGTGCAATCGGCACAAGCCAGTGAAACAGACTCGAGCTGATCGAATGACCGTACCCGCCCGGTAGTCCGGGCGGGTAGTTTCACCGCCCGTGGTGGTGATCAGCAAAGACATCTAGGGAAATGCAGATTTATTCACCAAGTTTGCTAACCTGTGCTGGCACCCAAACGTTTTAGGACAGTAGCCCAAAACGCATAGTCCAGATGAACTCCACAACCCCAATCCAGATCAGTTTCGCCTTGGCCGAGTACGAAGGCAAGAAGAAGGTTACACGGCGTGAAATATTTCTTGGCAAGATGGAGCAGGTAGTACCCTGGTCTCGGCTGATGGAAGTCATCGAACCCTATTACCCCAAGAGCGGCAAACGTGGGCGTCCACCAATCGGACTGGAACGCATGCTGCGCATGTACTTCGTGCAGCAGTGGTACGGCCTGGCCGATGAAGCAGTGGAAGACGCGGTCTATGACTCGCAGGCACTGCGCAACTTCATGGGAATTGATCTGAGCCGCACCAGCGTACCCGATGCCACCACTCTGATGGGGTTTCGCCACCTGCTCGAAGCGCATGACCTGACCAAAGCCATGCTGGTCGAAGTCAACGTCATGCTGATGGAGCGCGGCCTTTTGATGACACAAGGCACACTGGTGGATGCCACTTTGATTGCGGCGCCGAGCTCGACCAAAAATAAAGACCATGCACGCGATCCCGAAATGCATCAAACCAAGAAAGGCAACCAATGGCACTTTGGTGCCAAGGCGCACATTGGCGTAGACAAGGACTCAGGGCTGGTGCACACGCTGACCACGACGGCGGCCAACGTCAGTGATATCAGCCAAACACCGGCGCTGCTGCATGGACAGGAAAGCGAAGTCTGGGCAGATGCCGGTTACGTTGGCGTGGACAAGCGAGAAGACATGCAGCAGGCGCTGGCCGACAATGAGCAAACTGTGCAATGGCATGTGGCCAAACGTCGCAAGACCATTGAAAAGCTCGATGAAGGATGGCAGAAGGATTTGGCGCAAGCGTACGAGAAACTCAAAGCACGAGTCAGGGCGTTTGTGGAACACCCGTTTCACGTGGTCAAGAACATCTTCAAATACCAGAAGGCCCGCTACAAGGGCTTGGCCAAGAACGATGCCCAGCTCAATACGCTGTTTGCCTTGAGTAATTTGTACATGGTCAGGGGAGAACTACGCCCATAGTGGGCAAAGGGGCGCGAAAAGCGCCAAGAGAAGCCTTTAAAGAGGCCTGAAGATCGAAAAATGGGCCGCGATTGAAACGAGAATCGCAAAATTCGACGCAAGGCAAACGAAAAAATGAGTGCAGCGTCATCGTGCGGGCAAAAGTTGATTTGATCCGCGCTTCCCTAGGACGGCAGCTTACAGGGCAGCTTTGAAACCTGGGGCATTTGAGCTGTCGCCCAAAGCGGGATGCCCATTTCGAGCGCGCCTGACCGGCTTGGTCGCGTTGCGACTGGTCAGCATCTGACCACTCTGCAGGCCACCCTTGCCGGCGCTCAAGAAGGGACGTTGCGCCTTGCGGTGCCGGAACGCTACCCTGCGGGACCAATCCGTCCCCTCCCTCCAGGCGTAACACCCCTTCGCCGCTGGGCTTAACCCCATAAAGGTCGCACGGTGCATTCACCCTGCTCCTGAACCTCCGTCGCCCTGCGACTCCTGTGCTTCGCTTCGGACCACCTGCGGTGCAGTCAGAGGCGCTCTTGTAGCGCCTGCTGGGTTTGCTGCTGTCCTGGTGCCTGGTTGGACGCTCACGCCTGTCAGAGTTCTCTCGCCTGGGGTTTCACTCTAGTGCGAGTCAGGCTTGCTGCAGGAGCTTTCGCGGCATAAAGCCGCTCGTGTACGCGTGCCAGTCACTGGCGTGTACGGGCACGGTCACTCCCTATTTATTCCA
>JAIFLV010000114.1 GCA_020048895.1 Rhodoferax sp. | reverse complement strand
AGCTTCCTGGCGCTCAACCACTTGGCGGCGTCCATCATGGCATTCCGAAAGATAAAATCAGGCGAAAACATTATTTACGGATAGGCTCTAAATGTGCCCATGCCGCGAAAATCGGACACTTTGTAAAGTTGACCCCAATTGCGTACATCGATTTCGACTACAGAATTCACAAAGCAACACTGATTCAGTTCAGGGCAAAGTAAACAACCTTAAGACCGGCTGCACTGCCGGTCTTCAATCCGCTCGATGCCCGACATTCACTTTGAATGCCTGCTTCGGAGAATTTTGTCCGAGTCCACAGGGCTGATGCCGGTAGTAGCTGTTTGTGATTTGCCTCATCCAGACCCGACTTTGGCTATTGTTTATCCCTGCACGCGGGCCGCCAATGTGGGACGACTGTGTTGCGCACGTGGATGATGGGGTGCACGCCGAGCCGGGCTGGGATTAGGCGCAGCAACTGGCACCCGATTTTGATGTCGATCGGGGCGTCAGTTAGTGACTGGATGAGGCGGCAAATTCAACGGCTGGCTTGGGTACCATCAGAGGGAACGCTATTCCACGAACCTGCTGTCATGAATTCACGCGCTCTTGTTCCTTCCCCCTGGTTGCACCGCCTGGCTTGGGGGCTTGGCGGTTTGCTTGCTTTGTGGGCGCTTGCTTGGGGTGCAGTGCCACCCCTGGCCAAAAGCCTGGCCCAGAGCAGACTGAGCGAATTGCTGGGTCGGCAAGTCACTATCGGTAACATTGCGTTTTCGCCCTGGTCCCTGGAGCTCACTGTGCGTGACTTGGCGGTGGCGACCGCCGACGGCAAGGGTGTGCAGTTTTCGGTGGAACAGGTGTATGTGGATGCCGAAGCGCAATCCCTGTTCCGACTGGCGCCGGTGATTGACGCGGTAACGGTGGATGCGCCCAATGTGCAGTTAACCCACTTGGGCGAAGGCCGTTACGACATCGACGACATCGTGCGACGGATGAACAAGCCCGACGACACGTCGGGTGGTCCCACACCCAAGTTTGCGGTTTACAACTTGACCCTGAACCATGGCAACGTGGACTACATCGACCGTGCCGGAGGCGCCGAGCGCCTGCATACCGTTCGGGACTTGCAGATCAGCCTGCCTTTTTTGAGCAGCTTCAATTCCCAGCGCGATGTGCAGGTCTCACCCCACATGGCCTTTGTGCTCAATGGCAGCCATTTCGATTCCGAAGCGCAGGGCACACCGTTTGCGAGTATCCGCAAGGGAGATGCCGAACTCAAGATCAGCCAGCTGGACTTGGCGCCCTATCTGCCATACCTGCCCTCCAACCTGCCGATGAAGCCCCAAAGCGCAGTGGTTGATGCCAACATCAAGCTGGGCTTTGTGCAGAGCCCCCAAACCGCCGTCACCTTATCGGGCTCGGTGACCGTAAACCGCTTGTCAGTGCAGGACACCAAGGGCAAGCCCCTTTTCTCGGCGAACAGCCTGCAAGTGGGGCTGGTCGATGTGCGCCCGCTGGAGCGCAGCGCTAAGCTCTCGGGCATCACCCTGAATACCCCAATTCTCAACGTGGTGCGTGCCGCCGATGGCAGCCTGAACCTGCTGCCATTTGGCCCGGTCAAGCAGAACGCTCCTATGAACGTAGCCGCTCGCGGACATTCCACAGGTGCCAGCGGCCAAAAAGATGCATACGCACTTGAGCAGGCCGCATGGGCACTGCAACTGGATACGCTGGCCCTTAAGGATGCGTCCGTGGATTGGACGGACCAGGACACCACACCGACCACCCGCCTGGGGCTGCGGGACTTTCAGGTCACCGTCTCCAAGCTGCAGTGGCCCATGAAAGACGCCGCCACGCTGCACCTGAAGGCACGCCTGCAACACCTGACCGAAGGAGCCAAGGCTCCGGCTGCACAACTCAGCCTGCAGGGCAGTGGCACAGTAAACGCTGGCAAGGCAGAGGCAAGTGTGTCGGACTTCGGGCTGGGGCTGGTGTCGGGTTATGTGTCGCCATATCTAGTGCCAACCCTGCGAGGGCAGGCCGACACCCGTGTGAACATTGCCTGGGACGGCGAGCGCCAGACCGCAGTCATCCACAAGCTGGCCTTGCGGGATGTGGCATTGGTCAGTAACAGGCCGGCCGCAGAGCCCCGAGCCAATGTGGGCAACAACAGGGGCCCCAGTTCCTCTGACATGCCGCAATTCAAGTTGCTGGAAGTGAGCGATGTGCGGGTTGATACTTTGGCGCGCAGTGCGACAGTGGACAAGGTACTGCTGCAAAAGCTCAACACCGGCGTGCGCCGCGACGCAGAAGGCAACTGGATGTTTGCAAGCTGGCTTAAGCCCTCCGAGGCTGTTGCTGCGGCTCCCTGGAAGCTGAATGTGGGAGAGGCCAAGCTGGAGGACTGTAACGTGGTCTTCTCGGACCGCATGCCTGCGCGGCCGGTACGGGTCGAGCTGACTGACCTGCAGGTGCAAGCCAGAGATATTCAACCCGACGGCAAAAAGCCGACGCCCTTGCAACTTGCCGCCAAGATCAAGTCCGGCCAGGTCGAAGCCGGTAGCCTGCGCTACACGGGCAGCGTGATGTGGGACCCGGTAGTGGCCGAGGGCGAGTTGGACATCGCTGACTTGCCAGCCCATGCACTTGCGGCTTATGCGGGCAGCGGCTTGAACCTGCACGTGTTGCGCGCCGATACCAGCTTCAAGGGACAGGTGCGCTACGCCGCGCTCTCCAACGGGCCGGAGGTGAGCGTCAAGGGCAATGCAGCGTTAGAAGACTTCAAGGCCGACACCACCGGCAAAGGAGCCGAGAGTCTGGGAGAAGAACTGCTGAGCTGGAAGGCGTTGAACGTGCCCGGCATCGATTTCAGCATGGCACCCGGTACGGCGACCAAGGTGCAGGTGCGAGAAGCAGCACTGTCCGACTTTTATGCCCGCCTGATTGTGAGCTCGCAAGGCCGATTGAACCTGCAGGATCTGTGGCAGAGCGCTCCACCCGCCGCAGACGGCGCCAAGCCGGCATCGGATGCAGCTAGTGCCGCGTCACCCGTGGCCGCAGCATCCGCCACAACCACCGCATCGGCAGGCACGCAGGCCATCATCCAGATAGGGCCCATCAGCGTTGTCAATGGCCGGGTGCTGTTCTCGGACCGCTTCATCCAGCCCAACTACACCGCCAACCTCTCCGACCTGACCGGCAGGCTCAGCCGCTTTTCAAACCAGCTCACAGGCGGCATGGTGCAGTTGGCCGACCTGGAACTTCGGGGCCGCGTGGAGGGCACGGCCTCGCTGGATATCCTAGGCAAACTTAACCCGCTGGCGCAACCCTTGGCTCTAGACGTCAAGGGCCTGGTGCGCGACCTAGAGCTCTCGCCCCTGTCTCCCTATGCCGTCAAACACACCGGATATGGCATTCAGCGCGGCAAGCTGAGCGTGGATGTGCACTACACCGTGCAGGACGACGGTCAACTTCTCGCCACAAACAAACTGGTGCTCAACCAGCTGACTTTCGGTGACAAGGTTGAGGGGGCGCCCACCAGCTTGCCGGTGAAGCTGGCGGTAGCCTTGCTCGCCGACCGCAATGGCGTGATCGATCTGGATCTTCCCATTAGCGGGTCCCTCAATGACCCGCAGTTCCGCATCGGGCCGGTCATCTGGAAATCCATCACCAGTCTGGTGACCAGAGCGATCACTGCGCCCTTCAGTGTGCTGACTAATGCGCTCGGTGGCGGCGGTGGAGCAGAGTTAAGCAGCGTCGCGTTTGCGCCCGGCAGTGCCGGCTTGAGTGATTCGGCCCGCGTCGGTCTGGACCAAGTAGTCCAGGCCCTTCAGGACCGGCAAGCTCTGCGGCTGACCGTTGTGGGTTCCGCGAATCTGGAAACCGAGCGAGAAGCCGCCAAGCGTGAAAAGCTCAGGACCTTGTTGTTAGCAGAAAAGCGCCGTACTACCAGTGCGCAAGGCAGAGATGCGGCTGCGGTAACCAGCTACAGCAAGGAAGAAATGCCGGTGTTGCTGCGCTCGGTTTACCGTCGCTCCGACATCACCAAACCCCGCAATCTCGTGGGCATGACCAAAGAAATCTCTGCGCCTGACATGGAGGCGTTACTTCTCGCCAACTTGAGTGCCAACGAGGAAGACATCCGCGCCCTGGCCTTGCAGCGCGCGATCGTGGTGAAGGAGTATCTGGCCAGCAAGAAGCTGGCCGAAGAACGCCTTTTCCTGGGTGCGGTGAGGACCGGAGGTGCGACGGCAGATGCCAAACCGCAGGCGGAGTTGGAAATCGGGAGCAACTAGGCCGTTTTCGATAAAGCCATCAGTTTTTTTGGTGTCTTCCCAATGCTTACTTTGGGACGCTTTCGGAGTCGATAACGTGGATCACCCTTTGGCGGCTAGTGGCATGAATACTTCGCGGCCTTCTCTTGCAAGGGTCGGGTTGTGCGCCCCTCATGCAACACCCAGCGCAGGGTGTGGAGTCGGCGGCACACCAGAGTACGATGTGTTCCCACGCCTGCCAGTTCGCCATCAGACCTGTGAGTGCCAAACCGAATACGCATACTCAATGCAGCGCGATGGCTTGTCAGTGCATGGATTGAACTGCAATTTTGTGGTCCGTTCTCGGATGTTAGTGACGGACTCTTTACGGCACACCTGCCCCCACAACTGGCAAGTGCGATTGACCGTTTTGGGCACACTGTTCGCGTTCATGACCGACTGCAGTTCTGAAGCGACATGAAGCGCCGCAAACCGCCACCCATTTCCTTACCGCGACCTGCGGCAATGTGATCTTGAATTTACCGAGGGCTGCAGCCGCCACTGACCACTTGCTGGCGTTGAGGTCGAACACTCTATTGCAATCAATCGGGCAATCGAAATCTCGCCAGATCAGCTTGGTACGATGCATTTAACGCCTCATCACTGGAATTGAAAGATAGGTTCCAGCAAACCTAGTGAACCTGCGAAGCGCCAGACATTGCACTGAGGCTCTCCCGCTTCAATGGAAATCTGCCCCAACCGGCAGGAATTCACTAATATCGTGCAAGAAGCAAAGTACCTGGCGTATTTCGACAAGGGAGCACATAGTGCGAAATGATCATTGGAGGCTTACTGCCGCGTTTACAGGGGTGACACTGGCGTTTCTCTTGGCGGTTCCGTGCACCGCAGAAGAGTTTCCCCCAGCTCCCTTACGAAATGGCACAGGCACAGAGGTCGAGCAATCCATTGAGTCTGCCCGTGGCAAGGTGCGATCCGCAGCCTTGTGGCTGGCTAGTGGTGTTGACAGTTGGTTTGGCAACAAGCCGTTCAGTGATGGCGGCAAGGTTGTCGATGGCCAGGTCAGTCTGAATCTGTATAGCCGCCAGGACACGGGCGGTGATTCGTCCGTTCGCTTCAACGCACGGTTCAGGCTGCCCAATCTGGAAGAGAAAACCTACCTGTTCACCGGCCAGGACTACTGGCAGGGAGTCATTACTGACGCTCCCGCTGCTTTTTCTGCCAAACAGCAGTTGATGCAGACGAACACTGCGGACAGCCGGTCTCTTTACGCCGGTGTTGGTCAGATGCTCAGCGCCTCAACGGATGCGCGCATTGGTTTTCGGGATGGATTGAAGTTGTTTGTCCAAGGACGATTCCACCGCATGTGGAAACCTAGCGCAGACGCTGATGTCGAGTTCAGCCAAACGCTCTTTTACACGCGGCTCGACCATTTGGGTGCGTCAACCACACTTTCTTACGAGCATCATCTTTCACCTACATGGGTTGGGCGCTGGCTTAATACTGTTACCACGACGCAAATGGAGCCCGACGCCGAGTGGAACAGTAGTTTGGGTATGTTCAAAGCTTTCGGACAACAGCGTTTGCTTTCCATGGAGCTACTTGCCAGTGCCAAGCAAAACACCGGCGTGGCGTTGACCGATTACGGCTGGCAAGCGCGCTGGGAGCAGCCTGTTGCCAACAACCGCTTGATGGGTGAGCTGATCGTGGGGCACTTCTGGCCTCGGCCTACTTTTGAAATGGCACGAACTACCGCGTGGGCGCTGGGCACGGGCCTGAAAATGAGGTTCTAGCGTTCGTCGTTCCCCACTCGGACGATTGCCAGAACGAGCATCTCTTATGTGGTCGAACTCAGCACCGCGCTTCTGATTACATCTCATCCACCAGTCTGAGCGTCGGTAGTTGTAGTACTAAGGCGTTCCAATTGACAGGTAGGCGTCCATATTCCCCTTTTTCAGAGTCAAACCAGTTGCCTTTGGCAGACCATCCCCGGGTCGAAATGTAGAGCTGGTTCCTTTGATCGAGTTCGATCGACGCCAACAGACCGCGGATGCGTATCGGATCAGTTGTCAGGACAGGAACACCGGTCTCCAAATCCAAAGCGTGTCGCTCATCGCGCCGCCCCAATCGCGCCTGGCCGACAAGTCCCAGGTTGACGCCTACGCCGACATCGAGTCCAGTAAGATGGTTGCGGTAATCTGAGACACGCAAGTCATTGATAAATAACCCGCCACTTTCGTTGCGCACCGTCACGATAGCATTCGCAAAGTAGCGTTGTGCAGTATCAATGGGTTGGTAGATTTCGGCGCTGACTCCCACGTCCGAGCCCACCTCCCCTGTGAGCAGCAGTTCGGCGCCAAGGGAGTTCAGCCATGTCTTTTGGTAGGCTGCGCGCAAGCTGTAGTTGGACTGTCCTTGCAGCGTGGAACTCAAAGTGAGGCCCATTCGAAGGTAATCTGGACCCCAGGACTTTTCCACCGGCAAAAGTTCTGATTTGGGTACCCAGCGCTTGCACCAGGCGGCATAAGTCTGCGGATCCACCGCCCTCGTCAGGAATTGCACTGAAAACGAGGGAACCCCGTTACAGCCGAAGCCGACACGAAGTGAACTACCGTCCAGTCTGAGGTACCGAGCGCCGCGCCACGGCGGCGAGTCCGCAGGTCACTCAGCGCTCAACTGCCCATGGCATCATCACCGGGGTCATCTCGCCGTTGGTGATGCATTCCACTCCACCGTTGCTTTGGCAGAATCCTCCATGCGCATGATGGAGAACGGGCTGATGTCGGACCAACATTCTTCCCAGCTGGTCCGACATTGACATCACGTTTGCCCATGTGGGAGGAGACTTCAGAAGATCATCCGGGCGATGGCCAGGCCCGTGACCACAGAGACTGAGGTAGCGACCAAACCAGGAACCATGAACGAGTGGTTGAGCACATAGCGGCCGATTTTTGTGGTGCCGGACAAGTCGAAGTTGATGGCAGCGATGAGCGAGCCGTACGTAGGTATAAAGAAGTAGCCGTTGACTGACGGAAACATGGCAATCAAGAATTGCGGAGGAATGCCCAGCGCCACGCCCAGCGGCATCAGCGCGCGGGTGGTTGCTGCCTGGCTGTAAAGTAGAACCGAGGCTAGGAACAGGCCAAAAGCAAATGTCCACGGCGCAACCTTGGCCCAGTCGCCAATCGCTGGAACGATCACCTCTTTGTTGGCAGCGATAAAGCTGTCGCCCAGCCATGCCAAACCAAAGATGCCAATGACGGCTACCACACCAGCGCGCAGCGTTGCGGTCTTGGGCACCTCGTCGACGTTGACCCTCGTTGCCAGCAACATGATCGCTGCGACGGACATCATCAGGATTTCAATAACAATTGGCATGGATAGTGGTGCCTTGGCACCAGGGAGCTTGCGTAGCTCCGGAAAGAATCCAAACAGCACAACCAGTGCCACGCCGGTGAGAAAAATCAGCGCTGAGAGCTTGGCCGTCGGCTTGAGCGCAACGTGCTGCGTCAGGGCTTGCGGTGCGGGCACTTCTCCCGCTGCAAGGCGCGCCTGGTACTGGGGATCGTCTTTCAGGTCTTTGCCGATGAACATAGAGACGATAGCTGCGGCAACAACTCCGATCAAGGTGGCAGGCACGCAGACCATCAGAATCTCGCGCAGCCCCCATTGGGTGAGGCCTTTTTCAGCAAACAGACCGATCATCGCGGCAGTTGCTGCGGCAACGGGGCTGGCGGTGATAGCCTGCTGCGACGCAATAGTCGCTACCGCCATGGGTCGCTCGGGCCGGATGCCACTGCGATGTGCGGTCTCGTAAATCACGGGCAGCAAGGGGTAGACGATATGGCCAGTGCCTGCAACAAACGTGAATGTCCAGGTGGTCAGGGGCGCAACAATCGTCACATATTTCGGATTGGCCCGAATGATGCGCTCTGCGATGCGTACCAAAAAATCAATGCCGCCAGCCGCCTCCATCACCGACGCTGCCATGATGACCGCCAGGATGATCAGCATTACGTCGACGGGAGGTGACGTCGGGGTGATGCCAAAAGCACCGGTGAGTACCATCAAACCTACGGCACCCCATAGCCCCAGGCCGATGCCGGAGGAGCGCGCGCCCATCCAGATCGCGGCGAGCACGACGATGAATTGCAGAACAATAGACACAGACATTTTCTTTTCCTCTTTCTTTCAGTGGCGGGCATCAGCTCGCCTGGCCAATGATCATTGCTCGAACTTCGGGCTGATCAAATTCTCGAACGAGAACACCTCGTCCCAGTGTTTTTGCGTCATGAGCTGGCGTTCGTTGACCACGATGTCGTGCAGTGACTTGCCACTCTCATAGCCTTCGCGGGCGATCTCGGCGCACTGCTTGTAGCCCAGTGATGGCTTGAGTACGGTAATGATCCCCAGCGAGTTCAGCACCAGATCGCGCGAGCGCTCCACGTTGGCGGTGATGCCCTGGATGCAATTGACGTTAAGACTGTTGACGGCGTTTTCCATGGTGGAGATGGAAGTAAACAACGCAAAAGTGATGACTGGCTCCATAACGTTGAGCTGCAGTTGCCCCGCAGAGGCCGCTAATGTCACGGTGAGGTCCAGTCCAATGACCAGAAAACTGGTCTGGTTGACGACTTCAGGAATCACCGGATTCACCTTGCCCGGCATGATGGAACTGCCCGGTTGCATCTGGGGTAGCTGAATTTCGTTGAATCCGCAACGTGGCCCAGAGGCCAAAAGGCGGATGTCGTTGCAAATCTTGGTCAATTTGGAAGAGGTGCGCTTGAGCACGCCCGAGAGCAGTACGTAAGCACCGGTGTCGGAAGTCGCTTCAATGAGGTCGCCTGCCAGGATAAAAGTGGTGCCCGTCAGCTCGGACAGGTAGCGGGTGGCCAGCTCGGGGTAACCCGGCGCTGCGGTGACCATGGTCCCAATAGCGGTTGCGCCGAGATTGATCTCGTGCAGAAACTGGCGAACCTCAGCAATGCGCTGAACTTCTTCACCGATCGTAGTTCCCCAGCCGTGGAACTCCTGGCCAAGGGACATCGGAACCGCATCCTGCAGGTGGGTGCGTCCCATTTTCAGAACTTTCTCAAACTCGACAGCCTTTGCGAAAAAAGCTTCTTGCAAGCGCCGCAGGGCGTCCATATAGCTCTCAAGCCGCAGAATCAGCGCTAGCCTGAACGCGGTGGGGTAAACGTCATTGGTCGACTGACCAAAATTCACATGGTCATTGGGGTTGACGTATTGGTACTCCCCCTTCCTGTGGCCGAGTTGCTCCAGTGCCAAGTTGGCAATGACCTCATTGGCGTTCATATTGGTCGAGGTACCTGCACCTCCCTGAATGAAGTCAGTGACGAACTGGTCTGTCATCTCGCCAGCGATCACGCGGTTGCACGCGCTGGCGATGGCATCGGCTATCGTGGCATCGAGCACGCCCAGATCCCGATTGGCGAGGGCTGCGGCCTTTTTGACGTAACCGAACGCTTTGACGAAGTAAGGTTCTGTCGACATCGGGATGCCCGTGATGTGAAAGTTTTCCTTGCCACGCAAGGTCTGGACACCGTAATACGCACTATCGGGTAACTGCTTTTCACCAAGAAAGTCTTTTTCGGTTCGGTAGTTCATGTGGTGCTCCGTGGGTAAGTAGAAAGTGGGGCCAGAGGGTGTCTGGGCATGGGTGATGCAAGGACTGGGAAGTGCTGTGTCATGTGGGTCAATCGATACTGACCATGTCCAAAATTCTAGGGAAACGCAGATTTATTCGATGATTTTGCCAACCTACCCAGAGGCTCAAGCGTTATAGGCAGGTAGCCGCTACAACACCGAACCGAC